>JAZLHS010000136.1:0-6171 GCA_045616885.1 Selenomonadaceae bacterium | reverse complement strand
CTCCGACCTCGCTACGCTCGGCCACCTCCCCTTTTCAAGGGGAGACTACGAAATGGATTAGCGGTTGCCCTCCGACCTCGCTACGCGCGGCCACTTCCCCTTTTCAAGGGGAGACTACGAAATGGATTAGCTGTTGCCCTCCGACCTCGCTACGCACGGTCACCTCCCATGAAGGGGAGGCTTTACGGTCGTTGTTTTCCCTACAGTTTATTTCTTTGCTCGCTTTGCCAGCTCAGCCTTCATTGCTTCGGCCAATCCATGAATACGGTCGAACTTCAGTCGGAAGCTGACCCGGTTGGCAATAAGTCTGGCCGAGGCATCCATAATATGAGCTATCTCCACCAGATTGTTCTCCCGGAGAGTCGTACCGGTCTCTACAATGTCGACGATACTCTCGGAGAGACCGACGATAGGCCCCAGCTCGATAGAGCCGTTCATCTTGATGTATTCCATCTGCATTCCGTGTCCGGCGAAGAACTTCTCCGCCAGATGCGGGAACTTGGTGGCAACGCGAGTATGAGAATAATCATGGAGATTTTCCCGCCGCTCAGCCGCCGGCACGGCCATCATGAGATGACAGCGGCCAAAGCCCAAATCAAGCAGCTCGTAAACATCCTGACCGGACTCCTCCAGCACGTCCTTGCCGATTACGCCGATGTCTGCCGCGCCGTATTCTACATAGGTTGGTACATCGGCCGTCTTGGCGATGATGAATTTTACTTTCTTTTCTTCGTTGGTGATGACCAGCTTGCGGGAGTCCTCCTCCAGTCCCTCCGCCTCGATGCCGACAGCCTCAAAGAGACTGCGGGAGAGGCCGAAGAGCTTGCCCTTGGGCAGCGCAATTGTCAACCAATCATTATCGCGGGTGACCATTCAAAAAATCCTTTCCGAAAAAGCATTTATTTTTATTCTTTATCTTGCTAAATTATTAACAAGTCACATAATAACACTATTAAACAATCCCGTCAAGGGACATGGTAAACAATCCTTTTCACGGACTGAAAAAACATTTATAATAAATCCATCAATAGAGATATATTTATGGAAAAACAATAAAGGAGATATCGTTATGCTGAAAATTCTGACCTTCACAAAGCTCGGCAGTAAGCTGGAGCAGCAAATCAAAGCTGCTCGCCCCGATGCAGAGCTCATCACCGTCAAGGAATCCGAAGCAGATGCCCTCATCCCCGATGCAGACATTCTCGTTGGCTTCGGCGGTATGCTGAACTGGGCTCACATTCTCCCGCTGGCTAAAAACTGCCGCTGGGTTCACACCCTGTCCGCCGGAGTTGACCGCCTTACCGCTCTCCCCGACTTTGTTGCCGGTGATACCATTCTCACCAACTCGAAGGGCATTCACGGAATCCCCATGGGCGAGCACTGTCTCGGCATCATCCTCGGCTTCACCCGAAAGCTTTTCCACACCTACGACAACCAGAAGACCCATCGCTGGGAAACCGGCATAAAAGGTCTGGACGAAATCGCCGGCAAGACCGCTGTCATCGTCGGCCTCGGCGCTGTAGGCGTCGGTATCGCCGCCAAGCTGAAAGCTATGGACATGAAGGTACTCGGCGTCAAGCAGCATGTGACCGATGTGCCCGGTATCGATAAAGTCTACGGCACCGGCGAGCTTGACGAAGCACTGGCGCAGGGCGATGTAGTCATCGTCACTCTGCCGGTCACTCCGGAGACCCATGACCTCTTCGACCTCGACAGATTTAAGAAGATGAAGCGCAATGCCATCTTCATCAACGTATCCAGAGGCGAGACTGTCGTAGATGCAGACCTTGCTGCCGCCTTACAGGATGACATCATCGCCGGGGCCTCGCTTGACGTATTCCGCACCGAGCCGCTGCCTCAGGACAATCCCCTTTGGGACGCTCCGAATCTCATCGTCACTCCCCATGACGCAGCCATGTCGCCGATGTATCTCACCCGAACCATCAATATCTTCTGCGAAAATCTTAAGGTCTTCCCGGATGCTGCGAAAATGCAGAATGTAGTAGATAAGGTACGAGGCTATTAACCTCAGTTCTTTTAGTACCTTTAGTTCCTTCGGTCTGCCTCAATAAGCAGCTTTAGCAGCCGATCCTTCCCATAATCTTCATCGCGATGGTGTTTCACCAGATGGATTATCCTCTTCTCTGCTTCACTGAGCTCACCGTTCCGCTGATACACATCCGCGAGCATCTTCGCTCCTATCTCGGCGTGGCAGTAATAGTGATACAGCAGTCTGGCACAATAGCCGCCGCCAGAAAACTCTTCAGGAGTTTCCGGACGCCTTTTGGCGTCCGTTTTTTTATTGCCGCCGCAGCCGTACTTGGTAAGCAGCACAGCCAATGACTTAGCCGTCGAACTGCCGAACTCCCCTCGACCGACATCGTGAAGCAGAGCGGCCTTCAGCAAAATTATCCGTTCTTCTGCCGTCAGTCCTTCGGGAACATTCTTTTGCAGCTCATCTGCCGTTCTGGCCACATTCAGCGAATGAGCCCGGTCGGGAGCTTTTTGGATTCTCCACAGCCGCTGCTCACCTTCGCTGAGATATTCGGCAATATATTCGTCTCCGCCGGCGCCGAAGAGCTCTGCCCTGACTGCCGACAGATATTGACCGATTCTGTAAAAGAAGCCCATTCCTTACTCTATGTAGATAAGCTGTTCTGCCAGCTGAGCTTTGGCCTCGGCCTCAGCCTCGGCTCTGGTCTCACTGCAAAGCCCGGTGACTACAGTCTTGCCATCAGCCCGCAGCTCCATAGTCTTGCGGATAGCCTCGGAGGCCTTGCCCTGCCCATAGCCAACATATACATCTCGGGTCACTCCGGCACTACCCTGACCCTGACGCTCTTTGGCCAGCATCAGGCGATCAATGCCCAGTGCAAAGCCGGTAGCCGGACATGGACGACCAAAATCCGACAAAAGATTGTCATAGCGTCCGCCGCCGGCCAACGGGAAGCCAAGTCCCGGTGCGTATGCCTCAAAGACCATGCCGGTGTAGTAGCCGAAGTCACGGATGACCCCGAGATCGAATACTACTCTGTCAGCTACGCCATAATCCTCCAGCAGAGCATAGATGCTCTTCAGGTTGCAGATGGCCGTCTTGGCTGCCTCGCTGTCGGTGAGAGCTTCTGCTTTTGCCAACAGCTCGGGGCCTCCGTGAAGGACCGGCAGCTCCATTATAATTTCTGTCGCCGTCTCAGAGAGCTTCAGGCTGGCCGCAATCTTTTCCAGACCAACCAAGTCATGTCGCTCCATGGCTTTCTCTACCATGCGGCGGCCTTCATCATCAAGGCCAAGCTCCTTCAGCACCGCTCTGATGTAGTTGACCTGTCCGAGGCAGACGGTGAAGTCATCCAGTCCGGCTGCCGTAGCGGAATTGATTGCCAATGCAATAATCTCGGCATCAGCGGCTGCATCGTCAGAGCCCATGAGCTCTACGCCGGCCTGAAAGAATTCGCACTGGCGACCGGCCTGAGCCTGCTCGTAGCGATACACATCACTGATGTAAGAGAGACGCAGCGGCAGCTTCTCTTCCTTAAGGCGACTGCCGACCAGACGAGCGATAGGTGTCGTCATCTCATGGCGGAGAGCCAGGGTGCGATTGTCCTTGTCAAAAAGCTTGAACATATGTGGTTCCAGCGCCGCTCCGGAGCCCATAGTGAGAGTATCAAGATATTCGATAGTAGGAGTAACTACTTCATCGTAGCCCCAGGCAGCAAAAGCAGCGGCAATAGCCGACTCTACCCGGCGCTTGTCTGCAGCCTCTGCCGGCAGGAAATCACGAGTGCCGTAGGGTATCTTCAAAGCTGCTTCTTGGTTGTTCATTTGCGTTCACCTTATTATTTCTTTTTCTTCATGCGGTCAAGGACCAGCTGATAGCCATCGGCCCCGTAGTTCAGGCAGCGCTTTACCCGGCTTATGGTCGCCGTACTGGCTCCGGTGGTCTCCACGATAGATTCGTAGGTGCAGCCCTCACTGAGCATCCGGGCTACTTCCATTCGCTGGGACAGCGCCTTCAGCTCGCCGATGGTGCAGATGTCTTCAAAAAACTGATAGGCTTCCTCCACGGTCTTCAGTGCAAGGACAGCCTGACAAAGACGATCATTCTGTTCATCCCGCAGTTTGGGGTTTACCATTTTCCTTTCCCCCGTTCTCCCTTTCAGATTTGCAAGCTTTACTTCTTTAGTTTGCGAAAATTGGCTTTATTATAGCAAAGGAATTATGAATTTTCAAGGGAAAGAAAAATCCCCAAAGCATCAGAAAGCAACAACCGCTTTTTGATGGCTTTGAGGAATACTATGCTGCCGATTTTGCCGCAAATGGAGTTATGACCGCAGAGTTTTCTCCATCTCCCAGAGAACCTGCGCTACGGTGGCATCCTCCAGATACGGCATATCCTCTACATACTGAACTATATCCAACAGCTCCTGCGCCAACCCATCCTCGCTGTCGACATTGACGACGATGTTGCCGGACTCTTCAACCTCGTCCAGCAGGGCAGATGCCATGCCGGCCATCCCCTCCCGGTCGTAGTACCAGTCTATTATCGGGTAGTTTCCGCCGTATTTTATCTGCTTGTCCCGCATTATCTGAATATGGCTGGTCATGGTGAGCTGCCGCAGACGCACAGCCTCTCTCAACTCTCGAACCATATCCTCGTACTGATATTCATCCCGCTGCATAATGCGTTTTCCTTTCGTGATAAAACTATTGTTATTTTACACATTATAACATTGTAAGAAAAAATTGCAATTATTATCCCCTCCGTCTTTTGCTCAATAGCCGAACCTCCCAATGAAAAATATTTCAAAATATTTATCAGCACCGGCAAAAAAGTATTCCCATTCGGAAATCAATGTGTTAGAATAAAGCAAACAAAAATTTTATTAAGGAGTGTTAAAATGGCACGCAGAAAAAATCAGACCGCCGGTCAGCGTCAGGATGCCATCTATCAATTCCTGGAAGAATTCGCCGCCGCTCACGGCTATCCGCCATCCGTCCGGGAAATTGGTGATGCCATTGGCCTGAAGTCAAGCTCTACCGTACATGCATACCTTCGTATGCTGGAGCGTCGCGGGCTTATCCACCGTGACCCCACGAAGCCGAGAGCAATTGATCTTTTGGATAAGAAGCCGTGGTCTCGTTCGGTTCCGGTTCCTCTTGTTGGTACGGTTGCCGCCGGAGTTCCTATTCTGGCCGAAGAGAATATTGAAGATACCTATACCTTCCCCGAGAGCCTTGTCGGCAGTAACGGCAATCAGATTTTCATGCTCCGTGTTCAGGGCGACAGCATGATAAAGATTGGTATGCTGGACGGAGATTACGTGCTGGTACAGCAGCAGGATACCATCCGCAACGGCGACATCGGTGTTGCCCTTGTAAACGAAGAGTCTGCGACCGTAAAGCGCATCTACAAGGAGAAGAACGGCTGGCGCCTCCAGCCGGAGAACGACGATATGGAGCCTTTCTTCGAGAAGCAGGTTCGCATCCTCGGCAAGGTTGTCGGCGTATACCGCTGCATGTAACTTGAAATTTTATAAAAGGAGTTGTGCAAAAATGATAACTCATTTTTCACAGCTCCTTTTTGCTTTAACCTCACCCACTTCTACGCTACGCTTCGCGAGACGGATGATGTCTATGTCAGACTTTTTTCACAGCTCTTTTCTTAAGTAACATCAGCAGAAGGATAGATAAGTCATGAGCATTGTCGGAATTGTCGCCGAGTACAACCCCTTTCACAACGGCCATCGCTACCAGCTTCGGGAAGTCCGACGCCGCCTCGGCAATGTCCCTGTCATCACCGCCATCAGTGGCTCATTCACCCAGCGCGGTGAAGCAGCCATCGCCAGCAAATGGTCACGCGCCCGCTGGGCAGTCGACAGCGGCGTCAGCCTCGTTGCCGAGCTGCCTGCCGTCTTTGCCATACGCAGTGCCCAGGGCTTCGCTGCCGGCGGCGTCCGTCTCCTGCAGGCCGCCGGTGCTGACACTATTGCCTTCGGAGCCGAAACGGATAACCTCCCACTGCTACAGGCAATTGCTGCTCTCAGCAGCAATGAAGCAATCGGCCGCAGACTGAAAGACCGCTTGAAATCCGGTCAGTCTTACGCCGCCGCCCTCAGCGAGCTTCTCGCCGATTCCCTTTCTCAGCATAAGACGACCGAAGACATTCAGGCTATT
>JAZLHS010000135.1:0-3345 GCA_045616885.1 Selenomonadaceae bacterium | reverse complement strand
AATAATTCAAAACCGTTACAATCATCTTCATGAAGATTTACTCTATACAGATGCTAAACAAGATTTCAACAAGGCACTTGAAACGATAAAACGCCTTGCTGCCCTTATGGACAGTATTGATGAATAATTAATAAAGCCCATTCTTTGATATGATTAATTAAATATGCGTGATAAGTTTCTTTTTTCAGTTATATACCATGTATTTGAATAACTTATTTATGCCCGAACCGTTGTGGTTCGGGCTTTTTCTATGCAATTGGAAAGGATGAGATGAATGGCGATTGACAGAACAAAAATTAAAAAGGTTGAGGTTGCATGTTTCTTCTTTAAGGAACAAATGAACATGCACCTGAAGACAGCTGAAACCATGCGGGAATTGGAATCATCCCCATTGGAAAACCTTTTGGCATCAGTTTTGAAAAAGGAACCTGCTGAATTTAAGGTTGCATCAAAGAAATTGAGACGTACTTTAGAAGCCGAGGGGGACATATTTCTTGCTCATGAAGCTTCAGCAAATGGTGAGGAGTGTTTTGCCGTAACAAGCGAGGGCATATACGCTAAAAGTGACGGAGTACAGAGTGTTGTTGATTTTGACACATTGAGCCATACTGAAAGTCTGCGCTTCGAAGATAATGACATCTTGGCTGATGGCAAGCTGCTGGCAGTATTCAGCGGTTCAGAAGAAACAAAAGAAAAGATAATTGGCCTTTTTGATGAGATTATCGAAATTTTGTGTGGTAAAACTGTTGATTGTTGCAATTGATTAAAGCCCAGACCGGTATAGGTCTGGGCTTTTCTGTACAGCTGCCACCACTTGACAAAAAGCTGTAACACACCTATATTGAAAGTATGGAAGAGCTAACATTCAAATGGGATGAAAACAAAAATAGTATAAACAAAAAGAAACATAACGTTTCATTTGAGGAAGCGCGTAGCGTTTTTTATGACGAAAATGCCCTATTAATAAGCGATCCGGAACATTCTACAGAAAAAGACCGGTTTATTATTTTAGGCATGAGTTTACAAGCCAAATTATTAGTCGTCTGTCATTGCTACCGTCAATCCGAAACAGTTATCAGAATTATTTCTGCCCGAAAGGCTACAAAGAAGGAAACGCTTTGTTACGATAACGAAATAACGATGAGGTGATTATAATGAAAGAGGAATATGATTTTTCAGCAGCTATTAAAAATCCATATATCAAAAAATTAAAAAAGCCGGGTTGTAGCGATACAGAGACACATTCCGTAAAGCTATCAGCTGATGCCTCTCCTATAAACAGAGCCGCATTTGAAGAAAAAGTAGCGTATCGCAAAGTTGCAAACTAAAATAAAGAACCACGTTCAATTCTGATATTGATCGTGGTTCCTTTTTGTTTTTCTTTCATTACATCAATTTTTATAATACTGACTGCCGTTATTAAACCATGGACTATTGAGACTGATGGATGTATTAATAGTTACCCTCCATTACTTCATATATATTATAATACCTAAATATGAAATTATGCTTTTCTTTTGATAGTTAGTCTACGGGATGATTACGGCAACGCCTGTCGTTTTACGCCGCTGCGGCCTTCGCCTTCTTCTTCATAATAACCACCATCACTACCAGCGTGATGATGCCGATGATGTCAGTCTCGATGCCGGGGTTCATGAGCAGGAGCGCACCGGCTGCAGTGACGATACGGAGCCACATGGGCAGCAGTGCGTAGCAGTAGCCCTCAACTGCCACACCGATGAGGAATACGCCCAGACACGCAGATAGCGCTGTGTTGAAGCCTTCAAACGGCGTAGTGTTAATCAGCATGAGCTGCGGCGAGTAGACGAACATGAACGGTACGATGAAGCCTGCAATGGCCAGCTTGACGGACTGCACGCCGGTCTTGACCGGGTCGCCGCCGGAGAGGCCTGCTGCCGCGAAGGAAGCGAGCGCAACCGGAGGAGTCAGGTTAGCGAACATTGCATAGTAGAAGGAGAACATGTGAGCCGCGCCCACGGGGATGCCCAGCTTAGCCAGTGCCGGTGCAGCAATGGTAGCGGTGATGATGTACGCGGGGATGGACGGCAGGCCCATGCCCAAAATCATGCAGGTAATCATGGTGAAGACGAGCGTGAAGAACAAGCTCTGGTCCCCGAGGGAAATGATGGTGTTGGCCATCGTCAGGCCGAAGCCGGTCTTGGAGCAGACGCCAATGATAATACCTACGCAGGCGCAGGCAACAGCTACGGAAACGGTCTGCTTGGCACCGTCAGCCAGCGCGTCCAGCAGGCCCTGGAAATCAATACGGGTTTCCTTGCGCAGCTGGGAGACGAGAATGGTGACGATGATGGTGATAACTGCGGAGTAGATGACTGTGGTTCCGGAGAAGAACAGCATGTACAGCAGGAACAAAATCGGGATGAAAAGATGGCCGCGGGACTTGATGACATCCCTGATGGCGGGCAGCTGCTCACTGGGCAGGCCGACCAGGCCGGTCTTAGCGGCGCGGAGGTGTACCTGGATGATAATGCCGAGGTAGTACATCAGCGCGGGGATAGCCGCCCAAATGATAATCTGGGAGTACGGCACGGAAATCATTTCGGCCATGATGAAGGCGGCAGCGCCCATAATCGGCGGCAACAGCTGGCCGCCTACGGAGGCACTGGCCTCAACGGCACCGGCGAAATCCTTGGAGTAGCCGATTTTCTTCATCAGCGGAATAGTGAAGGCGCCGGTGGTAACAACATTTGCTACAGCGGAGCCGTTAATGGAGCCGAGGAAACCGGAAGCGATAACCGCTACCTTCGCGGGGCCGCCCTTCGTGCCGCCCGCGATAGCCAGCGCCATATCGTTGAAGAAAAGGCCCATGCCTGTCTTCTGCATGACGCAGCCGAACAGGATAAAGAGGAAGATGTAGCTGGCCGCTACGCTGACGGAGGTGCCGTAGACACCCTCGGTATTAGCAAAGAAATGATTGCTCAAGGACGCCCAGTCGTAGCCGCGGTGCATGAACATGCCCGGCATTTCGCGACCGAAAATGCCGTAGGCGATGAAAATAAGGCTCAGTACGGAGAGCGCATTGCCCGTTACGCGGCGGGAGCACTCCAGCACCAGAGCGACCATCAGAGTCGCCATCGCCATATCCATATCGTTCGGATTGCCGGCGCGCTCGACAACGCCGAGGTAGTCGGTCGCGATATACACAGGCGCGGTGTAGCAAAGGCCTGCCAGCACCCAGTCAATCAGGCTCGGCTTCTTGTGGTCCGACTTGGAGTTGAACGGGTACATCAGAAAGCCCATGGAGCAGAGGAGCGCTACATGGATCGAACGGTGAACAAGCGTTACCGGAGGGCCGAAGGCCGC
>JAZLHS010000134.1:0-10270 GCA_045616885.1 Selenomonadaceae bacterium | reverse complement strand
ACTCTCTGACCGAGGTAGTAGGCTGCGAACTGCTGGGCAGTACGACCGCTGCGGCCGCTGTGATCAAGCTCCCAGCGCTTTCCTTCGATGCGAAGCTGTTCCGGTTCGAGGATGACACCTTCCTGTCTGAGCGCGTGGTCGATGATGGCCAGATATTCATCCTGACTGGGTGCCCGGAATTTGATGATAAGACCGAAGCGGTCGGAGAGGGAGACAGTCTCATTGACGCTGTCGTTGCTGTACAGCTCATTGTCACCGGCCTCTTCGTGGTCGTGCCAGGTCTCACGGATAAGGTGACGGCGATTGCTGGTAGCATATATGAGAACATTCTCCGGACGCGGCTCTACGCCGCCTTCGATTGCGGATTTCACATACTTGTAGTCGCTTTCGCTGGTCTCAAAAGAAAGGTCATCAAGATAAATGATGAATTTCTTGCTGGCGAACTGACGAAGCGTTTCCATTACCTTAGGCAGATCCTTCATCTGATGCTTGGTTATCTGGACGAGGCGAAGTCCCTGACGGAAGTATTCATTGGCAAGAGCCTTTATGCAGGTAGACTTACCGGTGCCGCGGTCACCGACCAGCAGGGCGTTGTTGGCAGGCAGACTGGAAAGGAAGGCCAGCGTGTTCTTGGTGATAGCGTCCTTCTGACGCTGATAGCCGATTATATTGTTGAGGCAGGCGGGCTCGAAGTGGCGGATACCCTTCAGCAGTTCTTTTTCGCTGTTCCAAGCGAAGGCTCTGTAGGTAGCAATAGAGCCGTAGCCGTATGTCCTGTAGTAGGTAATGAATCCATCCACAAGCTGTGAAGCGGTCTGTGCGCTGGGGATAAAGGAAGCAAGGCAGGCAGAAGCATCGGTCATAGTCCGCTCAGTGGTTGGCTGATAATCGTCAAGGAAAGATGGCGCATCCTTTATCAGCTCAGAGGGCTTATTGGTGAAGAGGGGCAGAAGCATTTCCATATCCTTGATGAAGGCTTCTCGGAGACTGGAGCCAATCTGACCGCCGGAACGCTCAAGTGTGCTGTTGACGATATTCTTGTCGGTAACGAGCTTCTCTACTACATAGGCTCGGAGAATATTACCGGAGAGATTGCAGGATTCTGCGCAGTCGATAAGGGCGGCAACAGCCTCAGCAGCAGAGGACTCCGGACATGAGATGGCAGCTGCTGCGGCCGTGATGACAGGATCATTTGCCAGACTGCGGCAGACCAGCAGCTCAGCAGGATTGATTTTTTTATCCATGATGAAAGTTCCTTTCAAAAATCTTAAAAAAACAAATAATATTATAACTAAAAATCAAGAAAAAGAAAAGCGAATGATAATCACCGTGCTTTGTATAGTCGGTTCCTTCGCTCAAGGTATTCCGTCGTGAAATATATCCCGTTTTGACTTTCACGATGGTCAAATCCATAGGCACGACGGCTGACCGCCAGTACAGGCGGAGCCTGTATGCGCTTGGCGATACCCAGACCGGAAAAGCATCTCCACCATCTTTCAAGATCGTCGATGAACTTGTCCGGGGTTGGGAAAAGCTTCCTTGTGAGCCCGGCTTCGCAGCCCAGTTCTGCGTCGATGGTGCCATCTTCGTACCAGCGGAGAATATCTGCCGGAGTAGCTTTGTCCCAGCGCTCGATGAAGGAGCGGAACAGATAGTCGTGGTATGGATAAATTATGGGGTCGCCTTTCCCGGCGTCCACATCCTGAGCAGCCGACAGCTCGGCACTGGGGACGATATCAATAGTTCCCTGCGGGACGATTTCTTTATGGAAAACCTTTTTGTTCAGGTAGCGGGCGAGAGCGTATACCTGATGCTTCCAAAGGTCGGCCAGAGCACAGAGAAATCCGGCCTGATCGCCGTACAGTGTAGAGTAGCCGACAGTCAGTTCAGCTTTATTTGCGTTGCAGGTGAAGGCACCGCCAAAGGCGGCGGCGAATCCGGCGAGAACTCTGGCCGAGCGGTCGCGGGCCTGAATATTTTCCCGGACAAAGTCGCTTACGGTAAAGGTTTCTGTTTTTCCGGCGTAGTGGATTGAGGTGCCGGATATCTGGTTCACTGTTAGCTCGACGCTCTCTTCTATCGGAGCGACAGCGTATCGGCAGCCAATGGCATCGGCCAGCTGCCGGGCCAAATCCTTCGTGGTAGCCGAATTAAAGCGGCTGGGCATATTGATAAGCAGCAGGTTTTCCGGCGGGAGGACAGCCGCATAGAGCGCCGCCGTGACAGCGCTGTCGATACCACCGGAGATACCGATTACCACCTTGCTTATGCCCGTGTTCTTCAGGAAATGCTCTATTCCGTATTTCAGAGCCTGATAGATGCTTTCTGTCTCACAGTCGGTGGATTTAGTGACCGCCGGCTTTTCGTCAGTCGGAGTGGTATCACCGGTGGCTTTGTCGTACTCGGCATAGATTATTTCCTCTGCGTAGGGAGCAGCTTCGGAAATGACTTCTCCGTATTTATTGTAGACTGTGGACGAACCGTCGAAGGTGTATATAGTCTTGCCGTTATTCTGTATTCCGGTATGATTTACATAGATGAGCGCGGTACTGTGATGGCGGGAATTCTCCCCGAATACCCGATGGCGCTTTTGATTTTTTCCCAGAGTGAATGGGGAAGCGGAAATGTTTATAAACAGGTCGGGAGACCGACCGTATTTGTCCCGGCAATTCCTGATGAGTGCATCAGCTACCTGAAAGTCATAGTCATCCCCCCAGCCATCTTCACAAATAAGACGACCGATGAGGTAGTCTTCGCCGTTGATGGTAAGAGAAAGCGGATAGAGCAGCTCCTGCGGTTGCTTGTTCAGCTCGTAGGCGAGCTTTCGCAGACTGAAGAAGTAACGGCTGTCATCAAACTCGCGGTAGTTGGGAAGCAGAGTCTTGATGGTAAATGGATACGGAGCATCAGCCGGGGCAATCAATCTGCCGTTTTGAGCGGTAAAGAAAGCATTGTATTTACGCAGGCGTCCGTCGTTGTTCCGCTTGGCTGGGTCTAGTGCAACGCTGCCAAACATTACGGCGATATCAAGTGATTTCGTGGCCGCTATGATGCGTTCATTTTGAGTCTGGCAGTCAGCGAGAAAGGCGGCGGATTCCCATGTATCGCCGAGAAGATAGCCGGGAACAGCCATCTCGGAAAAGATTACAAGGTCAGCCTTATTATCTTTCGCCTCAGACATGAGCTTTATTATATTGTCAGCGTTGTCTCTGGGACGGCCGGGAAAGACCTCAGTCTGTACGAGAGCAATTTTCAGAGGCTTGGACACGATGTACCTTCTTTCGAAATATATGGTATAATATCAGAAAAATCAGACGGACAGCAGCAGTATCCGTAAATGAATGTAAAGAGGTAATGAACTTGGCAAAGAAGAAAGCAGCGCCGAAAACCAACGCGGCGCGAATACTGGACAACCTGAAAATAGATTACGATCTTATTGAATACCCGGTAGATGAGGAAGACCTTTCCGCTGTCCATGTGGCAGCATCGGTGGGACTGCCGGTAGACATGGTATTCAAGACTCTTGTCATACGAGCCGACAAGGATGTCATAATGTGCTGTATTCCCGGAGCAGCCGAGGTCGACCTGAAGAAGCTGGCCGCCATATCCGGGCATAAGCGCTGTGAGCTGGTACCATTGAAGGAAGTGCTCGGTCTTACAGGATATATCCGCGGCGGCTGTTCTCCGCTTGGCGCGAAGAAAGCATATCCGGTATTCATCCACGGGTCTGTCAATGACCACGAAAAGATAACGGTCAGTGCCGGCAAGCGCGGCGCTCAGCTGGTACTGGCTCCGGCTGACCTGATAAGGGCGACAAATGCTGTCGTAGGTGATGTCATACACTGATTACTTCATTAAATTAGCACAGGGGATATACAAAATCAAGGCGTATTTGTCCCGATAATTGTTAATCTGTAAATTAATTTTGTGGTTTAGCAGGGATTTACTATTTGGCGGCGAAATGTAATATCATAAAGATAAAGCAATGCACAGTCCTGTTAGAAAAATAATGTTTTTAGCAAAGGAGACTGATTATTATGGCAAAGCAATTCATTTATGTTGACACCCGCCAGCAGGTAGCGAAGGTAGACGGCGCTGCTTACTACACCGTGTATAAGTTTGAGCGGGAGCTGTCTGTAGACGAGACCAATGAACTCACTCGCTCCAAAGAGCCGCAGGTAGAGGGCATGGTTCTGCCGAAGAATGTAAAGGTAAGCGAATACGCTGACTATGTAAAGAAGCATGAAGGTCGCGGCGACGCACTTGTTGAGCTGCCGCTTCGCTGATTGGTAAGAATGTATAGGGCTGTCGCGAGACAGCCCTTTTTTATAAAGTGAACGGAGGTAACAAAATGCTCACTTATACTTATTTCGGACATTCCTGTTTTCTGCTTGATGACGGAAAGTACAAGGTTTTGACGGATCCCTTTTTGACAGAAAATCCTCTGGCAGCTGCAAAGCCGGAGGATATTGAGTGCGATTATATACTCGTGTCTCACGGACACTTTGACCATCTTGGTCAGGCAGAGGAGATTGCCAAGCGTACCGGTGCACAGGTGCTGGCTATTCCCGAGATACTTGGCACTATGGATGGTGTCAATGGACATGGCATGAATGTCGGCGGTACTGTGAAGCTTCCTTTCGGCAGCGTTAAGATGGTTCCCGCTATTCACAGCTGCATGGTAGCCGGTGGAATTGCCGCAGGCTTCGTTGTTGAGATTGGCGGTCAGGTGGTCTACTTTGCCGGTGACACCGCTCTCTTCAGCGACATGAAGCTCATCGGTGAGCTTTGCGGCGTTTCTGTAGCTGTACTTCCCATAGGTGACAACTTCACTATGGGCATAAAGGAAGCGACTGTGGCAGCTGAGTTCGTAGGTGCTGAGAAGGTTATTCCCATCCATTACAATACATGGCCGCTTATTGCTGCTGACGCTGAAGAATTCAAGAAGCAGGTCGAGGCAAAGGGAAAGGCCTCTGTAATCGTAGTGAAGCCCGGCGAGAGTGTTGAGCTGTAATGAGACCTCGTCTTATCGTCATCCTTGGCCCGACTGCCGTAGGTAAGACTGGTGCGGCTATTTCTCTGGCTAAAATGCTAAATACCGAGATAATTTCAGGTGATTCTCAGCTGGTATATCGTGGCTTCAACATTGGCTCGGCAAAACCTTCTGCCGAAGAACTGGCATCAGTACCGCATCATCTGATTGATATTCTTGACGGCAATTCCGGCTACAATGTTACCGACTTCTGCACGGCTGCCCGGGAGAAAATCGAGGAATTAAACAGCCGAGGGAAAATACCGATTCTCTGCGGCGGTACCGGTCTGTATGTCAAGGCACTGCTTGAAGGCTATCGGTTCAACGAGACTTCCGGAAATGATGAATACCGGGAAGTGCTGGAACGAGAGGCTATAGAGGCTGCACCGGATGACCCGCGGGCGTACCTGCTGCAGAAGCTGTCCACCATTGACCCGACAGCTGCGGAAGCTCTGGCAAATCGTGATGTGCGGCGTATAATCCGAGCAATAGAGGTGGCTGTCGGCGGTGAAAGCATATCCCGTAATAGAGTCAGTCAGGCTGAAGATACTGCTGAGGCCGGAGACCTTGTCTATGATGCCTGTGTCATCGGGCTGAACAGAGAAAGGGCACAGCTCTACGAGAGGATAAACCTCAGAGTGGATATCATGCTGCAGGATGGACTCATCGAGGAAGTCAGGAATCTGCTGGCAGCAGGGATAGACCGCAGCACTCAGTCTATGCGGGCGATAGGGTACAGGGAGACGGCAGCCTATTTGGCCGGGGAAATATCTTTCGACAAAATGGCCGATGATATAAAGAAAAACACCCGTCATTTTGCCAAGCGACAGCTCACATGGTATCGCCGTATGCCCTACATTCGCTGGGTAGATCCGACCGACCATACCGATGAAACCTTGACTTCCGAACTGCTGGCGATTGTTAAGGAGCAGTTTGGGATATAGGAAATAAAAAATTGCTGATTATTCGACGAAATTATTGCAGTTCTGATTAAGCGGTGCTATAATAGCCTAAACGAAATTTATCGACCGTCGATAATATTTCGCTGTTTGTCTTGTTTTGCTTTGTTTTTTGTCAGATTTTTTACTTGACTGGAGGCACTTTAATGAATCAGAAGCAGGCTGGAAAAGCTTTGAACCTGCAGGACACATTCCTGAATCAGGTTCGAAAAGAAAATGTTGCGGTTACCATTTACCTAGTAAATGGATTTCAGATTAAGGGTAATGTTCGGGGCTTTGACAGCTTTACCGTAATTCTTGACTCCCTTGGCAAGCAGCAGATGGTATATAAGCACGCTATATCAACCATCAGCCCGATGCGGCCGCTGGCGCACGGATTCGACTTTGCGAAGCCGGAAGAAAAGTAAATATGAAAATGGCTCCCCATCAGTCATGATGGTGGAGCCATTTTTTTGCCCATATTTGTTATATGGTTGTCTTGTTACCGGCTTGATTTGTTGTCATGAGCTGACACGTAGCTGCGTATATCAGCAGGCAGCTCGTCCCACTTCACTTCATTTACTGGGATGCCATGCGCGATAGCCCAGGCTGAGGCGATACCGGCAGCTTCACCGGTAGCAATACAGGTGGGCTGAATACGCATTGAAGCGTTCAGCTCAAAATCGGCACTGGCACAGCGACCGGCTACAGCCAGATTGCTTACTTCATCGGTAATCAGTGTCCGGAAGGATATTTCATAGTATTCGCCCTTTTTAAGCGGAGTACCATTCTTACCGCCATGAATGTCCACGTAGTAGGCAGAACGGGCAACAGCATCGGCAAAGCGGCTTTGACCGTAGTAGTCTTTGCCGGTCATAATCAGCTTGCCCCTTATTCTCCATGACTCCCTTACGCCCAATATAGAAGCCGTCCGGCTGATATAAGCCTTTGCGAAGCCCGGCATATTTTTCCGGAAATACTCAATAAGCTCCCGCTGCATTTTTCGACCTACCTGTACTGCCTGAGCGTACTCTATAGGATTTGTTGCACTGTAGCTGTTTGGCAATTCCGGACAGTTGAAGGACATGACTCCCTGTCGTCCCGGGACAGTGCAGGCTTGAATGTGTGCGCAATGCTCCTTGGTAAGTGCCCCTGACTGTACAGCCTTTTTGAAAAATGGATCCAGCTTGGATTTCGTATTACCATATACATAGCCTATTTCGTAAAAGAAAGGCGGTTTCTTTGAGCAGAAGGTATCACCAAGCTGAACAGTTACATATTGATACAGTTTTTCGACATCGACATTGGAGACCTCAAACCGGAAACTCATGGGCTGATTGCGTCCGTCGTTTTCGGGATTTCCTTTATCAGCAGGGACGCCGGCCAGCCGGGCTAAAACGGCGTCACCTGAAGCGTCGATAAAGGTTTTGGCCTTTACGGCAGCCAGTCCGTCTACAGTCTGAATGATACAGCAATGTATTTTGCCGTTTGAGCACATTGCTTCAACCAGTGTGGAGCGGTAAAGAACGGTCACACCGGACTCTAGGCAAATATCATCATATACCTGTGCAATCCCTTCCGTGGAGAAGCAGATGCAGTTTGAGAGACCGTATCTGTCCAATATCAGCCGGCTGCTGTCATAGTCAGTCAATCGCTTGACGATTTCTTTCAGCAGGGGAGTTTCCGTATTTGCGGCGAAGGTCGGCATCATGGGATTGACAAGGCCGAGGGTCTGACTGCCGCCCAGTGATATACCTTGCTCAATCAATACAGTAGCAGCGCCATTCCTAGCAGCCATTACAGCGGCAGCGACACCGGTACAGCCGCCGCCGGCTACGCAGACATCAGCCTCGCAAAGGACAGGAATAGCTTTCCCATTAAACATTATTGTATCATTGGGAGCGGCGGCTTCTACCTGCCTGGTCGAGCCGATGAATGGGTCTATAGCGTAGGCTGCCATTGCAAAGCCGGCCATCTTCAACATATCCCGGCGGGAAATCTGAAAATCCATGTATATCCCTTCTTTCAGTCGTATTTCACCAGTTGAAATTTAATTTGACACGAGATACAAAATATCCTCTTAGATAGCAGCCTTTTGACAGTAAATATCTATAATTTAAGTTCTTTTTCTTTTAGTAGCTTTTCCTCTGTGTTAAAATAATAGAAAAGACTTTTGGGGAGCAGAATTATGAAGATAAGAGGTTTTGAGATAGTTACATCTTTCGCAGACAAGAAAATAAATATACCCGCCCGCAAGACTGCCAGAAGTGCCGGCTACGATATAGAGGCAGCGGAGAGTGTTGCCATAGGTCCCGGCGAGATGGTAAAGATTGCCACCGGCTTGAAGGCATATATGCAGGATGATGAATACCTCGGTATTCATATACGGTCATCTCTTGGAATAAACCGTCAGCTCATGCTGGCCAACAGTCAGGGCGTAATAGATGCCGATTACTATAACAATCCGGACAATGAAGGACATATAATAATCGCTGTTCGCAACATGGGCGATGAGCCAGTGAATATTAACAAGGGCGACAGAATAGCCCAGGGGATTTTCTATCGGTATCTTACTGCCGATGACGATGTGGCTGAGGGCGACCGGACTGGTGGCTTCGGCTCTACAGGTATACGATGATGGAGAACTTTGATCTTTTTTCAGCCGCTGAGGATGACAGCGCTGCCTTTGAGCCGCTGGCAGAGCGGATGCGTCCCAGAAATGCCGATGAATTTGTCGGACAGGAAGATGTTTTAGGGCCGGGCACTTATTTGCGCAGGATGCTGGAGGCGGATAAAATTCCCTCCATGATTCTCTTTGGCCCACCGGGCACCGGCAAAACAACTCTGGCTCGAATGATAGCCGGTACGACTGACAGCGATTTCAAGCGGCTCAATGCAGTAGCTGCCGGTATAGCCGATATTCGCCGCATCGTGGATGAGGCCAAGGATGCCCGTCACCTGTACCACCGCAGAACTATCATTTTCATCGACGAGATACATCGCTTCAACAAGAGTCAGCAGGATGTACTGTTGCCATATGTTGAGGATGGGCGGCTCATACTTATCGGAGCTACCACGGAGAATCCTTTCTTTGAAGTGAACCATGCACTTCTGTCCCGAGTGCGGATAGTGAAGCTGTCGCCCCTCGATGATAACGCAGTAGCAAGGATAGTCCGTCATGCTTTGGCCGATGAGGAAAGAGGCCTCGGTCAAAAGAAGCTGACAATGCAGGATGACATAGCTCTGGCTATAGCCGGACTGTCCGGCGGTGATGCACGCATTGCGCTGAATCTGCTGGAAGAGGCGGCGGAGCTGGCGGCGGCTGATGATAAACATGAGATTACGCTGGCGACTTTGGAAGCAATCGTCGGCGAACGGGTGCAGAAATACGACAAGAAAGGCGACAACCACTACGATACCGTCTCCGCCTTCATCAAGAGTATGCGAGGCAGTGACCCGGATGCCGCCATTCACTACCTTGCCCGGATGATTGCCGGTGGCGAAGACTTGGAATTCATTGCCCGCCGGGTGGCTATCTGTGCGGCAGAGGATGTAGGCAATGCCGACCCAATGGCGCTGGTATTGGCGATGGCGGCGGTGGATGCTGTCAGATTCGTAGGCTGGCCGGAGGCGCGGATTCCTCTGGCACAGGCTGTGACCTATATCGCCTCGGCACCGAAGAGCAACGCTGCCTACCTGTCTATCGACAGAGCGCTGGCCGAGGTGCGGAGTAAGGCAGCAGGGCCGGTGCCAATGCATCTCCGGGATGCCCACTACAAGGGAGCGGCGAAGCTCGGCCACGGCATAGAGTATATCTATCCTCATGATTTCCCCGGCCACTTCACACCTCAGCAGTACCTGCCGGATAAGTCGAAAAACTCTCACTACTACGAGCCCACTGAAAACGGTCGTGAAAGGTATCTCAGAGAGTACCTTCATCATTGTTGGCCAAAGCGCTGGTGATTTTTTCTGCATTGTAGAGAATAGGTATGAGTTGTAAGTGGGCAATAATAGACTCGTAATAAACTAACTCGTGAGTCTATTGTTTGTAGTGATGGCGGCAGACACAATAGCCATGCTGAAAGTTAAAAGCTCATAGCGATTTTTAGTTGTGAAAATGGAAACCAATAAAAATAAAGCAGAGGATTTACGCCTCTGCTTTATTTTTGTACGATTTTGGACAGGAGCTTTCGAGGAAATGAAGCGAGAAATAGTTTTGTTAAAATGCTGTGAGTCTAATTTGATTTGCAGAAGGAAAATAGAGGAAATCTGAACGGAGTATAGAATACTCAATAACATT
>JAZLHS010000133.1:0-22115 GCA_045616885.1 Selenomonadaceae bacterium | reverse complement strand
TCTTCATCACCTTTTCCTTGTATCTCTTTCTTCCTATTCTTTAATCTTATAACATGATTCTCATCTTTATCTATGAAGGCTAGTCTAAAAAATGATTCATCAATCTGTTTTCCTTCAAATGATTTCTGCACCACTATCCTTGCTACAAATGCAATCAAAAAGCAAAACACTATCCCCACACAAAACAGCACACTATATTTTTTCGCTTTACTGCCCATGCTGCCACCTCCTCAGAAGTTGAAATAAATAAAGGGATTATAGCTCGCACTTACGACCTGCATTACTGACAGCAGGAATATGCACACGATAGCAAATGGTTCAATTATGCTTTCCAATAAAGTCTTTCCGACCAGCTGTTTCTGTAACCAAGGCCATACCGGGAAAGATAGCACGAATGCTATCGGCAATATAATCTTACAGGCACCAAGCAATCCCCAGAATCGCTCGTCTATCATCGGCACATCTGTCAAGCCGAACATAACCGCCCAATAGTGCCCGGCAGTACCGATGCTGTCCGCCCTGAAAATAGTCCAGGCTAACACAACAATGATCAAGGTGTACGGCCTCGCAAATACACCGAGCTTTTCTGCAAATCCCGTCGTCTTTTCCAATACCAAGACACAGAAATAGAGAAGTCCCCAGGCAGGGAATGTCCAGTTAGCGCCGTGCCAAAAACCTGTCAGTGCCCACACAACGAAAAGATTTCCTATCCAACGGGCTTTTCCAACTCTGTTGCCGCCCAAGGGAATATATACATAGTCTCTGAACCATGAGGTAAGAGACATGTGCCAACGACGCCAAAAGTCTGTTACGCTGACAGCGCTGTACGGGTAGTTGAAGTTTTCCGGAAAAGTAAATCCGCACATTCGGCCAATGCCGATGGCCATATCCGAATAACCGGAGAAGTCAAAATAAATCTGTATGGTATAGCAAACAGCACCAAGCCACATGGTCAGCACAGAAATCTCACCGCTGGCAGAGAATACTTCATCTGCAATAGATGCCACATAGTTCGCTATTAAAACTTTCTTCCCCATGCCATAGATGAACCGCTCCATTCCGGCAACGAAGCCGTCCAGCGATTCTTTACGACCGTTTATTTCCTTCTCGATGGATGCATAACGAACTATAGGGCCTGCTATCAGCTGAGGAAATAATGCTATGTACAAGGCAAGCGATGCTACATTCTTCTGGGCTTTTGCCCTTCCATAGTAAATGTCGAACAGGTATGACATCAGCTGAAAGGTGAAAAAGGAAATACCTATCGGCAGCGCTATATTGATGCCGGAGAAATCTTTTTGCAGTAATAAGCCAAATTCTTTCGCCAGGAAGCTAACGTACTTGAAGACAAACAGGAGTAATATATGTGAGCCAATGCCGACTCTCAGCCACGTCTTCTTATTTTTTTCACTAGCATCCAATTTTATAGCTACAAACCAGGTAAAGATAATGGAAGCAACCATCAGGAATACAAAGATAGGCTCTCCCCATGCGTAGAACAGCATGCTGAAAATCAGCAGCACACTGTTGCGAAAGCTTCTCCCTCTAAAAAAGGGATTAAAATAAAACCCTAAGAACAGAGGAAAAAATAACAATAAAAATAACGGTGATGAGAAGACCATACTATGCTACACCCATTCCACAAAAGTCATCCCGATAAATCATCACGATTGATCTAAGCTCGAATATCTAATAGTTCAGCTTTTCCATGAAGCTTAACAGGTACAGAATCAGCCGGGAAGAACATGCAATCCCCCTTGAAGAAGCTGAAGCCCTCCCCTTCTCCATAAAAAATCGAGCCGCAGCCATCTACACACAACAACACGCGGAAGGAACTCTCATCTGCCCGATAATCAGCCATGCTCCGCCAGCGCTCTGTATTTAGCAACAGTCTGTGAACTTCAAAGTATTTACAACGGCACAGCAACTCCGCTGCGCTACCTCTCCTATACCTCAGAACTCGCATAGGCTGACGCGGTGAATCCGACTGCTCCAGATTTGCAACGGCCAGAGCCTTGTCTATGTGCAAATCACGGAGCTTCCCGGCCTTATCCTTACGGTTATAATCATACAATCTATAGGTCAGGTTTGAATTCTCTTGTATCTCCGCAATCACCGCACCTGCCCCTATAGCATGAATCGTGCCTGCCTCTACGAAGAAAACATTTCCCTTCTTTACGGTAACATACTGCAGATAGCCCTCTACGCTTCCATCCGTGATACTCCGACGCAGTTCTTCCCTGTCTACGGTTCTATTCACGCCATAGACAAGCTCTGCCTCCCTCGTAGCATCCAGGACATACCACATCTCCGACTTGCCATTCTGTCCATTTTCGTAAGTTCTGGCATATTCATCATCCGGGTGCACCTGAACTGACAGATTCTCTCTTGCATCTATCAATTTTATCAGTAATGGCAGCTCTCCTTTTGCGGCAGGATGCTCTCCCAAGTAGTCCGGATTGCTTTGTAAAATATCTGCTAAGGTCTGCCCTGCGAAGTCCCCACTAGCAACAATACTATACCCCTCAGGATGTGTAGAGCATTCCCAAGTCTCGGCTAATGGAGTCGTCTGCAAATCCTTCGTGAAGTCATCTTTCAGCCTTCTACCGCCCCAGAGATAGTCCTTCCCTGCCGGGCGCAATAAAAAAGGCTTACGAATCGCTTCACTCAAGGCAAAACACCTCTTTGTCCTGAACAGATATATCCTGACCCAGCTGAACCTCTATCAGCTCCAGCTCCGTCTCCGCAATAATCGTATGTCGGCAGCCAGACTGCATGGTGATAACATCTCCACTTCTCACAGGCTGCTCCATCCCATCTACTATGGTACGGCCTTCTCCGCGGACAATAACCCAGACCTCATCACGATGAACATGGCTGTGATACTTCATTCTATTTCCGGCCAGCAGAGTCACCTTCATTGTCAGGCTGTCCGCTCCGACATCCAGCATCTGAAAACGACCCCATGATGTCTCAGCAAACCGTACCGGCTGATCTATCTTCTCTACATACGGCTTGATGTAGCTCGACTGTCCTTTGTCAGTGACGAGAATACCTTCCGCACTGGCCGCCACTACTACATCTTTCAGTCCCATACACAGGATAGGCATATCGAGCTCATTTATGACCTGCACATCCTGACAGGTATCGGACAGGATAGCTTCGCCGATAGATTCTTCATTCATGGCCTCAGTGAGGGTATTCCATGTACCAAGATCCTTCCACTCACCATGATAGCGCAGGACAAGAATTCGCTCTTCATGCTCAACCACGGCATAGTCAAAGCTGATTTTCGGCAAATCAGCGTACTTATCCATTAACTCTGAATGATTTGCCGTCCCCAGAAGCTCTTTGGAACGATTCAGAATATGACCCAGCCGCATAGCGAACACACCGCCATTCCACAAAGCTCCATTGGCAATGTACTCATCAGCTTTCTCCGCTGATGGTTTCTCCTTAAACTCCTTGACTTCACTGACATCAGCAGCAGACACCGGCAATATGTAGCCGTATTTCTCACTGGGATAGGTGGGTGCTATGCCCAGCAGACCAAGATTGACATTTCCCTCTGCTACCAGCTCAGTAAGCTTCTTCAGTGAAGCAAAGTAGTCCGTCTCTACATAAGGATCAATCGGACAGATGACCACCGGCTCATTGACATCCGCATACTTCACGTCTGCAAGATATGCTGCAGCCAAAGCAATGGCCGGAAATGTGTCTCTCCTGCATGGCTCTACAGACAAATTAACATCTGTACCCAGCTGATGCTGCAGAGTTGCCACCTGAGACGCTGCAGTCGCAATGGTAACCGGCACATCTCCCAGTGCTTCCCGTACCTGCCGATACACCCGCTCAACCATAGAAATATAGCTGCCGTCTGTCTGGCGGAAGAACTTTATAAACTGCTTGGAGCGTATATCATTGGATAGAGGCCACAGACGCTTGCCGGAGCCACCGGAAAGAAGAACTATCTGCATACGATTTTCTCCTGCGCGGCCTTCTTCATATCATGCTCTACCATGATACGAACCAAATCTTCAAAGCTTGTCTTTACAGGATTCCAGCCCAGTTCATTTTTTGCCTTGGTAGGGTCTCCCCAGAGATTTACTACACCAGTAGGGCGATAGAAATCAGGGCTTACTTCAATTAGGATCTTACCTGTTGCTTTATCTATACCCTTTTCTTCCATTCCCTCGCCATGGAATTCCAGCTCAATCCCCGCATGACGGAAAGCAAGCTGACAGAACTCACGGACACTATGCTGTACTCCGGTCGCGATGACGAAATCATCCGGCTGCTCCTGCTGGAGAATCAGCCACATGCACTCTACATAATCTTTCGCATAGCCCCAGTCACGCAGGCTGGAAAGATTGCCGAGATACAGCTTCTCCTGCAAGCCCTGAGCAATCCTCGCCGCTGCCAGAGTAATCTTCCTTGTAACGAATGTCTCACCCCGACGCTCAGACTCATGGTTGAAGAGAATTCCGGAGCAGCAGTACATATTGTATGCCTCACGGTATTCCTTCGTAATCCAGAAACCATACTGCTTTGCTACTGCATAAGGGCTGTAGGGATGGAATGGAGTCTTTTCATTCTGCGGGACTTCCTCTACCTTGCCGTATAGTTCGGAGGTAGATGCCTGATAAATACGGCAGCTTTCCGCCAGACCGCACAGACGGACTGCTTCCAAAATGCGCAGTACACCGGTGGCATCTATATCAGCTGTAAATTCTGGCACATCAAAAGAAACCTGCACATGACTCTGTGCTGCCAGGTTGTATATCTCATCAGGACGCACCCTACCGATAATAGCGACAAGACTGAGAGAGTCCCCCAAATCACCATAGTGCAGATGGAAGTGCGGCTGTCCCTCAAGATTGGCTATGCGCTCCCGGTAATCTACCGAAGAACGGCGAATCATACCGTGAACATCATACCCCTTCTCCAGCAGGAACTCTGCCAGATAAGAACCATCCTGCCCGGTAACTCCGGTGATAAATGCTGATTTCATTTCAGTGTTCCTCTCTGTCTATCTTTCGGCTCTTATTGGGTTGTTCAAAAAATCCTCATAAGCCAGTCTAATTCCATCTTTTAATTCAGTCTTATAGCTCCAGCCCAGCTTTTTAGCTTTCGATACATCTA
Source organism: Selenomonadaceae bacterium (assembly GCA_045616885.1). Lineage (GTDB taxonomy): Bacteria > Bacillota > Negativicutes > Selenomonadales > Selenomonadaceae > RGIG250. The sequence goes on along the minus strand of JAZLHS010000133.1, from coordinate 16,973 downwards.
AAAGCTTTCTCGGCGTACCATTTGGTTTCGTAGTATCCCATGCTATCCGACCAGTATATCCAACAACTTCTGCCACCAGCTTCGTCAGCTCTTTGATGCTTATCTCCTTACCCGTTCCAGCATTCACGGTTTCATTACCACTGTAGTTATTCATCAGGAACACGCACAGATTCGCCAAATCGTCTACATACAGGAACTCTCTGAGGGGACTACCGTCACCCCAGCAAACGACTTCAGGAATACCAGCCTCCTTCGCCTCATGAAAACGGCGAATCAAAGCAGGCAATACATGACTGTGAGTAGGGTGATAGTTGTCATTGACACCATAAAGATTAGTCGGCATAACGGATATGAAATCAGTCCCATACTGGCGATTCAGGAACTCACAGTACTTTAGACCTGATATCTTTGCCAATGCATAGGCTTCGTTTGTCTTCTCCAGCTCAGAAGTCAGCAGGCAGCTCTCTGGCATAGGCTGTGGTGCAAGACGTGGATATATACAGGATGAGCCAAGGAACTCAAGCTTCTTCACACCATTTTTCCAGGCAGAATGGATAACATTCATCTCTAGAACCATGTTCTCGTACATGAAGTCCGCCAATGCCTCAGAATTCGCAATGATTCCGCCCACCTTAGCCGCTGCCAGAAATACATACTCCGGCTTCTCTGCAGCAAAGAACCTCTCGACCTCATCCTGACGAGTCAAATCCAGCTCTTTGTGAGTACGGGTAACAATATTCGTATACCCCTGCCGCTCAAGCTCTCGACAGATGGCAGAGCCTACCATGCCTCTATGTCCGGCTACATATATTTTCGCCAACTTTTCCATAACACATACTACCTCTAGATTTCAAAATTTAGGTTTACAGGTTTGCAAATCTATCCCTCAAATCACAGAATTTCTCATACGCATAATCCGCTATTTCTGGTTTCAGGCGTTCCTGCGACACAAATTCATCATATAACTTTTCATTTTCATGCAATTCTCGAATAAACTTAACTGTTTTGGAATTATCCCCCTTTAAATTCCAAAAGATGATAGTATCTTTATTTATCAGCCCAGGTTCAGGGTTATTCTTTGATCCGGCGTATATAGGAACGGATCCAGCTGCAAAAGCCTCAAAAACTTTCTCCGTAACATAGCCGAATACGTCATCGTTTTCCGGACAAATATTAAATTTAAACTCATTTACATATTTAACTTTATCATTTTTATACTCGTTCCAAAGCTCGTCCGTATTATGGAGCAGCTTTCCCGCGCATCTGACATCCATCATATTTTCCAACGCATGATAGATCGCCCTGCGGCTTTTCCTCTTATCATGACTTGAAATAAGTACACAATCATATTTTTTTGTGTTCCTAATTTGATTTATCTCTCGCACTCTTTGCTTAATTTTTTCCAGATTAACCTCAGGTTCAAACATATAAATAAGCCACAAAGGAAACCGCATATAATTTTCGTCAGGCCGCTCATCAAAACCCATAGCCAAGCCAACACTATTCAGACAATAGTTTTTATAGCTTTCCATCGGATAATGCAGATTCTCTCCCGAAAAAAAAATATTTGTTTTTGACGAATGCCGTTTCAAATAGGTACTTTTTCCAAAAACAGAATAGAAGCTTAATTTTTTATCGCTCATGCCAATATTTTTCAGGAAATCGTAAAACCATTCCCGACCAATGTAACAGCCACGACACCAGTTGTAGTATTCTATATTTCCTTCTTCATTTGTATAAAAGGTTCTTGGTTGTATACCAGCCAATTCTTTTATTCTTGTTTTTAATTTAACAAAGTCCATATTATACACCCACATACATACTCTTACTATATTAGTCGTTAACAATCCTTTTATTTTATTTCGTTTTTAGACACACTCCCACTAATACCATCATAAGTGTACCACAAACACGCTATCTATTCCACTGAAATATATCTCTCAAACGGCACAAAAGCTCGCAGTCATGATGTTACTCATACCGCGAGCTTTTTACTTCAAGGAATATTAATGATGGAACAATCTGATGCGGGTAAATGCCATAGCAATGCCGTATTTATCAGCCGTTTCGATGACATTATCATCGCGGATGGAGCCGCCGGTCTGAGCGATATAGCTGACGCCGGACTTCGCTGCCCGCTCTACATTGTCGCCGAAGGGGAAGAAGGCGTCACTTGCCACAGAGCGGCCGGTGGCGGTAGCCAGCCAAGCTTTCTTTTCTTCGGCTGTCAGCGGCGCTACCTTCTCGGTGAAGACTCGCTCCCAGTTGCCGTCAGCCAACACGTCCTCCGGAGTCTCGCCCAAGAACACATCAATTGCATTGTCTCTGTCCGGACGGCGAACATCGTCACGGAAGGGCAGAGCCAATACTCTCGGATGCTGACGGAGGTACCAGATGTCTGCCTTCGTACCGGCGAGGCGGGTGCAGTGAACACGAGACTGCTGGCCGGCACCGATGCCGATAGCCTGACCGCCGAAAGCGTAGCAGACGGAGTTGGACTGAGTATACTTCAAGGTAATCATGGCAATGAGGAGGTCTCTCTTTGCCGAATCGGGAATTTCCTTATTTACAGTGGGGCGCTCTTCCAAGCAGCTCTCATCGATGACGACCTCATTGCGCTCCTGCTCGAAGGTCACACCGAATACCTGCTTCTTCTCGATTTTCTCAGGACGATAGTTTACATCCATCTGAAGGACGAGGTAGGTGCCCTTGCGCTTCTTCTTCAGTATCTCCAGCGCCGCCTCGCTGTAGGATGGAGCAATGATACCATCGGACACCTCACGGGAAAGGAATCCGGCGGTCTGCTCGTCGCACTCATCGGAAAGAGCAACGAAATCACCGTAGCTGGACATGCGATCTGCACCGCGGGCTCTAATGTAAGCCGTAGCCACCGGCGAGAGCTTCACGCCCTCTACGAAGTAAATCTTCTCCAGAGTCTCATCGAAGGGCACTGCCACTGCGGCACCGGCCGGAGACACGTGTTTGAAGCTGGCTGCTGCCGGCAGACCGGTTGCCTGCTTCAGCTCAGTTACCAGCTGCCAACTGTTGAGAGCATCCAAAAGATTTATATAGCCCGGGCGACCGTTCAGAACGGTGAAGGGCAGTTTATCTCCTTCAACAGAAACCTTTGCAGACTTCTGATTGGGGTTGACACCATATTTCAATTCCATTTCAGCCATGTTTTCTCTCCTATAAATAAGTACAAAATTACACAATAAATACTTTACCACCAACCGCCCATCGGGTCAAGGCAAACCCTGTTTCTGCCGCCTCAAATTTACCAACCGCAGATAAATAATTCTTGCAATTTCATATTTTGCGTGGTAATATATCTAGGTAATTTTCTGCAAGGAGGTGAAATCTGTGCCGAATATTAAAGCTTCTATCCTCAGCGTACGCAAGGACGCAAAGCGTCATGCAAAGAACGTTGCTGAGAAGGACGGCGTAAAGGCTGCTATCCGTAAGGTAAATGCTGCTGTTGCTGCTGGTAATGCTGACGAGGCTAAGGCTGCTCTCAATGCTGCTGCTAAGACCATCGATAAGGCTGCTTCCAACAACACCATTCACGAGAATGCTGCTGCTCGTAAGAAGTCCACTCTCGCCAAGAAGGTCAACGCTATGGCGTAAGCACCCCGCATGATTACATATAGGCTGCTCATCGGTTTAGTTGATGCGATTTGTCCATTGGACAGGGTTGAAACCGGACGATGAAGAGTAATTGTTGCTTGGATGCTTAATGCGCAAAAGCAGCCGAGTACAAAGTTGCTCCCGTATGCCCGTGTCTCTGGGGCCCAACTTTCGTACCGCTAGGCTAGTGACTTCAAAATTTTAATTTACCGGTAAATTAAAACCCGGCTTCGTAAGAAGCCGGGCTTTTTATTTATCTTTTTGTCACCACTATGCCGCTGCCTACAGGGCGTTCCTCTCCATCTGACGGAGAGTTCACAATCTGGTGATTTACTACCATTTCCGACGAGCCGCCGCCGTCCAGATTTACCGCAGTCTCAGCTCCGTACTTCACCAGCAGCTCTGCCAGCTCCTCCAGTGTCATACCTACGGAGTTCGTCTGACGGCCGTCTACCACTGCCAGTAGCCAAGTACCGTCGTCTTTCAGGCCGATTGCCGTTCTAGGCGCCCGTCCCTTGGCAATATCTGCCGGGAACTGCTCCTCCGTCTTAGTGACCGCCGCTCTGCCGTTGGCCACCAGCTGCGGCCCTGCCCCGATGATGTCCGGAATATTTTTCCAGTCGACCGGTGCCTTTCCCCATACTCCGCTGCCGGAAGAAATGGATTCGTAGAAGGTGACAATGTCGCCCTTCCGCACCATCGTATATGTATCACGGCAGCGACCGGACACGGAAACTACATAGCCATTTTCCGGAATCGGCGAATTATTCTGCCGGATGTCCACCACTTTATTGCCGACTACCGTAAACTCGCGGCCGGCTTTATCCGTCTGCGTAGTTTTCCCATAGTAGGAATTGTAGATTACGAGACTGTTATTATCCCGTGGGGTATTCACGCCGGACACCGGCACCATTGCCGAATGTATCGTTACACGACCGATGTATTCCACCGGGCCGATTGCGCCGCTGCCGTCATCTCGGAAGCCTACAGCCGTTCTTCTCTGATAGCCGGTTCCCGCCAGCTTGCCGCCGATGCGCAGCATGCCGAGAATCGTACCGTTCCAGTCGAAATAGCCGCCATTGATGGCTGCCACCGCTCCATATTCCCTCGCCATAGCACTGACCGTAGCCCGGCCGGGAACAACATCTCCCGCCAGCACCGGGTCGAGTCTGTACAGCATCGGGTCAACGGTGAGGATGTATCCCCGCACCGAGCCAGCCATCGTCCGCTTCACATAATCGATGCGGTGAATTCCCTGCGCCACTGCTGTCGATTTTTCCTTCTCGGAAAGAGAATAAAAATCCACTACCAGTCGGGCAGGATTTCCTAGGGTCATGATTTCCCGGGCTGCCGCTTCCTTTAAATCAATGGTTATAATATGGCCGCCGGGAGTCTTACGGCAGGTCACATTCCTGACCAGCCGACCCTTCACCACCGGCATTTTGCCGTTGCGCTTGCTTACACCCTTCAGCTCCAGAATATACCGTTTTCCTTCCAGCTCTGAGCTGACGGTATAGTCCGGAATCTCTCCCAGCTCAATGACCAGTCGCTCGCGCTCATCATTTGCTCCGAAGCGAATACCGTTTATCTGAGTGACGGCAAATCTTCTCACTCCGCCGCCGGAAATAATTGCCGCCGATGATTTTACCGGGAAGAAAAATATTAAATTCAGAAAAAAGAAGAGAGCTGCGAGGGACGCCGCTCTCATTAGTTTACATTTTGATGACATAAGAAATACCTGTTATATCTGCTTCCGCAGGGTCAGCTGCTTATAAATCATGTCCGCCAGCCCGACGCCGCCTGACTTGGAGACTTCCTCCATCATGGAGTCATCCAGCATAGACTGCCAAATCTTCTGGCTGTTGCTGTTGCCGAACAGAGTATTGTCCGGTACGGTAGCCCGCATCTGACGATACATCATGGAAAGAAACATGGTCTCAAAGCCCTGACATGCCTCTCTGACTTTCTTTTCGTAGCGTTTCTGCTCCTGCTCCTTACGGAGTTTCTGAGCGTCCTCCGCATTCTTCATGGCGATGTTGGCTCTGTCCATGATGCCGGCTGTCCCGCTGGCCAGATCCTTCAGCATTGCCGCCGAGTTGGTACCGGACATATCCGGACTGCCTGTCCCCGGCTGAGGATTAATCATATCACGGGCAAATCTACTTTCAGCCTGAGCTCTGGCAATCTCCATGTCCGCTGTTGTGGCGGCCGCCTTATTTTCCACTGCCTGAGCCGAATCCAGCACCTCACGGAAAGACGCCGCCCGGCTGATTTCCTGCTGGGCTTCATTGATTCTTCCGGCGGTGCTGGCTGCATCAGCCACACTTATCCCTGCCAGTGGGAAGTTCATATTTGCAGCATTAATCATTTTCTTACCCCCCGCCCCCCTGAAGGGGAGCCTTTGGGTTACGCCCTTTTATTCAAGCGATAATACAAAGATTAAATTATCTCCAGCTCAGCATGAAGCGCCCCGGAGGCCTTCATAGCCTGAAGGATGGAAATAATATCCCGCGGAGTTGCTCCTACTGCATTCAGCGCTCCTACGATGTCCTCTACATCTGCTGTAGAAGGGAGAACGATGGAGCTGGCCGGAGCTTCCTCCACCTCAGTATCAGTCTTCTTTACCTTGCCGGTACGACCGTAGCTGAACGGCGGCGGCTGCACGACATCTTCATCGGAAGATATCTTCACCGTTAGACCACCCTGAGTGATAGCCACATCTCCGACTGAAATCTCTCCGCCCATGACGATGGTGCCGGTACGCTCATTGATGACCACCTTGGCCGCCATATCCGGGCTGATGGACAGCTCCTCCAGTGTCGCCACGAAGGAAACGATATTGTTTCTATAGTAGGGAGGCACATTGATATCTATGCGTCCCGGATTAGCCGCTCTGGCAATATTGCCGTACCGGGCATTAATTGCCTCGGTGATACGGCTGGCCGTAGTAAAGTCGGACTTTGCCAGCGACAGGGACAGAGTGTTCATCCGGCTCAGATCGTCCTCCACGGACTTTTCCACGATGGCACCATTTGGAGATATTCCCACGGTGGGGAAATTCTTCTGGGCACCGTTGCCGCGGCCACCGGCCGAAAATCCGCCGGTGGAAACAGCTCCCTGCGCTACTGCGTAGGTAATGCCGTTTCCTGCCTGAAGAGGCGTCTGAACGAGAGTACCGCCCTGTATGCTCTTGGCATCACCCAGCGAAGAAACCGTCACATCAATAGTGTCGCCCTCGCGAACGAAGGGCGGCAGAGTGGCGGTGACGATTACCGCCGCAACATTCTTCGGCTTCAGCGAACTTGCGCTGATGGTGACACCGAAGTTTTTCATTATATTTACTACCGACTGAAGAGTCTCCGTGGACTTCGTGGAGTCACCGGTGCCATTGAGACCTACGACCAGTCCATAGCCTACCAGCTGGTTGGAGCGAACGCCCTGAACCTTAGCGATGTCCTTTATCCTGACGGGAACAGTCTCAGCAAAGGCTACCGGCGCCGTCATGAGCGCACAGGCAGCCAGCGCTCCGGCTACAGCCTGCTTCAATCTTATTTTCGATAGAAATTTATTCATAGGGATTTATCCTCCCGCAATAGTCTATCAGAAGAGGAAGTTTAGTATCTGAGTAAGGATACCCTGACGCTGCTTGGCATTCAATGGACCCTTGCCATTAAACTTCATTGTCGTATCTGCTACCTTAGTGGATGGAATCGTATTATTCGGGGAAATATCATCTTTACGGACGATACCCCTGAGAGCAATCTTATGCTCATTCTTTCCCTGCCAGATAGACTGCTCGCCCTCTATCACCATATTGCCGTTTGGCATCACCTCAGTGACGGTAACCGTTACCTGAGCGGTGACCCGATTGGTAGCGGTGGCCGAGCCATTTGCCTTGAAGCTGTCACTGCTGCTGGCACTGGCAGCCCGCAGGAAATCAAATATTCCGATACCGGCATCGAGATTTACAGAGCCGGCCTTCGAATTTGATGTAGATTTATTGGTACTCTGGGTGGTAGCCTCGTTGATGATTATCGTCAGAATATCGCCAACATTGCTGGCCTTCCGGTCGGCAAAGATATTGCCTGGGCCGTTGTCGCTCCAGAGCGACTGAGCTTCGGCGGCCGGCGCTGCCGTCACAACCGCCATAAAGACCGCCGCGACAAATGCCATACAGAGCTTCACATATTGGGAATGAAATCTTCTCACATTCTATTCCCCCTTCAGGGTTCAATGATTCCGGATGACCTCCACCGTAGTAGCATCGATTACCCGGGCATCCATTACTTTATGAGTTACCGTGTTCTGAACCTTGATGACAGACCCTTCCCGGCCTGCCTGCATTGCCTTTCCCTCTACCCGTATCTCGATACCGTTGTAGCGGGAGACAATTGTAACGATGGTTCCCAGCGGCATTATGACAGGATTCTTTACCATACCGGCGGTAAAGATAGTCCCTTCCCGCACCAGCCTATTCAGCTCTCGGCCGATGACACTCTCCGCATCCGTAAGATAATGAAGGGCAGAGAGCCCTACTTCCCGCTCCTCCAGCTTTACATCCTTGGCCTGAAGAATACGGCGCGGCTGCAGGTTTCGGGCGGCTACCGCCACCTTTTCATAGACCCGTATCTTAAAGGAACAGGTCAGCTGGCGATAGGGGTCACCGTCAACAGATACGGTGACATGAATCGGCACTGTCAGTCCATAGCGAAGGCCGCTGGGCGCTATCGCATCCAGAGATATCTCGCCTTCCGGGACTTTGAGATTCTTCGGCGCTCTTACAGTCTGAATCTCGTAGCGGCGCGTCTCGCCGTCCTCTTCTAAATCAGCCACGATTTTTGCCCGGGCGGCAGCTTCAACAGCTTCCCAGCGGAGCAGTACCGTCGGCTCTCCGGCGGGAGCAAGGGGAACACCGGCTCCCGCCTCCGCCCCGCTGCTCCACAGCAGCAGGCAGAAAATCAGTGCCATCAGTCCCCAAAGTTTTTTAATTAGCCCCATGATGGGTCATCAGCGCTTCAGACCGTTGGCAATCTCCAGCATAGAGTCGCTGGTGGTAATTGCCTTTGCATCGGATTCATAGGCTCGCTGGGCAACAATCATGTTGACCATTTCCTCGACGACCTGAACATTGGACATTTCGATTACATTCTGAACAAGAGTGCCGGCACCGTCATCACCGGGATTTCCTTCCAGTGCCTCACCGGATGCATCAGTGACAGTGAAGAGGTTCTTGCCGCGGGCGGTAAGACCGGCCGGGTTTACAAAGCGAGCCAGTGTTATCTGACCGGCTACGGCAGCCGCCGTCTCACCGGCCGGAGTCGCGGAGACTCTACCATCGGACGCTATTACGATAGAGTCCAGCGGAGCATTCTCGTCAATAGTGATACCATCAGCTAGAGGATAGCCGTCAGAAGTTACGAGACGACGCTGCTCATCCAGCTTGAAGGAACCGTCACGGGTATAGGCGATAGTACCATCCGGCAGCTCTACGCGGAAGAAGCCCTCGCCCTCGATAGCTACATCCAGCGGATTTTCCGTAGACTGGAGATTGCCCTGAGTGAACATGCGCTGAGTGGCTGCTACCTTTACGCCAAGACCTACCTGCAAAGCAGTCGGATAGCGGGAGTCGGCACCGCTCTCGGCACCGGCCTGACGGAGTGTCTGATACAGCAAATCCTGAAACTCTGCGCGAACCTTCTTATTGCCGAAGGTATTAACATTTGCAAGGTTGTGGGATACAACATCCATGTTGGTCTGCTGTGCCTTCATACCGGAGGCAGCTGACCATAACGATCTCATCATGATATAAAACTCCTTTTATTCCATCAAAACCAGTTTTTATCAAAATCCCTTTTGCTATTCTGAATCCTTCAAGATGCTGCTTTTTATCTTACAGCCTGCCCACCTGATTTACCGAGTGGTCAAGCATTGTATCCTGAGTCGTTACCGCCCGGGAGTTGGCCTCATAGATGCGGTAGTTATCAATGAGCTCTACCATTTCATTGATGACATTGGCATTGGACATTTCCAGCACGCCCTGCTCAATGGAGCCGGAAGCCGGACGCGGACGGGCACCTGGACGAGCCACATAGTGATTGTCCCCTTCCTTCACCACAGCACGAGGGTCATCGAACTCCACCAGCTGCAGCACGCCCATTTCTTCACCATCGGCGAATATCGCACCGTCGCGACCCACCGCTATTCTGGTGGCATTTTCCGGAATATTGATTGCTCTGCCCTGCTGATTGAGTACAGCCTCACCGCGATGATTTACCAGCTCACCGTTGGCTGAGCGGGTAAAGCTGCCGTCTCGGGTATAGCGGACACCCTGAGGTGTCGCCACCGCGAAGAAGCCGCTGCCGGCAATGGCTAAATCAAGCTGATTGCCGGTATCCTGCATACTGCCCTGAGTCAGGTCAGTAGCTATTTCCGCCGTCTGAGCGCCAAGGCCGAGATTTCCCACCACCGGCGGGATAGTGTCTCCTACATGGAACTGCTTAATACGGGTAATATCCCCATTGGGATCATCATCGTTGATACGACGGATGAGCATGGGGCCAAACTCTTCATCCACGACCCGGTCACGCTTGAATCCGGCGGTAGCCGCATTGGCCAGGTTGTTGGAAATAACGGAGGTACGAGTCATCTGGGTCATCATACCGATGCCAGCCGTGTATAATCCTCGCCACATATTATTTCACCTCAAAATTAGAATTTGGAGAAAAATATCTTTATTTGCGCTTAAAACTCAGGGAGATAGGAACACCGTCATCCATGTGCTCCATGTATTCGAGCGCCTTGCCGGTGCCGTTGGCTACGCAGGAGAGGGGATCCTCTGCTACGAATACCGGCACTCTTGTCTCATAGGAAATACGCTTGTCCAGACCGTAGAGCAGTGCGCCGCCGCCGGTGAGAACGATGCCTCGCTCGGCAATATCGCTGGCCAGCTCCGGCGGAGTCTTCTCCAGAACGCTCTTTACTTCGTCTACTATTGCCTGTACCTGCTCAGATATAGCCTCGCTGGCCTGAGCCGTGTTCACCTGTATTACCTTAGGAAGACCGGTGAGCAGGTCGCGTCCCCTTACATCCAGCACCTTATCTCTGGCGGTTGGGAAGGCCGCTGCTACTTCATACTTTATCTCTTCTGCCGTGCGCTCGCCGATAAGAAGGCTGAAGGTGCGACGCACATAGCCGATAATCGCCTCATCCAGCTTGTCGCCTGCCACTCTGATGCTGGCCTTGGTAACAATACCGCCCAAGCTGATAACCGCAATGTCGGTAGTACCCCCGCCGATATCGACGACCATGGAGCCGGTGGCATCACTTACCGGCAGACCTGCACCGATAGCGGCCGCCATCGGCTCCTCAATGAGCTGAGTATGGCGGGCACCGGCCTGATCAGCGGCTTCCTGAACGGCTCGCTGCTCTACCATGGTGACACCGGAGGGAACGCATATCATGATGCGGGGACGGAACACGATCCGTCGGCCGATGACTCGCTCGATGAAATAGCGAAGCATTGCCTCGGTGATATTGTAATCGGCAATAACGCCGTCCCGGAGAGGGCGAATAGCCTGAATGTTGCCCGGAGTACGGCCAATCATCCGCTTTGCCTCCTCGCCAACGGCGAGAATCTCTTTTGTATCTCTGTTCACGGCAACGACCGACGGTTCCCGAAGGACTATACCTTTACCGCGAATGTAAACGAGAACATTCGCCGTACCCAGGTCGATACCGATATCCATATTCATGCCAAACATTTCTGCAAAACCTTCTAACTACTATTATAATTACAGACAGTTGTCCATTGATTAATATATAACAAAAATTAATCTTTGGCAATAGGAAAGAAGTTCATTTTATCTTGCTTTCGTCTTGCATTGCAGTTAAAATACGAAAAGAACCGAAAGGAATATAAACATGACTGAGCAAAAGAAACGAATAATAATCGGAATAACCGGCGCCTCCGGCGTCATTATGGGCTGCCGCCTGCTGGAGGTAATGAAAGAGTTTCCTCAGGTGGAGACGCACCTTGTTCTCACCAACAGCGCTCTCATCACCCTGCAAAATGAGACCGAGGTCACCATTGACAGACTTCTTTCCCTTGCCGATTTCACCTACGATATTGATGACTTCACTGCGGCTATCGCCAGCGGTTCCTTCATCACGGACGGCATGATCGTCATCCCCTGCAGCATGAAAACGCTGGCCGGTATCGCCAACGGTTTCAGCGAAAATCTCCTCCTGCGAGCCGCCGATGTCTGCCTGAAGGAAGGGCGTCCCCTCGTGCTCTCCCCCAGAGAAGCGCCTCTGTCCCTCATCCATCTGAAAAACCTTTTGGCCTGCAAGGAAGCAGGCGCCGCCATCGTCCCACCGATGCTCACCTTCTACCGGGGAGCTGCCACTGTGGACGAGCAGATCATCGCTCACCTCGGCACTATCCTCCGCCACTTCGGACTGAAGCCGAAGGATTACAGACCGTGGAAATGAGAGGAACAAACATGAAGACTCCGAAAAAATTACTGCCGCTGCTCGCCGCCTCGCTGCTGTATGCCTCTGTGGTCTCTGTAGTCTCTGTAGCCTCTGCTGCCACCGTCACCGACTCGGTGAACATCTGCGCCGGCGACGGCTCGCCTCTCTACACCGCCACCTTTGCCGTCCCCGAGCTAAAAGGCGATGAAACCGTCATAAAAATCGGCAATGCTTATCTTGATATGAAGTACCGCCGCTTCCTGCAGAAATGCAAATCTCTGGAAACCGACGCCTATCTGATATATGAAGCCTGGAAAGCCGGCGCCGCCGAGAATGACAGCTTCGGAAAATCTTCCGGACAGAAGGGTTCTGCCTCCGGCGGAAAATCAAGTCCCGGCTACGCCATGAGTACCGAGCCGTCCGATGTTCCCACCCGCGGCACCATCTCCTTCGTCACAAAGGAAGTCACCAGCATCATCGGACAAAGCAATGCCATCACCTACGCTGCCACCTTTGACCGCAGTACCGGCCGCCGCCTGTCTCTGGCTGATGCCTTCAGAGGCGACAAAGCCATCGCTGACAAGATAGCCGTCTATGTTCAGCACTATCTGCCCATCTCGCCTTATAAGGACAGTCTGTCCGGTGACTTCACCGCCCACGTTTACGAATTTTGTTCCGCTCCCATTGAGGACGGCTGGTACATTTCCGGCGACAATCTCATCGTCATCTATCCGGCTGCCGCAATCACCACCAAGCCCAGCGGGGAAGTTCTCGTCGCTGTCCCGCTGAAGGAACTGGAAAAGAAATAAAATAATTTGAACAACAAGAAAGCCGTTAATAAAGTCTTTAACTGTGTCAGACTTTATTAACGGCTTTTAGTGTTGCTTTTTACCCCTCCGACCTCGCTGTGCTCGGCCACCTCCTACAAACATGCTAAGTTCATCCATCGCTTTGCTCGGATATCACTAAGCAGTTTGCTTGGCTCGCACTAAATTCGCAAGCTCATTAAGTGCTCATGCGCACCTGCAGGGGAGGCTTTTTCGTGCTAATACCACAGCTGTCAGCGAAGCTGACTGAGGGGTAATAAAAATCAGAAGAACTTGAACAGCTGGAACCACAGACGACTCGACCGCTTCTTCTCCACCATCGGGTCGTTGTTGCCAAGAGGTCTGGCCCAGGCAACGCGAGCCATCCAGTCGTCATCGTTGCGCCAGTTCACACCGACGCCCCAGCCGTATATCTCGCGGCTGTTGGGATATTTTTCTCCAGCGTTCGGATGAGTATTCACCCGGGAAGAGCCGCCGTCCATGAAGGCGATAAGCTCCCAGTTGTTTCTATCCTTCGGTGCTTTGGGCAGCGTCCAGCGAAGCTCCAGTTTGCCGAGAATAGCAGAAGCACCGCCGGCCTCAGAAATCGGATACGCCCTGACACCCAGCGGGCCGCCCAGCGTCAGGCGCTCGGCACTGTCCAGATCGTTATTGGTATATTGAGCGTCCAAGCCAACGAACAGCTTCAGGTTTTTCGCCACATGCTGCTCACGGCTGAGATGAAAATTCCACTTGCCGAAGGGCCCGGCAAGGTCGTGGCCATCTGGTCGCGCATCCCGCTCGGCGAATGTATCCTTGGGCTGGAAGATACCCTGAGTATATGCCACTCCCCAAGCGGTCTTGCCGCCGCCGGCCCACTTGTCGGAGAAATCGCCCCGGAAGCCCAAGGTGAACGCATGCGAACGCTTCGTTCCATAGCTGCGCGGCATCGGCCCGATAGCATTGCCGTCGATAACAGAACCTGTCTCTTTGCCGGTGACATAGAAGTCCATATACAGATTGTGATTCCGATGGCGGCTCAGATTCTGATGATAGCCGAAGCGCAGCGTATTGCCGGAGCCGTGAATGCCCAGAAACTCATACATATCGCCCAAGTCATAGGCTGAGCGCTGATAGAAGAAATTGAACTTTCCTCCCTGCGAAGCGGCCGGAAGATTGTAGTTGATGATGCCGCTGCGCTCGTGGCTGCCGGTATAGAGTCCGCCGATTGACAGGACATCGCCCTGCTTAGCGATGTTTGCCGCATTGACCATGATGGTCGCCTGATAGCGTCCTGTATATTTATAGCCCCCGTTACCGAAGCCTACGGCGCCCCAGATATCCTTCCCCTTAGGCACAACCGTGACAATGAGACGATAACGACCGGAGGGAGAAACTACCGACCGCTTATCTCCACTGGGAACCGGCTGTCTGTCATCGGCGGGCGCAGCAGCGTTCATCTGACCGGCAGTCTGAGGCGGCTGTCCCTGAGGCGGCATCCCTTGCGGCGGTCTCCCCGACATAGCCTGCGGCGGCTCACCCATTCCCGGCTGACCCGGCATCATCATCCGAGCCTCCACCGGCATTACGTTGATAATGCACATGGCATCGGCAAGGTCGCCCACAAGAAGGCCGCCCCGCTCTACATCGGAGAGCTTCACGGTCTTGCCGGGCTTCACTTTTCCCAGCTCCCGGCGGATGGCACTTTCGCTGACCTTGGACTTGTTGTTGATGATTACATCCACCAGCTCCAGCTTGTCCCCCATTGACAATCCTTCTGCATTGAGGATGAAGGGACGCTGGGTAATCTTATCCGTGGTGATGACCCGTGTCATACCGAGATTCTGACCGGCTGCGCTGAAAGCAGCACTAGCCGAAGTGCTGGCTACTTCACCGGCAGCAGTAGCAAAGTTTCCATACCTTCCAATCCATGCTCCCCATCCAGGGGTAAATGGCGGAGGCGGGGCAGGTGCTGGCCCTGGATGTACAGGCATAATCGGGGCAGCAAAAGCCGTCCCTGCCCCCAGAGCCGTAAACGCCGCTCCCAAAGCAAATGCCTTAACAAGCTTCTTCATATCTTCAACTCTCCTTTTCGGAAATTATCTCCTTACAGAAACGGACAGGTTCATCGCCTGCCCGTCTAAATCATTATGATGTTTTAATCAGAGACCCGCTTAATGTCCGCACCAAGCGCCACCAGCTTTTCTACCAGCCGGTCATAGCCTCTGTCGATATGATGTATGTATCCTACCTGAGTCGTCCCCTCGGCCACGAGTCCGGCCAAGACCATCGCCGCCCCGGCACGAAGGTCGGTTGCCTTCACCTGACAGCCGGTGAGAGAGTCAACGCCCTCCACCAGAGAGGTGCGACCATCTATCTTTATCGTAGCGCCCATACGCTTTAGCTCATCAACGTGCATGAAACGATTCTCGAAGACCGTCTCTGTCACCATGCCGACACCTTCGGATACCGCCAGCATGGCCATGAACTGCGCCTGCATATCGGTGGGGAATCCGGGATAGGGCATAGTCTTGATATCTACCGCTTTCAGCCGCTTCTCGGCTCGGACGCGGACTACATCTACATCCTCCTCGATGATGGCTCCGGCTTCCTTCAGCTTGGCAATGACCGGCTTCAGGTGCTCGCTGATAGCATTCTCTATGTAGACATCGCCGCCGGTCATGGCAGCGGCCACCATATATGTTCCCGCCTCAATGCGGTCAGGAATAACGGTGTAGACGGCCCCCTTCAGGTGGTCTACACCCTCAATCTTTATCACATTGGTACCGGCCCCGCGCACCTTTGCCCCCATGACATTGAGGAAATTCGCCAGGTCGATTATCTCCGGCTCCTGAGCCGGATTTTCCAAAACAGTAGTCCCCTCAGCCAAAGCAGCTGCCATCATGATATTCTCGGTGGCGCCGACGCTGGGGAAATCAAGGTATATACGCGCGCCCTTCAGTCCATTGGGTGCAGAAGCATCAATAAAGCCGTGACCAATCTCTATCCTTGCCCCCAGAGCCTCAAAGCCCTTCAAATGCAGGTCAATAGGGCGGGTGCCGATAGCGCAGCCGCCGGGGAGAGAAATACGGGCATGACCAAGACGAGCCAAGAGCGGTCCCATGATGAGGAAGGAAGCTCGCATCTTGCGAACCAGCTCATAGGGAGCCTCCCAGCTATTCAAGCCGGTAGCATCAATGGCGAGGGTATGCTCGTTCTCATCGAACTCCGCGCCGATACCCATCGCTCCAAGTACCTGTGAAATTGTATGTACATCTTC
This sequence comes from Selenomonadaceae bacterium, assembly GCA_045616885.1. Lineage (GTDB taxonomy): Bacteria > Bacillota > Negativicutes > Selenomonadales > Selenomonadaceae > RGIG250. The sequence continues at coordinate 788 of JAZLHS010000133.1, read as the reverse complement.
CAGATTCGGAACCTCTTCCAGCCGGCTGGCCTGTCCCTCACCCAAAAGTGTTGCTGCTATAATCGGCAGAACTGCATTCTTTGCTCCGGAGATCTTTACCCGACCCTCCAGCCGATTTCCGCCGTTAATTACAAGTCGTTCCATAGTAAGTTAATTACCCCAAATCAATTGTAGTGGGATTCTGTGATACACATAATCTACTATATAATAGCATTGAACTCTCTGCCCTGCAATACAAAATCCATTTCAATCCTACATATTAATCATTTCTGGGAATATTGACCTACGAAAAAGAGACGGCTTCGCCGTCTCTACCCTAATGTAAATCCCATTTAATACAATTTCAAAAGCTAATAACCCCTCCGGCCTGCTTCGCAGCCCACCTCCCCTAAAGGGGAGGCTTTCATCAGCAGAGGTTCCCTTTTCGCAGCCCATCTCCCCTATAGGAGAGACTTTCATCAGCAGAGGTTCCCTTGTGGATTTCTTGCAGGAAAAAGCACACACTAACTCAAATGGAGAATTTAGTTTTCTATCCCCCGGCGAGCCTCTACGCCCTTCGTGTAGTAGTGCTTTATCTCCTTCATCTCCGTCACCAGGTCAGCCCTCTCTACCAGCCAGTCCGGTGCATTACGACCGGTGATGACCAGCTCTGTCTCTGCCGGCACGCTGTCGATGAATGATTCCACGCTCTCCCGCTTTGCCAGCCCAAAGAAAAGAGAAACATTCAGCTCATCAAGGATGACCAGCCCATATTCCTCTCGCGAGATAGCCTCCTGCGCCTCCCGAAG
>JAZLHS010000132.1:0-3090 GCA_045616885.1 Selenomonadaceae bacterium | reverse complement strand
CTCCATGATGAAGGTTGCTGAGGGTGCTGTCAGCTCCACCGTCGAAATTCTCAAGACTCTGAAGGAAAAGGCCATCAATGCTGCCAACGACAGCAATACCGATGCAGACCGTCAGACCATTCAGAAGGAACTGAATCAGTCCATCGACCAGATCAATGACAATGCCAATGTAACTTTCAACGGCAAGTACCTCGTAGATGGCTCAAAGAACAATAAAGGACAGGCTACTTTTACGGCTCTGACAAACCAGAGCCTTGATAAGAGCACCAACAGTGCTACTAAGCTTGTTGAACTCAAATCTCGGACGGGTGAATCTTTGGAGCTTACCAATACCGATAAGATTACGGTATCTTATGTACAGAATGGCAAGACACATACTGCTCATTTGGATATTACTGATGAAACTACATTGGGAGATATCTTCAAGGCTGCTGAAGATCAGGATACCAGCTCTCAGATTTTTGCTGATATCAACAATGCTAGTGTTCAAAAGGCAATGGGTTTAAGCGATGCCGATATTGCCGCTATCGCAACTAAAAAGACTGACAGCGAAACTGCTCTTGAGGATGCACAGGATAATGTCGCAGATCCCAGTCGCGGTACAGCCAAAAAAATTGCCTATGATAATGCGAAGGCTGCAGATGATGCTGCCAAGGAAGTTTTGGGTAAATTAAATACTGGTGATATCTCTAAGTCAACCGGTGCGGTAAAGGCTGCTTACGATGCTGTTCAGGCATGGAATGAAGTTGCTGGCTCTACTGGTCAAATCGCAGCTTCTAATTTTGCTACTGATGCAAAGACTACTGCTGCTAATTTGAAGACTGTAGTGGCGGGTAGTACTGTTACCGGAGACCCTGCATATACATCGGAGGCCGGTATTGCATTGAAAAAGGCAGTAGATGCATTGACTGCGGCTAGCGATGCAGTTTACACCGCTTCTACTGGCACTGAGGCAGTTCTTACTGCGGCAACAACTGCTTATAATGATGCAGCTAAAATACAGTATACGGCAGACCAGGCTGCTCTGCAGGAGGCACAGGCTGAATATGATAAGTATCACGGCACTGCCCTGCTGAATGGCGCTAATGTAGGCGTAGGCACCGCTGGTGATGTAGTTGCAACTGCTTCCGGTGATAATGCGATTACTGTTACTGCAAATAACGCTGGTATTCAGGGACAGATTTCTGGTTTCAACATCTCGGTATCTGATGCTCAGGGTAATGTTAAGAAATCTGCGAATGCATCCCTTGACGCTTGGGAGGAAACCGTTCGTGCGCAGAACACTTCTGAGGATAATGCTATAAGCTTGCAGGTCGGTGCCAAGGCTAACCAGTCCATCAAGGTCGGTCTCACCGATATGCGTGCTGAGGCTCTCGGCCTCCAGGGCGCTGACGGTACCAAGCTGAATATCTCCACTCAGGACAAGGCCAATGCTGCTATCAATGTTCTTGAGAATGCCATTCAGAAGGCGCTCGACCAGCAGACCACCATCGGCTCTGTTGAGTCCCGCCTCGAATACACCGCTTCCAACCTGACCACCGCATCCGAGAATGTAACGGCTTCCGAGTCCACTATCCGCGATGCTGATATGGCCAAGGAAATGACTGAGTACACCAAGAACAATGTCCTCATGCAGGCTGCTCAGTCCATGCTGGCTCAGGCTAATCAGAACAGCTCCAACGTTCTCAGCCTCCTCCAGTAATCCCATTCGGGTATTCCACAACTTAACTAATTTCATGGCGCGTGCTAGCAACATTGGTGCCATGTGATTAGGCTACATTGCCAATCCACCCCGATTCCTCCTAAGGTTATGTCGGGGTGGATTTTTTCTTTACATCTATACTCCTGTGGGAGTATAGATTGCTGTAATGTCAGATGATAGAGCAACATTCGGGATAACATCCCGGTCGGATTCTTATATGAAAATGATGGCAACAGGAATACCTGTAGTGGCTTGCCGCAGCAAGCCCGCAAAAATCGGAGGGGTAACAGATAAAATGTTTTGAGGCTTTATATGGTGAGCCAATTTTTGCGAGTTATTGACATTGGGACGGTTGATAAGATAAAATTATGGCAGAAATAAAATCTGTCCGTAAGAATTTGCAGATATATAATGAAAGGATTGGGTGATAGTATGGAGTATATCAAGATTAAAGAACAGGATGCCAAGCATTATATTTATGAGTTCGAGGGAAAATATCCGGTCATCGACCCGAAGGCTTATGCTTTCAGCACTGCCGCTCTGCTGGGTGATGTAGAGCTGAAGGAGTATGCCAGCGTCTGGCCGAATGTTACCATCCGCGGTGATGTAAACAAAATCGTTGTCGGCCGCTACAGCAACATTCAGGACAACAGCTGCCTCCATGTAGCTGACAACTATGCCTGCATCGTCGGTGACTATGTTACCGTAGGTCACAGCGTTACCCTCCATGCCTGCACCGTAGAGGATTACTGCCTCATCGGCATGGGTGCTACCGTCCTTGACGGTGCCGTCATCGGCCGCGGCTCCATCGTCGGTGCCGGTGCTCTCGTTACCAAGGGAACTATCGTACCGCCGAATTCTCTTGTGCTCGGCTCTCCGGCAAAGGTGATCAAGACCATGAGCGAGGATGGCATCAAGGCTATCCATGCGCAGGCTGTAAAGTATAAGTCCGAGTGGGCTGAGAAGTACGGCCTTGGCCCGGATGTAGGCGGCGAGGTCTACGACGGAGCAAAAATAGTCTGATAGAGATACGCAAAAGGGGACGGGCAACCGTCCCCTTCCTTAATGTAAATCCCCCGTAATACGATTGATAAGAAAACTGTTTATTCACGCCGGTACTTAGCGACCTGCAAGATGGTCAGCGATGCAGGAGCTTATGTACCGTTGCGTGAATAACCCAGACTAACTCACTTAATGAATCCGAGTGAAGCGATGGATGAATTTAGTGAGTGTCATGCATGCGACCTTAGCGATTGCCGAGTGTAACGACGGCAGAGCTTAGGGAGTCGCAGTACGAGAGCGCGTTTTCGTCAGACTTTTTTCAAGCTCCAGTGAACCTGGTGGATGAGGTAACATATAATCGGTCTCAAGATCTTCCCCTCTGGGTG
>JAZLHS010000131.1:0-11976 GCA_045616885.1 Selenomonadaceae bacterium | reverse complement strand
AAGCTCGTTACATTGAGGGATATGTATAGAGTAAAGAACTGATTATTTCTAAAGTGTCCCTTTGTCCATGCGGTCGTATAAAGTCTGTGAATTTCAATGATTAAATGAAATGTGGTTACCAGATATGGCATTTGGTCAATCACTGAACAGTGACAATCTGGCAATAGAAAACTATTGCTATAGTATGGGCGTAAGGGATATACTGAACTAAAGGACGTGCTAGGCTGTGGTCGCGAGCTGGTACAGGAAATAGAAAGTGAAGTAGTGATAGCAAAGAACAGAGAAGAATTGAGGCGAGAGTATATGACAATGGAAATGGAAATCACAAGAAGATCCCAGTTGGCACGAGCAGAAGGAAGAGCGGAAGGTAAAGCAGAAGGTGTAATGAGCACGCTGAATATGTTGGTGCAGGATAAAATACTGACTCTTGCAGAGGCAGCTAAGCGAGCGAATATGTCTGTAGATGCTTTTACGAAAGCAACAGCGTCACTGTAACTGGATGTATAACTTGAATCTGCAACAAAATATTAACAACTGGCCTGCTTTCGGACAGGCTCGTTGTAATAATAGACTCGTAATAAACTAACTCGTGAGTCTATTGTTTGTGGTGGCTGTGTCAGATACAATCGCCATGCTGAAAGTTAATAGCTCGTAGCGATTTTTAGTTGTGAAAATGGAAACCAATTATTGCTATGTGCTGCGTAAAATGATAAAATAATGACAGTAAGAGGCCGCTGATTTCGCGTGTCAGCTCCCTCAGATGTTCGTTGGAAGCTGGCTACTGCAAATAGCCAGCTTCGTTTCGTTATAGCTCAAATATCATTTGCGACTATAATAAACTGTGGCCATAAGCGTCAGCACGGCTATCGAAAGCGATAGTGTTTCGTACATACTCATGGTACCACCCCCTTTCGGGGAACCGACTATCAACGGCATTACTGCCAAAAATATTCTAACATATATTCTGTCATACGACAATAAAAATAATCAAAAGTGAACAATTCTCTGGCAAATATGCTACTGAGAAATTAAATATTCTCGGAGATTCACTTGTCAATGCTGCCGTACAAAGTCTGTGAACTTCAATAATAAAATGAAAGGAGTGCAGAAATGAAAGCCTTGGTTGCAGGTGCTACAGGAGCAGTTGGAAAAGACCTGGTGAGACTCTTGCTGGACGATGCGAGATTTGATGAAATACATATTTTTGTGCGCAGAACTTCCGGATTTAAGCATGAGAAGCTTACTGAGCATATTGTTAATTTTGACAATATTAATGAGTGGAAGGATAAGCTGTGTGGGGATGTGCTGTTCTCCTGCCTGGGTACTACATTGAAGGATGCCGGCAGCAAGGAGAAGCAGTGGAAAATAGATTATGACTATCAGTACGATGTTGCTGCGGCGGCAAGTGAAATTGGAACAGCGAAGTATATACTGGTATCGTCGGTTGGTGCTTCAGCGAGCTCATCTGTATTTTATCTTAGGATGAAGGGGCAGCTTGATGAAGCTGTGGGAAAGCTGCCTTTTAAGTATAAGGGAATCATCAGACCTGCTTCTCTCATAAGAAAGAATACAACACGTACATCAGAGAAGATAACCGTGCCGATATTGAAAGTCCTTAACAGCATTGGGCTGTTCAAAAACAATATGCCGATAAGAACAGACCTTGTGGCGATGGCTATGATTAACGCTGCGGCGTCGGGGAATGATGGATATGAAGTAATTGAAGGGCAGGAGGTTTTTGAGGCGGCATATTTGTATCAGAATTGTCTGATGAATTGAAAGAAATTGATATAAAATAACTTGCATACTTTGACTTTTTGATGTATTATAATCTCGTGATTGGCACTCGCGGTCGTTGAGTGCTAATTCCGGGATTTTGTTTTTAATATTTTCTATCATACAAGTAAAGGAAGTCAGAAAAATGGCAAAAGAAATGCATGAATTCCAAGCGGAAACTAAAAAACTGCTGGATCTGATGATTCACTCTATCTACACCAATCACGAGATTTTCCTTCGTGAGCTTATTTCCAACGCATCGGATGCTATTGATAAGGTACGCTTTGAGGGTATTACCGACCACGAGCTTTTGGTCGATGGCGAGGATTATGAGATTTATCTCCTGCCGGATGCTGAGTCCAAGACTCTCACTATCTCCGATAACGGTATCGGTATGACCCGTGAAGAGGTCATGGAAAACCTCGGTACCATTGCCAAGTCCGGTACGAAGGCATTCATGGAAAAGATGAAGGAGAAGGCCGGCGAGAACGGCGAGACTGCCGAAGGCGAGTCCAAGGAAGAGAAGACAGCTACCGAGAAAGATCTTATCGGTCAGTTCGGCGTAGGCTTCTATTCTGCTTTCATCGTTGCTGACAAGGTAACTGTTATTACCAAAAAGGCCGGTACTACTGAGGCTACCCGCTGGGAGTCCGACGGAATGGGTACTTTCTCTGTGGAGGCCGCCGAGAAAGATACTCGCGGTACGACCATCATCCTGCATCTATCCGATGAGTTCACCGGCAAGGAAGCCGAGGAGAACTTCACCGAGCGCTACAAGCTGCAGGATTTGGTAAAGAAGTACAGCGATTATGTCCGCTATCCCATCAAGATGGATTTCGAGATTGAGGAGCTTCCGAAGGATGCCGATGGCAAGCCTATCGAGGGCGCAGAGAAGATAAAGCGCACCGAAGTTCGCACTCTGAATTCCATGCAGCCCCTGTGGACTCGCAATAAGAATGACATCACTCAGGAAGAGTACAACGACTTCTACAAGGCGCAGTTCTCTGACTGGGAAGACCCCATGGAGATATTCCATGTTACTCTTGAGGGTACCACTGAGTACACTGCATTGATGTATATTCCGGCCAAGGCTCCTTTCAACCTCTATCACACTGATTTTGAGCCGGGTCTGCAGCTGTTCTCACGCCATGTATTCATCATGGATAAGTGCAAGGATCTGTTGCCCGATTATCTCCGATTCATCAAGGGTCTTGTTGATTCTCCGGATCTTTCCCTGAATATTTCCCGCGAGCTGCTCCAGCAGAGCCGCGAGCTGAAGACCATCGGCAAGTCTCTGGAAAAGACCATCCTGAAGACTCTGGCCAAGATGCTGAAGAATGAGCGCGAGCGCTATGAGAAATTCTGGGTTGCTTTTGGCAAGTCTCTGAAGATTGGCGTATATGACAGCATTTTCAGCAATCCTGATGCACAGGAGAAGCTGAAGGATCTCCTGCTGTTCGAGAGCTCCAAGGAGAACAAGCTGGTAAGTCTGAAGGAATATATCGGCCGCATGCCTGAGAGTCAGAAGGAGATTTACTACGCCAGCGGTAAGGACAGAGCGCTCATCGAGAAGCTGCCTCAGATGGAGCAGCTGAAGTCCCGCGGTCTTGAGGTGTTCTACCTGACTGATCCGGTGGATGAATTCTGCGTAGATACTTTGAGAGAGTACGAGGGTAAGAAGTTCCGCTCCATCAGCCGCGGTGAGCTCGACCTGGGAGATGCTGAGGCTGAAGAGGTCAAGAAAGAGACCGAGGATATCGCCAAGAAGAATGACGGCCTCATGAAGGATATAAAGAAGGCTCTCGGTGATAAGGTAAGCGATGTCAAGGTTTCCAAGCGTCTGAAGACAAGTGCTGTCTGCCTCGTAGCCGATGAGAACGGCCCCTCTATCTCCATGGAAAAGACCTTTGCGGCTATGGACAATCCGATGTTCAAGGCACAGCGCATTCTGGAAATCAATCCACACCATGCTCTCTTCGAGAAGCTGGCCAAGCTCCATGCTGCCGGTGCAGAGGGTGAAGAGTTCAAGGATTACTGCGGACTCCTTTATACTCAGGCGCTGCTTATTGAGGGCATCCTGCCTGATGACCCCATCGGTTTTGCGAATAAACTGGCTGACTTGATGGCTAAGTAATAGGAAAAATTATGAAGGACAGTTGACGATTTTTGTCGTCGGCTGTCCTTTTTTCGTTTATAGCTGAATTAGTTTAATAAATTTATTGCGAAACAATTTGGAATCCAAGGAACTAAAAAACCGATTTTGTTGCTGCGTATGTTTTTGTGTATTCAAAGTACAAATTTTTCTGCTCTTGTACCTTCTTATTCTTGATTATTCCGGCGAAAATTGGTAAAATTCCCAATGGGTATTTCTGTGTATATGAGTATTTGTGTATTCAAAGTACAATGAACACGCTTTGAAAAAAGCATTTGGTGAGGCAATGACAGTAACAGTGTTGGCTCCTGCCAAAATAAATCTGACCTTGGACATCCTCGGTAAACGCAGTGATGGTTTTCACGATGTGGAAATGGTCATGCAGTCCGTCGGTGTATTTGATACATTGAGGATTTGGCGGCTATCGAGCATAGAGGCTGATGAGCTTTGGGAGGCTGCCGGTGAGACTTCCGTTATCTATTCGGATAGTCGCGGCGTCAAGATTTTGCTCAGGCTGACGATGGATGTACCGGGTCTCGCCTGTGATGAGACGAACTTAGCCTGGCGGGCAGCAAAGCTATTTTTTGAGCATTACGCGGCTGTGCTTAACGATGGAAAAGATACTATCGGGACGCATAGTTGCCGTGGTATAGCGATAGACATTACCAAGCGCATACCGATGGCTGCCGGTCTGGCCGGCGGATCTGCGGATGCAGCCGGTGTACTGCGCGGCCTGAGGACGCTGTATGATGCAGATGTTCCGCTGACTGAGCTGGCAGATATATCCGCACAGCTTGGTTCAGATATTCCTTTTTGCGTTGTCGGCGGCACGATGCTGGCCACCGGCAGAGGGGAAATCCTGGAAGGATTGCCTTCTATGCGCCCCTGCTATGTGGTGCTGGCGAAGCCGCCGGTGGACATTTCGACACCGTGGGCGTATCGGAGCTTTGACGAATTTGCCGAGGGGACACCGGATTTTCCGCGTCCCGATACCTATGGGCTCATCCGCAGCTTGAGTGAGGGCGGTTCATTGGAAGAGCTGCTGGGGTTCATCGGCAACGTTTTTGAGAATGTCACTATTCCTGCTTGTCCTCTCATTGAGGAGTACAAGTGGTTGATGATGGACAACGGGGCAATGGCTGCTCTGATGTCCGGCAGCGGTCCTACCGTGTTCGGCATAGTTCCGGATGAGGAGTCAGCTGAAAGGCTGGCTACTGTAATGCGGGAAAAGACCGAAGGGCAGATTGCATACGGTCCGGTGATAGAGGATCAGCTGTAAATGCTCTTAGCGATAAAGTAAGAAGTAATGTTTTGCAAGTTTTAAAAGAGAGGACAGGAGCTATGGAAAAGAGACTCGCACCTATTCGGCTGGACAGCTATCAGCCTCTGCGTGAGGTGGTATGCGAGACCCTGCGGGATGCTATCAAGAACGGAGTTCTGAAGCCCGGCGAGCGCCTGATGGAGATTCAGGTGGCAGAGGAGCTGGGAGTCAGCCGTACTCCGGTCCGTGAGGCTATTCGTAAGCTGGAGCTGGAGGGATATGTCATCATGATGCCGCGCCGCGGCACCTATGTGGCCAATCTTTCCATCCGCGATGTGAACGAGGTCTTTGAGATTCGTACTATGCTTGAATCTCTGGCCTGCGGTCTGGCTGCGGAGCGTATCACTGAGGAAGAGCTGGACAGACTGCAGCGTCTTCTTGTCATGATTAGTGATTACTTTGAGCAGGGCCACATGGATAAGATTGTTGAGGCTGATATGGAGTTCCATGACATCCTCTATACTGCCAGCCGCAATACCCGTCTGGTAGGTATCATATACAATCTCCGTGAGCAGCTCACCAGATTCCGTTCCATGTCTATGTCTCACCCCGGCCGTATGGCTGCAACCATCAACGAACACAAGGCTATAGTTGATGCCATTGCTCAGGGCAATGTTATGGAGGCACAGCGTGCTGCTGCAAACCACATGGAGCAGGCTGAAAAGACTCTTCTTAATGCTATGGATGCACAGGCGAAAAAGGCTGCATCCGAGAGCAAATAATTATTGATTGGGAGACAATAAATGTCTGAATTGATTACTGTTATTCTTGCTGCCGGCAAGGGTACCCGCATGAAGTCAAAGCTGCCGAAGGTACTGCACAAGGCAGGCGGCAAGCCGATGCTTCAGCATGTTATTGACGCAGCAAAGGGAGCAGGAGCAAAGAGAAATATTGCGGTAGTTGGCTTTGGAGCCGAAATGGTTCGAGAGGCTATCTCCGCTGATACAGAGATAGTTGTTCAGGCTGAGCAGCTCGGTACCGGTCACGCTGTACTTCAGACGGCAGAGGTATTGAAGGATGCCAAAGGCACGGTAATGGTGCTCTGCGGCGATACGCCGCTCCTTACCGCCGATATGCTGAAGGCTTTTTATGAGGCACACGATAAGAGCGGGGCGAAGGCAACTGTTCTGACTGCCATCATGCCCGATGCTACCGGCTACGGTCGTATCATTCGCTCGGCAGACGGGATGCTGCAGAAGATTGTAGAGCACAAGGATGCTACCGACGCTGAGCGGGAGATTCGTGAAGTCAATTCCGGTATTTACTGCTTTGATAAGGAAGATTTGTTCTCGGCTCTGGCTGAAGTCGGCTGCGACAACGCTCAGGGGGAGTATTATCTTCCCGATGTATTAGATATTCTGAGAAGCCGCGGCGAGAAGATTGCTGCGTATGCTGCTGATGATTATGAATCCACTTTGGGGGTAAATTCCCGCCTGCAGCTGGCTGAAGCGGAGAAGGTACTTCGGACTCGCAAAAATCGCGAGCTGATGGAGCAGGGCGTTACCCTGATGGATCCTGCTACTACTTATGTAGATGCAGACGTAATTGTGGGTAACGATACCGTTATTTATCCCGGTACCTGGCTGGAAGGGAAGACTGTGATCGGCAGCGGCTGCGAGATTGGTCCTGATTGCCGGTTTACCGATGTTACAGTTGGGGACAATGCAGTAGTTTCCTTCACCTATGCACATGAGTGCGTGATGGAGGAGGGCGTTACTGTAGGGCCCTATGTTCATATCCGTCCAAATACAGTCCTGAAGAAGAAAGTTCATGTGGGTAACTTCGTCGAAGTGAAAAATTCCAATATAGGCGAGGGGACAAAGCTGCCGCATCTTTCCTATATCGGTGACTGCGATATGGGTTCCGGCGTTAATATGGGATGTGGCACGATTACCGTAAACTACGATGGCAAGATAAAGCATCGCACTGTCGTGGGCGACAATGCTTTCATCGGCTGCAATACTAATCTGGTCGCACCGGTAACCATCGGTGATGGTGCCTATGTCGGTGCCGGTTCTACCATTACTAAAGAGGTGCCGGCCGACTCTCTGGCAGTAGCCAGAGCTCATCAGAAGAATATCAGTGGCTGGGCTGATAAAAGAAAATAATGGCTGAGCAGTAAACGATATTTTCCTAAGCTAAACTTTCATTTTGGTTTCATATTCTTTATATACATTATTTGTTGGATTTCTTTATTTATGTGGGATTTTCTACGGGAGGGCTTAACAAAATGGTATTAAGAGACAAGGAAGATTTGTGCATACTGGCCGGTAATGCTAATCCGCAGCTGGCTGAAGACATTGCCAAGCATCTTGGTTTGAAGGTATGTGCAGCAACCGTTAGCCATTTCAACAATGGCGAGACACAGGTAATGATTGATGAGAGCATCCGCGGTCAGGATATCTTCATCATTCAGCCGACTTCCTATCCTGTCAATGATAATCTTATGGAGCTGCTCATCATGGCAGATGCCTGCCGTCGAGCTTCTGCTCACAGCATTACTGCTGTCGTCCCGTACTATGCTTATGCTCGTCAGGATCGCAAGACCCGCGGCCGTGAGCCTATTTCTGCGAAGCTGGTTGCCAACCTCATGGAGTGCGCCGGTATTACCCGCATGGTTACTGTTGATCTCCATGCCGGTCAGATTCAGGGCTTCTTTGATATCCCGGTTGACCATCTGGCTGCGGCTCCCGTATTGGCTGACTACATTATCTCCAAGAAGATGGATGATGTAGTTGTCGTATCTCCGGATCTTGGCGGCGTTCAGCGCGCTCGCGTACTGGCAGACCGTCTCGGTACTTCCATTGCTATCATCGAGAAGCGTCGTCCTGAGCCGGGCAAGGCTGAGGTCATGAACTTCATCGGCGATGTAAAGGGTAAGCGCTGCGTCATAATCGATGATATCGTCGATACCGCCGGCTCCCTCTGCGAAGGTGCAAAGGCTCTGGACAAGGAAGGCGCTCTTGAAGTATACGCCTGCTGTTCTCATGCAATCCTCTCCGGCCCGGCTGTTGAGCGCATCAACAACTCCTGCATCAAGGAGCTCATTATTACCGATACCATTCCTCTCCCGGAGGACAAGAAATCCCCGAAGATTGTTACTCTCTCCTTGGCTGATGCTCTGGCAGATGTTATGCTGAACATCCATCAGCGCAAGTCCGTAAGCAATCTCTTCAAATAATTTCTGACTAATTCAGGAGGCTGTTGCATATATCCGCAGCAGCCTCTTTTCTGTATGGTGGTGATACGATGGCGGAAGCAAAGACCCTTGACTTGAAATCGGACATTAAGTATTTGAAGGGGGTAGGTCCGAAGCGGGCAACTTCACTTCAGAAGCTGGGCATTTCCACCATCGGCGATCTGGTTACCTACTATCCGCGAGCCTATGAGGACAGAAGCTGTGTGACGGCTATTGGCGATTTGTCTACGGACGATGATGATAGTATTTATACTGCTATCGGAATTATCGTCAATGTAAAGGAAAAGCTCTTCGGACGAAACCGCAGTATCCTTATGGCAACCATATCCGATGGCACCGGCTATCTGCAGGTAAACTGGTTCAATCAGCGCTTCCTGAAGAAGTCGCTCACTGTCGGCAGACGGGTACTCGTATATGGCAAGGTGGGGTATGCATACGGCGGACGAGGAATGCTGGCAGTCACCAGACTCGTATCCTATGAGCTGCTTGAAGCCGGAGAGTCAGTTCCGCAGCAGGGAATCCTGCCGGTCTATCAGGCAGCGGAGTCAATCAATCAGAAATATCTTCGCCGGCTCATGGAAACTTTTTGGCAGACGGGTACGAAGATTGAAGAAATCATCCCATCATCAATCAGAGAAAAATATAAGCTGCTGCCAAGACAGCAGGCACTTTACAGTATTCATTATCCGAAAGATAATCAGGAGCTGGCCGAAGCTAGAGATACTCTTGCCTTTGAAGAGCTCTATGTCATTCAGTGCGGCTTGCTTCTGCTGAAAAAAGACAGTCAGCAGGATGTTGACGGCATTCGACATTTGATGAGTGGAGCGCTGGTGAAGTCGGTAATAGACTCACTGCCATTCTCCCTGACCAAAGATCAGGCGGGTGCCTGGCAGGATATCGAAAAGGACATGGAGCGGAACATCCCTATGCGCCGCCTGCTTGAAGGTGATGTCGGCTCCGGCAAAACTGTCATTGCGCTGCTGGCTCTTGTAAAAACTGTAGAAAATGGCTATCAGGGGGCTTTCATGGCTCCTACGGAAATTCTGGCCAGACAGCATTTTGCAAAGTTTACGGAAATGCTGAATAATACCGGTATAAGAGTCGGTCTGCTGGTAGGAAGCCTGACGGCAAAGACTCGCCGTGAGACACTGGAAAAAATCGCCGCTCATGAACTGGATATTGTTATAGGTACCCATGCCGTCATTCAGGATGATGTCCGTTTTGCAGCGCTAGGTCTGGCTGTTACCGACGAGCAGCATCGCTTTGGTATTTCTCAGCGGGCTGCGCTTGATAAGAAGGGAGAGCATTCTCCCGATGTGCTGATAATGACGGCGACGCCAATACCGGGAACCATGACCTTGACCGTGTATGGTGACCTTGATGTATCACGGATAGAGCATCTGCCTCCCGGTCGTCAGCCGATTCGCACCTTTGTCAGAGAGAATGACCGCCGACAGCTTATTTATGAATTCGTGAAAAAGGAGATAGAGGCCGGACGACAGGCTTATGTAGTCTGTCCCTTGATTGAGGAAAACGAGACCTCAGACGAGAATAGTCATCACATCCCTTCGGCGGAGGAGGTCTACGGAGAGCTGTCTCAGGGTATATTCAGGAATATACCAATCGGTCTAGTTCATGGACGGCTCAAGAAGGATGAGAAGCAGCAGACGATGGACGACTTCTACGCAAACAAGCTGAAGCTGCTGGTAGCGACGACAGTTATTGAAGTCGGCGTTGATGTTCCTAATGCCAGCATCATGGTAATAGAAAATGCCGACCGTTTCGGATTGGCTCAGCTGCATCAGCTACGAGGTCGAATCGGCCGCGGCCCATACAGTTCTTATTGTATTCTGGTGGCCGGGTCTAAATCACCCCTGTCTCGCGAGCGACTGGAAGTGCTGCGTGATACCACCAGCGGCTTCGAGGTGGCAGAGGCTGACCTTCGCCTGCGTGGAGCGGGACAATTCTTCGGCACTATGCAGCATGGTGCCGGTGACTTAAAAATAGTAAATGTGATGAAGGATACGGATATACTGCTGAAGGCAAGGAAGGCGGCTATGGAAACGATGGCCGATGCCGAGATACTTGAGTCAATCCGTCCGTATCTCACAGAGAAGTACAAGGATAAATTCAGTCAGATAAATGATGCATGAATTATGAAGATAACAGAGAGAACGATACAGCTGATTGCCGGTGGCTCACTGGCAGCAATGCTCCTCGTAATATGGCTGGTTGCACCAAGTTTCTTTTCTGATTTCTGGCGGGTGGCTACGTCAGGCCGGCTTCAGGATACGGTGGACTTCATTGCCGGATTTGGTGCTTGGGCAATGGTGGTAAGCTTCTTTTTCGATGTGCTTATCAACGCACTGGGATTTCTGCCATCAATATTCGTCTCGACCGCCAACGGACTTCTGTTCGGTGTATTCAACGGCGTGATAATATCGTGGCTGGCTGAGACGGTAGGGGTCGTCATCAGCTTCCTGCTGATGCGGACAGTCCTCAGGGAAACGGCGAAGAAAGTCATAGAGAAAAGCAACTCGCTTAAAAAAGTTGATGAAATGAGCGGCCGGAATGGCTTCAAGCTGATGCTGTTTCTCAGAACTATACCTTATTTTCCGTCAGGGCTTTTGACCGCCCTTGGCGCAGTATCCTCTATCAGTATCAGAGACTACATTCTTGCAAATCTTATCGGCAAGTTCCCATCTACTGCACTGGAAGTAATCGTTGGGCATGATGCGGTACTGATGGAAGAGCATAGCAGCCGATTAATGATAGTAGTTTTGGCTGCTACGGCCATATACGGAATAATCTGGTATTTTCATGGGCGAAACAGGAATTAAAACATATAAAAATAGTAGGTCAAGATGACAATGATAATGTATACCGTGGGAAAGCTTGATTTTTCCCACGGTAGTTTGCTAAAATAGGTGATTATGTAGAATAAGGAAGAAGATACTTACCGGGAGGTTTTGTAATGGTAAAAGTTCTTGTGACCGGAGCCTGTGGCCGGATGGGTCAGGCTGTGGTGAAGTCGATTATCAATGACCCGGAGACTGAGCTGGTAGCAGCTGTTGATCTCAAGGGCGGTATGGATGCCGGCGAGCTGGTTGGCCTTAAACCGGTGGGCGTAAAAGTTACCACTGATTTAGCAGCAGCTATAGCCGAGACAAAACCGGAAGTCATGGTAGATTTCACTCGTCCGGATGTTGTGTATGAGAATGCGGTACTGGCACTGAAAAACAAAGTCGCTCCCGTTATTGGTACCACCGGTCTTGGTGATGAGGCTAAAGCTGAGCTGAAAGCTCTCAGCGAGGAGACCGATACTCCCGTATTTATCGCGCCGAACTTTGCTATCGGTGCAGTCCTGATGATGCTCATGGCTCGTCAGGCAGCAAAGTATATGCCTGAGGTGGAGATTATTGAGCTGCATCATGACAGAAAGCTTGATGCTCCTTCCGGCACTGCTCTGGAAACTGCGAACATGATATCTGAGGTTCGTGAGGCTCACAAACAGGGTCATCCGGAGGA
>JAZLHS010000130.1:0-5816 GCA_045616885.1 Selenomonadaceae bacterium | reverse complement strand
GAGGGGGTTTTACTGTGTAAAGAAAATGGCCCAAAGCTTTAAGCTAAGGGGCATGGACTGCAACTAAGCTTATTTGTTTTTCTCAATCATCTGATCCTTGGTAAGAATACCAGAGTAGCATTGGATGGTAAAATCCTTAGTGGAGACCAGCTTGCCGTTTTGCTGGATGCCTGCGATAGTGTATTCGCCATTAGATTCCTTTTCTCTGCCGGTAAAGCTGATGCGGGAAACGCCTTCGTTTTGTGCGCGCAGCTCGCTGCCAACCTGCATGAAACGTTCAGCAATACGACGGTTGGTTAAGAATGCTTTGGTGGTAACGCTTTGTTTCCAGTAATTCATTCCGCTTCTGGACGCCATATCACGGGTGACTTCAATCTTTTTTGTACGGAACATACTGTTCAGAGGGTTGCCGGTAATGGTAAACTGGCCGATTTTAGCTTCGCCGGTAAAGGTTTCTTTCCTCCAGGGGGCTCTATCGCTCTTTGAGTTATTATCCTTCCAAACGTATTCGGTAGTCTTTTTTGTTTCGGTCGTTTGGCTGGTGGTATTCTTTTTGTCATCGGTCTTTGTGGTGGTAGTCGTGCTGGTAGTCCGGGTTTGAGCGGTTAAAACCTGAACCTCTCTGATAACAACTGGGGAATCAAAGGTAATGCCTAAATCAGAATCCTGAGCACCTTTGGACATTTTAGCAACGCCGTGGATAATGACTAATTTGCCTTCATTTGCAGGATTAATTACAGGTTGATCAAGATAAATTGCGTCTTTTAGGGCGTTAGCCGCTTTTTCGTTGCTGCAGCCCAACATGGAGAAACATAATAGAGCACCTATCAAGAGATATACGAGTTTTTTCATAATAACAACCTCCGTATGATTAAGAAAAACAAATCATGGGATATGGTGCTATTGTAACATAATAAAAGGATAAAGTATATGCGATAGTAAAAAATACTTAGTATTGAATATAAAAATGGCTTCCATAACTGCTGGATTTCAGCAGCTGTGGAAGCTTTGTTTCTAAGTGTGAATATAAAATCGAGTTTTATGCTGTACAAGCGGGAATCTTTAATGGTGATTGCTTGATTACAGTTCCAAGGATCTCAGCAGGAAATCTTTTGGCTGGAAGCCGACAGTCTGACCGGTGATTTTTCCGTTCTCGAACATTACGACCATCGGAATGCTCATGACATTGTACTGCTGAGCAAGGGTTGATTCTTCATCGACATTTACTTTGCAGACCTTGATGTCGTCATGCTCGTCGGCAATCTCCTCGATAATGGGGGAGAGCATACGGCAGGGACCGCACCAGTCAGCCCAGAAGTCTACCAGTACGCGGCCTTCAGCCTGCAGAACCTCCTTCTCAAAATTGTCAGTGGTAACTGTAGTGGGTTTCTTCAACTTACTTTCTTCCTTTCATAGTAACGCATCGGCAGAACGATTATGTTATGAGTGGATAATCATTCTGCATGATGCTCATTATACTACGTCCATAAACAAAATACAAATTGACAAGGTAGGAGTATAGTTCTAAAATATATAGGTTATTAGGCAATTTGGATAAAAAATTTACTGTGTTGCATTTATGGAGGTTTAAGAGTGGTTTTAGAGACGGAACACAAAGTTAACTTTTATGATACGGACACAATGGCTGTCGTTCATCATTCAAATTATATCCGCTGGTTTGAGATAGGCCGTGTGGAGCTGCTGCGAGCAGTAGGTATTACGCTTGGGGAAATGATGGAAGACGGCTACGTTTTTCCCATTACCGATGTGAGTGCCAAGTTCCATTCCCCCGGATATTTTGATGATGAGCTCATCATTGAGACTACACCTACAGCATTGACCCGGGCAAAGATGGCCTTTGACTATCGGATAATGCGAAAAAGTGACCGGACACTGCTTGTTACCGGACACACGCAGAATGTTTTTACGGAAAAGTCTACAGGAAAGATAACCCGTCTGCCGGCGAAATATTTTGAGCGTCTGGCAAAGGGATTAGAATAATTGGAGGATATGAGAATAAAATGTTGATGCTTATATTGAAGGGCGTTATCGTCCTTCTGCTGTTGATGGTCATCGGCTACAAGCTCCTTTGTATCGTTGAGGGTGATGCCGACCTGATTTTGGACAAAGACACTGAGAGGGAATTCACTAAGGCTTCCAGGGATGGAGACTCGGTTACTATTCGTCGCCGCCTCACCTTCCGGAATCGCGGCAAGCAGGCGGCTGTAGTCAGTGATTGTATTGCCCGTACCCAGCTTCCCTACGAGCAGTATGATGGCATCGAGGCGCGAGGCCGTGTAGAGCGAGTAGGAGAGCCCCGTGAGGATGACTACTTCGAGGCTGTTATCGTAGACCCGAAGGAGTCTATTGATGTCAATGTCTTCATTACCCTGAAAGCAAGAAAGGGACAGAGCCTTGAGCTGGCTCTCTCCCGTATGGTCGATATGCCGATTGATATCATCTACACTACCTTTAGCCGCCGCCCCTATGAGGTCATCAAGGATCGCATCGTGATGACAGCTGAGGAAGCCGCCAGAAGCGTTGGCGTTAAGCTCGTTGATGAGGATTGAGGAGGAACAGGGAAAATGTCACAGGTAGAAATCGTAAAGGTTCCCACTCGCATCCTTACCGACAAGGATGACATAGTGGACGCAATAGAGAAATTCGCCGCCAAGGTAGGCGGTGTAGGTCCGGACGATGTGGTTTCCGTAGCGGAGAGTGTAGTGGCTGTTACGCAGGGCATGGTAGTCCGTCCGGAAGATTTGAAAATAAGCATCTGGGCGAAAATATTCTGCCGAGTGTTCCCGGATGTGGGCAGTCTGGCCAGCCCTCACGGCCTGCAGTCGCTCTTTGATGCGGAGGGTACCCTGCGGGTCATCGCTTCGCTGGCTGTCGGCTTTTTGGCCATGCCCTTCAAGCGTGGTGTTTTTTACCAGCTGGCCGGCTATCAGGCCGCTCTTATTGATGAAGTTACCGGTACTATGCCGCCCTTTGACAAGCATATAGTTTATGGCCCCAAAGACCCGGACAAAGTGGTAGAGGCCATCCGGGAGCGCTTTGGTTGCTATGGTGCCATGATTGCCGATGCCAATGACCTGCATCGCTGCAAGGTGGTCGGAGCCAGCAAGGGGCTGGAGGCGGAAGAGGTAGCAAAGCTGCTGCTGGACAATCCTTTTGGCAACGCTTCTCAGAAGGTACCCATCGTAATCATCAGAGGATTTAGAAACTACATTAGAAACAAGTAACAGGGAGAATGCCCTTGGATAAAAAGAGAGCAGACGGACGCGGCAACAGCGATATGCGTCCTTTGAAAATAACCCGCTTTTTCCAGCATGGCCCGGCCGGCTCTGTACTTATCGAGCTGGGCAATACCAAGGTGATATGTGCCGCTACCGTTGAGCAGCGCTTGCCGAATTTCCGGCGGAATACCAACGGCGAGAGCAAGGGAGGCTGGCTGAAGGCCGAGTACACACTGCTGCCGTCGGCGACCGCTACCCGCACGCCGCGGGAATCGGTAAGGGGAAAGCAAAACGGCCGTACCCATGAGATTCAGCGTCTTATCGGCCGCAGTCTGCGCTCGGTGCTTGATATGAAGGCATTGGGTGACAGGACGATAACTATTGACTGCGATGTTATCGAGGCAGACGGAGGCACGAGAACAGCCTCGGTCACCGGAGCCTTTATCGCACTGGTAGATGCTTGCGAGAGCTTCTATGACCCGGAGGGCGGACAGCCATTCCCGGTGAAGGATTTTTTGGCTGCTATCAGTGTAGGAATGGTCGCACCTCCTCGCAAGCGAGTAAAGAAGGGACAGAAGATAGTCCTTGCTCCGGCAGAGCCGGAGGAGGCGCTGCTTGACCTCTGCTATCTGGAGGACAGTCAGGCAGCTGTCGATATGAATGTGGTAATGACCGGCAGCGGGCAGTTCGTAGAGCTGCAGGGTACCGGCGAGGGACGCCCCTTCACTCTTGAGGAGCAGCAGACTCTCGTGGAGCTGGCTGCTGCGGGAATCGACAAAATCATCTCTTACGAGAAAGATGTCCTGGGAAATCATCTGGCATGGAGAATCGGAAGGGAAGGGTGACCGCATGGAAAAACAGAGAGTAGTAGTTGCCACAAAGAATAAAAAGAAGCTGGCCGAGCTGATTGCCGCTTTTGATGGCCTCGGTTTGGAGCTGGTGCCGCTCTCTTTTTACGGAGAGACTCCGGATGCTGTAGAAGATGGGGAGACCTTTGAGGCCAATGCCATCATCAAGGCAAGGTTTTATTCAGAGCACCTTGGTGTGCCGGCCATCGCCGATGACAGCGGACTGACCATTGAGAAGCTAGGCGGTGAGCCCGGCGTTCATTCTGCCCGCTATTGCGGTCATCACGGTAGCGATGAGGAGAACAATGCTCACATGGTAAAGGAGATGAAGCGAATCGGTGCAGAAGAATCATCTGCTGCATATGAGTGCGTCCTTGCCTTTGTGAACTCTGCAGATGGTACGGTACTCACATCGGCTGGCAGTGTGTCAGGTACGATATACCTTGTACCGAGAGGAGAAGGGGGTTTTGGCTATGACCCCTATTTTTATTTACCATCCGGCAAGACGATGTCCGAGCTTACCTTTGAGGAGAAGGATGCCATCAGCCATCGCGGTGAGGCGATTCGCGCCATGCGTCCTTTGCTGGCAAATTATCTGAAATAATTGTGACTTGAGTAGTTGTTCATAAGTGTAGATAAAAAATATTTATAAATGTTAAGAGGTAATACTTCACAATTTATTTATTATGTGTTAAACTAAGCCAGTAAATCATTTGTGTAGTTTATGGCTTTTTAGTCAAGTATATGGTTTCTTAATCAAGAGAAGGAGGAATTGACTGTGCGCACTATTCAAGCCGAGGCAATCACTGAAGCAGTAGCGAAGCTCTGCAAGGAAACTGCCTACTATTTACCGGAGGATGTTTACGAGGCACTTAAAAAGGGCCGCGAAACTGAGAAGTCCCCTGTTGGCTGTGATGTTCTCGACCAGATCATCAAGAACGCAGAAATCGCCCGTGATGAAGACCGTCCTATTTGTCAGGACACCGGCATGGCTATCGTTTTTGCCGAAATCGGCCAGGATGTTCATATTGAAGGCGGTGCTTTTGAGGACGCTGTTAATGCCGGCGTATCCAAGGGATATGTAGATGGCTACCTCCGTAAGTCCGTCGTTAAGGAACCAATTTTCAACCGTGTAAATACTAAGGACAATACCCCGGCTATTATCTATACCCGTATTGTTCCCGGTGACAAGGTCGTACTGAAGCTTGCCGCTAAAGGCTTTGGCAGCGAGAATAAGTCCGGCCTGAAGATGCTGGTACCGGCTGATGGTGTTGAGGGTGTAAAGGCAGCTGTTCTCGATATCGTAAAGCATGCTGACTGCAATCCCTGCCCGCCGATTGTTGTCGGTGTAGGCGTTGGCGGCACTATGGATGCTGCAGCTGTTCTTTCCAAGAAGGCTTTGCTCCGTCCTACCAATGTTCGTCACTCTGAGCCTGAATACGCAAAGCTGGAAGCAGAGCTGCTCGAACTGGTAAATAAGACCGGTATCGGACCCCAGCTTGGCGGCACTACTACCGCACTGGCTGTCAATGTAGAGTACATGCCGACTCATATCGCCGGCCTGCCGGTTGCCGTTACTATCAACTGCCACGCTATGCGCCATAAAGAGTGCGAGCTCTAATAGGGGAGGGAAACGAAAATGGCTGAAAAGATCAGAATCAACACTCCGCTTACCGAGGAGCAGTCCCGCAAACTCAAGGCTGGTGACAGCGTTCTTATTACTGGCACT
>JAZLHS010000129.1:0-25388 GCA_045616885.1 Selenomonadaceae bacterium | reverse complement strand
GGGCGGAGGGGTGAGACCTTCCCCTCTGGGGAAGGTGGCTCGCGAAGCGAGACGGATGAGGTATACATGCAAAACTTTCCTATTATAATAACCACCGGCCGCAAACCAACCGACGCCGACCATGACCGTGCCAATTACGCTGCTGATATCCTCGGCGGCACAGTGGTACCTCGCCGCAGCGACTCCATCGCGGCTATATCAGAAAAGTACGGCGCCCCGGTCATCGTGGTGGCCAGAGACGACACCATCGTGCTGGAAGAACCCAATGATACCATGTTCTTCCACCCCAGCATGGCGCATGTGAGACTGAAAAATATCAGACTTCACGGCGCGGCAGACCATCTGCTCATCGCCCTCGATGTCAAGCCGGGACAGTCAGTTCTCGACTGTACCCTCGGACTCGGAGCGGATGCCATCGTGGAGAGCTATGGCGTAGGGGATACCGGCAAGGTCACAGCACTGGAGGCCAGTCCCCTCATCGCACTGGCTATGAGCTACGGCCTCGCACACCACAGCGGTGAGAACAACTACGATACTGTCTCTGCCATGCGGCGGGTACAGGTGGTCAACGCCGACTATCGTGAATATCTGAAATCTCTACCGGATAAATCTTTCGATGCTGTGTATTTTGACCCCATGTTCCGGCACCCGATGGAGAGGTCTGTGGCGCTTTCTCCCCTGAGGGAGTTGGCCGAGGGCAGTCCACTCGACGAAGACTCTGTAAAGGAAGCTTGCCGAGTAGCCCGCCATCGGGTCGTAATGAAGGAAGCCTGGTACAGCAAAGAATTTGCCCGCCTCGGCTTCAATGAATTCTCCGGCGGCAAATGGTCGAAGGTCAGGTACGGAATAATCAGAGTAGATGAATAAAACGGGCACTGCACTAAAGATTTGTACAGTACCCGTGTTAATGCTTGAAAACAAGCAAAGAAAATGTTATTATAAAAACAACGAAGGATGCTGACTGCATGCGTCAGCTCCCGGGAAAATCTGTTGGAAGCCGGCTAGTGCAAATAGCCGGCTTCGTGTGTTTATGTGATAAGTATTACTTCGTCACATTAAAATAAACTGTGGCGCATAGTGTCAGAACAGCAATCAAAATTGACAGCTTCTCATACAAGCTCATGCGACCACCCCCTTTCGGGGAACCGACTGTCAGCAAACCTTCGTTGCTGTAGAAATTATAGCACATCAATTTTGTTTGTGCAACGGTGGTTGTGGTAGAATGTTTAGAAAACTTAGGTTATAATCAGGGCAGACTTGTTTGGTTTATAAGGACACTTGAGAAGTTAATAAGCACGATGGACAGTAAGGGTATAATATATACTATTAGGAGAGGGTATTTGTGAAAAGAATTTCTCGTTTTTTCCTGCTGCTTGCGTTCCTTTGGTCGTTCTCTGCCGTTCCCGGATTGGCGCACAATCTGCCGGATAGCGAGATGAGGATGGAGCCTTTTGCTTATGGGGTGCCGGTAGCAAAGATTACAGCCCTGTTCGGTGAAGCCTACCGGCGGGAGGAAATACCCTTCGGGTCGATGCGGCTTGTCTGGCGTCACTATGAAGGCTTTTCGATTCAGTATGTCTGTGGTGAGTCTGCGAAAAACGAAGAGGAGTTAGGCCTTCGTACCGTGCGGATTACTTCCGGCAATCTGGCAACCCGCAGCGGATTTATTTCGATGCCCTGCGGCATTGCCGTTGGCGACAATATCCGTCAGGTGGTGGATAAGTTTGGACTTGGCGATTTAGTACGATATCCGGGAGAGGATGACGTGTATTGTTATGAATCTCCGACAAATGCCGGCAGAGTAATGAGCTTCAGCGTAGATAAGAAGGGGAAGATAACTGCCATCAGCCTCGAGTCTGAGCTCTAAGAGAATAAAAGAAAAAGAGCAGATAATCTCTCTGACAGGAAACCCTGCCAGACAGATTATCTGCTCTTTTAAATTTGTCGTTTTGGCGAGATGAGATTACTTAGCCTCAGCCTTGGCAGCTTCAGCGTCATCTACGGCAGCGTTGAGGGCAGCCATGAGGAGATCGATATCGAGGCCGTGAGCGGCAGCGCCCTGCTCGATGTTCTCGAAGTGAGCGGCGGCGCAGCCGATGCAGCCCATGCCGCTGTTCATGAATGCTTCGATGGTTTCCGGGTACTGCTGAACTACTTCGAGGATACCCATATCTTTGGTGATTTTTGCCATTTTATATTCCTCCTTCAGGATATATGCAGAATTTATCAACGAGATTATAGCATATACTATTATATAATGGAAGGACTTTCGATAGAAAGGAAAAGAGGCTGTTGCAAGATTGGTCTGCGGCAGCCTCTTTATTTTGCCTGTATAAGGGAAAGAAATTACTTATCGAGAGCCTTATGCAGCTCGGCCTTGAGGGCATTGGCATCCTCGATTTCGAGGAGCTGACCCAGAAGTGCCTTTGCCTTGTTGGCAGTGATGTAGCGGAGGTTCTTGTGGAAGAACTCGGAAGCTACCTGCGGGAAAAGAGCATAGGAGAGGATATCTTCTTCCGGCGGGTTCATATAGCCCTGCTGCTCCAGCTCAGCCTTGAACTCTGCCATGGTCTTTGCCTTGGCGTCGTCAGCACGCATATCGGTGATGATATCTTCCTCGGCGATGTGCATGGTGTTGAGGAGGAAGTCCTTGTCGATGGCCTTCGGGGTCTTGCCGAACTTGCCGCGGGCAAGATCCTTGACCTCGTTGGGAACCATCTTGTAGCGCTCGCCCAGCATGACGTTGAAGGTGGCCTGAGTGCCGACAATCTGGCTGGAGGGGGTAACGAGCGGCGGATAGCCCAGATCTGCACGGACGCGGGGCATCTCGTCGAGGAGTTCCTGATACTTGTCTTCCATGCCCTGTTCCTTCAGCTGGTTGACCATGTTGCTGAGCATGCCGCCCGGAATCTGGAAGTCGAGGACATTGGGGTTGACATCGAAGTAGCCCTTGAGGCCGAATTCTTTAATGAGGTCGCCTTTCACCTTCAGGAAGTGCTGGGAAATCGGGTTGAGAGCCTGACGGTCGAGGCCGGTGTCATAGGCGGTGCCTACGAGGGTCTCAATCATGGTCTCGGTGCAGGGCTGGCTGGTATCGCAGGCGAAGGGAGCCAGTGCGCAGTCGATTACATCGACGCCGGCTTGGATAGCCTTCATGTAGGTCATGGAGCCAA
This sequence comes from Selenomonadaceae bacterium, assembly GCA_045616885.1. Lineage (GTDB taxonomy): Bacteria > Bacillota > Negativicutes > Selenomonadales > Selenomonadaceae > RGIG250. The sequence continues at coordinate 22,215 of JAZLHS010000129.1, read as the reverse complement.
AGCCGGAGGTGTAGTGGGTGTGGAGCTGAATGGGAACCTTGACAGCTTTCTTCAGCTTCTTGACCAGATCCTCAGCTACATAGGGCTTCAGGAGGCCGGACATATCCTTGATGCAGACGGAGTGAACGCCCATCTTCTCCAGCTGCTTTGCCAGCTCAACGAAGGTCTCGTTGGTATGGAAGGGGCTGATGGTGTATACGAGGCAGCCCTGAACATGGGGCTTCTCTTTGCACTTGAGAGCCTCGTCAATGGAGGTCTGTAGATTGTCGATATCATTGAGAGCATCGAAGATACGGAATACTTTTACGCCGTGCTCGGATGCCTTGCGGACGAAAGCGCGGACGACATCATCATTGTAGTGGTTGTAGCCAAGGAGGTTCTGGCCGCGGAGAAGCATCTGAATCGGAGTGTTCTTCAGATGAGCGCGGAGAGTATCAAGGCGCTCCCAGGGATCTTCGTTCAGGAAGCGAAGGCAGCTGTCGAAGGTAGCACCGCCCCATGCTTCGAGGGAATTAAAGCCAATGGCATCGAGAGCATCAAGCTGCGGTACCATCTGCTCAATGCGCATACGGGTCGCACACAAGGACTGGTGTGCATCGCGCAGGATTGTTTCGGTAATTTTTACGGGTTTTTTGGCTGTCATTATTATACCTCTCTCTGTTATCTTGCCGCGAATATCAGCGGCCGGTGAAATATGACTGTACACATCAGTATATTGTTTGGGATATGGAATGTCAATGAAATTTGAAATGAATACATGTAAACATAGTACAAAATGATGTGGTTTTCAATCGGTAAAATAATCAGAGTAAATGGTTGTATGAATATTTATGCATTATGCAATGAATTTTGTATTTTTCCTTTGTAAATGCGCAATTTAAGTTGCGGGAAATGCATAAATAGTGTAAAATGACGGCAGTGATTTCCCATTGGTTTAGTCTAAAATTTATAAGGAGGAGAGACTCAATGAAAAAACTATTTGCAATGCTAATGGCTCTCATGGTCTCCGCTGCAATGTTCACCGGTTGCGGTGGCGGAGATAAGAAAGCCGATGCACCCAAGGACCAGAAGGCACAGAGCCAGAAGGTCGATCGCTCCAAGGAATTCGTTACCGTACTTACTGGCCCGACCAGCGGTATCTACTTCCCCATCGGCGGTGCATTCTCTAAGGTAGTAGGCGAGATGGGCTACAAGACCAGCGCTACCGCTACCGGCGCTACCGGCGAAAACATCAACGCTATCCTCACCGGCAAAGGCGAAATGGCCATTGCCATGTCCGACTCTGTCATTCAGGCTGTTGAAGGCTTCGGCGCTTATGAAGGCAAGCCGAAAGCTACCGACCTCCGCGTAATGATGGGTCTGTGGCCGAATGTTGTCCAGATCGTTACCACCGCTGACAGCGGCATCAAGACCTTCAAGGACATCAAGGGCAAGCGTGTAGGCGTAGGCGCACCGAACTCCGGTGTAGAGCTGAACGCTCGCATGATTTTCGAGGCCAACGGCATGAGCTATGCTGATGCCAAGGTTGACTACCTCTCCTATGGTGAGGCTATCGACCAGATGAAGAACGGTCAGTGCGATGTTGCATTCGTTACCTCCGGTCTCGGCAACGCTACCATCAAGGAGCTCGGTACCGCTAAGGAAGTAGTATTCGTTCCGGTTGACGGCGATGCTCTGAAGAACCTGACCAAGAAGTATCCGTTCTACATCGAGTGGAAGATTCCGAAGGAAACCTACGGCACCAAGGCTGACACTGTTACCGCTGCCGTTATGAACGTAATGCTCGTATCCAAGAACCTCTCTGATGATGTTGTATACGACCTGCTTGATGGTATCTACAGCCAGAAGGGCCTCGACACCATCGGTGCTTCCCATGCTACTGCCAAGCGTGAAATCAAGCCGGAGACTGCTCTCCGCGGTATCACCGGTACCAGCCTGAAGCTCCATCCGGGTGCTGAGAAGTACTACAAGGCAAAGGGCATCATCAAGTAAGAAAAAGACTAAAAACTGACTAAACCATAAAATGAATATCGGACGCAAGAACCTGATAGGTTGTCTGGCGCTCCTCATTGCTGCTGCCTCACTCTTCGTGGGGTGGCAGTGGTGGGGGAGTCCGGAACGGCTTCTCAGGATATATGACTACGAGACCGGCGAGCTGATTCGTCAGGAACCGGTCAAGGTTGGCGACAAATTATTTTTCGGCTGGGTACATTCTTGGGAGAAAATCCCTTGGCACGAGTACTATCATATAGAAAAAAATAATACACTGGTGCTGGATACTATCGCTTATCCCGCCTTTGGCGCCGGAATCCCTGAGAATAAAGGGAAGAAGTGCTATATAAAGGATAAGATGATATATATGGATGAAATCGGCCAGATTTTTCAGCAATTTGACTGGATAAATTCACATTTCGCCACAAGAGATATTAAACTCAACGATGAGCTTTTGATGACGGGGAAGGATTTGCCCGAGCATCGAAGGCTTATTTTACGCATTGAAGAAAGGAGGCTGTGGAATGGAGGATAACAAGAAAACGGCAGACAATGCTGTTCAGCTGCCTACCGATGGTCAGCTGGACGAACAGTCCGAAGCCGTCCTTAAAAAGCACGATAAAGAATCCGCCACCAGGAAGCTGGCAGGCGCTGTCAAAAAAGTCTTCTTCATCGCCTGCGTTCTCGTTTCCTGCTACCACCTCTATACGGCCGCCTTCGGCCCTCCGGTTACTCTGGTGCACCGCTCCCTGCATGTTTCTATGATGCTGGCGCTGTGCTTCATCATGTATCCGTTCTCGAAAAAATCAGACCATACCAAGCCCAGTATCGTTGATTGGGTACTCGTTCTGCTTTCCTTTGCTGCACCTGCATATATTTATACCGATTATCTGGGAGTAGTAGAGCGAGCCGGTAATGCCAATCAGACTGATATGATTATGGCTACTCTGCTGGTGGCTCTCGTTCTCGAAGCCAGCCGCCGTGTATCCGGCAATGCACTCTCGATTTTGAGCCTTGTCTTCATCGGCTATGGTCTTTATGGTCGCAGTATGCCCGGTATGTTCATGCATCGCGGCTATGACTGGACATCCCTGTCCAATCATTTCTTTGCCAATACCGAGGGTATCTATGGTACCTCCGTCAGCGTAGCAGCCAGCTATATCTTCCTATTCATACTGTTTGGCTGTGTCATGCAGAAATCCGGTATGGGTCAGTTCTTTAACGACATTGCGCTGGCTCTCGCCGGTCATACGAAGGGCGGCCCGGCTAAGGTATCGGTAATCGCTTCCGGCTTCCTTGGCTCCATCAACGGCTCTGCGGTAGCCAATGTTGTTACCACCGGTGCATTCACCATCCCTCTGATGAAGAAGACCGGCTACTCCAAGGAATTTGCCGGCGCTGTTGAGTCCGCTGCTTCTGTAGGCGGCCAGCTGCTGCCACCGATTATGGGCGCCGCTGCCTTCATCATGGCAGAAATGCTCAGCGTGAAGTACTCATCCATCATCGTATGGGCGGCTGTACCGGCGCTGCTCTATTACCTCGGCATCATCATTCAGGTACAGCTGAGAGCATCCAAGGATGGTCTCGTGGGCTTGCCGAAGGATCAGCTGCCGAAAACCAGCGAAGTCCTGAAGCGTCAGGGGCACCTGCTGCTGCCGGTAATGTTCTTGCTCTACATGCTGTTCTTCTCCGGTACGACTGTCATTTACTCTGCCGTCCTCACCATTCTGGTGACTATCGTAGTTTCCTGGATTAAGCCGGAGACTCGTATGTCAGTCAGTGATTTGATTGATGCTTTGGCCGACGGTGCGAGACAGACTGTATCCGTAGCTATCGCCTGTGCCTGCGTAGGCGTTATCATCGGTGTTTCCTCCAAGACCGGCTTCGGTCTGACCATGGCGAACACCATCATTTCCCTCGGTGATACCAGTATCCTCTTTACTCTGGTCTTCACCATGATTACCTGCATGATTCTCGGTATGGGTCTGCCCTCTATTCCGGCATACATCATTACCGCTTCCATTGCGGCTCCGGCGCTTGCAAAGCTCGGTATTGCTCCGGCCGCAGCTCACATGTTCAGCTTCTACTATGCGATGTTTGCAAACCTGACACCGCCGGTAGCACTGGCATCCTTCGCTGCAGCGGGTCTTTCCGGCGGCGATCCCATGAAGACGGGCGTTGCCTCTGTAAAGCTGGCTATTGCAGGCTTTATCGTTCCCTTCATGTTCGTCTATGCTCCGCAGCTGATGCTTATCAACACTACATTGGCCGAGGGTACTACCGTAGCTCTTACCGGCTGTTTGGGTGTATTCCTCATCGCGGTAGCAGTCGAGGGCTACTTCCTTGCGCCGGTTGCCATGTGGCTCCGAGCTGTGGCTACGGTAGGTGCGCTGATGCTCATCAAGCCGGGTCTTGATACGGATATCATCGGCATCGTTGCTCTGGTAGTGCTGTACTTCCTCCAGCGGAAGAAGGCTTCCTCGTTGGCGGCTGCTTGACGAAATCGGCTTTTCTTCGTAACACAGGAAAAATAATGCTCCCCGATGACCACAGGTCGTCGGGGAGTTTTTTCTGGCTGTTATTTGTTTATCATTCCCTAAAAACGTGACAAACACAAAATTTGGGAGTGATACTGTGGAAATAAAGCGAAATACATATCCTGAGCAACTGAAAATACGAAAGAATAACGGAATGGTAAAGATTATTATCCCTGAAGACCTAGTTTTTTCCAATACTTGATATTAAATGCTATTTTCTCTTAGTCCCTTCAATTTATCTACTAATTATTTAATGGTGTAGCGGTTACAAGCAGATTATTTCTGATAATGTGCATTTTACGGTGTATATAGCTGTAAGAAATATATTGTGGTATACTAGCCTCAAGGAGAAACTGACAGAGTGGGGTGAATAAGTATGGGTATCTATTTTAATCCGGGAAATGTCAGCTTTGAGAAGACTGTAAATAGTCCTATATATATGGACAAGACTGGTTTAATAGGCTTTTTTAATAAGGTAATAGGAAGCGACAGCAATTGCGCTGCCATCAGTCACGCCAGACGCTTTGGCAAATCTCAGGCAGCTAGGATGCTGAGAGCATACTACAGCAAAGGCTGTGACTCCCGCGAGCTTTTCAGTAAATTTGAAATCGCCAAGAAAGAAGACTGGGATAAATACCTTAATAAGCTCAATGTAATTCATCTTGACATGTCCACCTTTGCAGGCAATTATCAAGATAACCTTATAGAAATGATAACAACCGAAGTCTATGAGGAGATGGAAAAGGAATATTCCGATATAGACTTTAGCAGGAAAATTGCATCAGTGCTAGCTAGTGTATATAAAGCATCAGGCGCCCAGTTCGTTATCATCATAGACGAATGGGACTGCGTAATCAGAAACCAGTCAGACAGACCTGACCTCGTGCATCGCTACATGCAGTTCCTCCACGACATCTTTAAGAGTGAGGAAGCCAAAGATTTCTTAGCTCTCGGTTATATAACGGGGATACTGCCGATAAAGAAAATAGAGGATGAATCAGCCCTCAACAACTTTCGGGAATACACAATGCTCAGCTCAAAGCAGCTGACCCAATACTTCGGATTTACCGAAGATGAAGTAAAAGCTCTCTGCCAGCAGTACGGTATGGAATTTGATTCAGTAAAAGCCTGGTATAACGGCTACCTGATTGACGGCAGACATATGTACAATCCGAACTCTGTCTATCAGTCAATGCTTGACTCCTCATTGGAATCATATTGGAAAAACACATCTGCCTTTAGCACTATAAACAAACACATAGCTTTGAACTTTGATGGTCTGAAAGATGATATCATGACCGTTTTGGCGGGAGGCGGGATTAAGGTTGATTCGCAGACATTCAGGAATGATCTAAAAGAGATTAACTCAAAGGACGATGCCCTGACTGCCCTGATTCATCTCGGATACCTCGCATATGATGCAGAACGTCGCGTGGCGTATCTGCCAAACTATGAGGTCGCTACTGCCTATGAATCTGCTTTGATAACAGGAAACTGGCAGGAAATAGCGAAATCTGTTTCAAAATGTAATGAACTGCTCTGGGCCACTATTGATGGCGAAGCAGATAAAGTAGCCAATCTGGTAGAGCTGGCACACGAGACATATACATCTGTGCTGAAATACAATGACGAGAACTCCCTGAGCTTTGTCCTGACGATGGCTTACTTCACGGCACCGGCCTACTACAATATCGTGAGGGAATTCCCATCCGGCAAAGGCTATGCGGACATGATTCTCATCCCTCGGAAGGACTCCGGCAATAAGCCGGCAATCGTCATTGAGCTGAAGTGGAACAAGGATGCCGATGCAGCTATCCGCCAGATAAAGGAAAAGCGGTACGCAGGAGAGTTGACCGGCTACACGGATAAAATACTGCTGGTCGGCATAAACTACGACAAGGAAACAAAGCACCACGAGTGCATCATAGAAGAATACTAAAGTAAAAGGGCTGCCGCATGGATTGGAGATAATCAAATGTGGCAGCCCTGATGTATAGCTAATCGGTAAAATTTTTCATTGCCCTAACATTTTGTCTGATACAAAAAAGCGGTAATTGGCATTCTTGTAACATTTGTGATATAATGCAACGATGGACTAGGCTCTAAGGAGCTTATTTCTGTTGTCATCATTATGTATGAGTATTGCTGCTTTATGCAGGGAGGAATTAAATGGAGAAGAAAGAAGCGTCCAGAACCGGCAAGACGACAAGCTCCGGTACCGGCGAGAGCAGGACGCGAAAGAAAAAGAAGGGCGGCTGGGGCAAAGCTGTCCGCATCGTGTGCTATTTCAGTCTGGTAGTCTTCATACTGCTGGCCGGTATAGGCTGCGGCTTTGTAACGGCGACTCTCAATACGAAGGAGGACATCTCGGATATCAACCCGGTGGCATCCTCTCACATTTACGACATTAAGGGTCGAGAGATTACCAGCATCCATGCCGAGGAAGACAGAGTGCCGGTCAAGCTGGCCAAGATTCCCAAGGAGCTGCAGGACGCCTTTGTCTGCATCGAGGATCGTCGCTTTGATGAGCACTTCGGCGTTGACCCTTGGGGTATTCTCCGTGCGGCAGTTGCCAACGTGATTGGCGGCTCTGTTCGAGAGGGCGGCTCTACCATCACCCAGCAGCTGGCAAAGAATGCCTATCTGACTCAGGAGCGTACCTGGCAGCGAAAGATTCAGGAAATTTTCCTGGCGGTCAAGCTGGAGCGCAAATACACCAAGGACGAGATACTGGAAATGTATCTCAACCAGATATATTTCGGTCACGGTGCCTACGGCGTAGAAGCAGCAGCACTCACTTACTTCGGCAAGCATGCCAGCGACCTCAGCCTGAACGAGTGCGCTATGCTGGCCGGTGTACCCAAGAGCCCGAACTATTATTCCCCCTTCCATCGTGAGCCGGACAACAGCTGGCCTGCACAGGAGCGAATGATGGTCGTTCTGGACGCCATGCAGAAGTTCGGCCGTCCGGAAAAGAAGCGAATGTATGGCAGTGCGCTGATAAATGAAGCAAAGAGCGCACCGATAAAGCTCCGCGATGTGAAGAACGGAGAGAAGGAAGAAGCCTCTTACTTCGTTGATTACGTACTTCAGGAGCTGATTGCCGACCCGCGCTTTGGCGCAGATGCCGTCTATATGAACGGCCTGAAGATATACACCACTATCGACCTTGACCTCCAGCGCATTGCCGAGCAGGCAGTGAAGAACAACCTGCCGCTTTATTCCAAGTATAACGGCATCCAGCAGCCGCAGGCGGCTCTGGTCGCAATCAATCCGCATAACGGCTATATTCAGGCCATGGTCGGCGGTCGCGGTACCGACCAGTTCAACCGAGCTGTACTGGCCACCAGACAGCCGGGCTCCGCAATGAAGCCTTTCGTTTTTGCGGCGGCTCTGACGGAGAACTTCACCCCCGACACCATCATCGAGGACAGCCCGCTGAAGATTGGCGACTGGGAACCGATGAACTACAATAGAAACTTCAACGGCAAGATACCTCTTCGTACCGTTGCTACCTTCTCCCTGAATGTTCCGACTGTCCGCATCGCTCAGACCGTCGGCATGGCTAAGGTGCTTGACTTGGCGGAGAAGATGGGCATTACCACTTTCGTCCGTGAGGGCGACATCAACGATATGAATCTGGCTTCCTCCCTTGGCGGTCTTACCCGCGGTGTGACCCCGCTGGAGATAACCAGTGCTTACGGTACTTTTGCCAACTACGGCGTTCATGTACCGGCCACCGGTATTGTCAAAGTCTGCGACCGGTATGACAATGTACTGTTCCAGTCGGAGGCTGTGCCGACTACCGTATTCTCTGAAGAGATAGCTACCGAGATGAACGATATGCTGCAGGCTGTCGTCCTTGCCGGTACCGGTACCGGGGCAAATATCGGCCGCCCGGCAGCCGGCAAGACCGGTACCACCAGTGATTATCTGGATGCCTGGTTCGTGGGCTATACTCCGGATATGGTCACCGGTGTGTGGATTGGCTGCGATGATAATGAAGATTTGGACGGCATGACCGGCGGTAATCTACCGGCATCTATCTGGCAGATATTCATGTCAGCCGCTACTAAGGGTACGCCGGTCAAGTACTTTGACGGCAGTCGCCGTACCGTGGTCAAGCCGGTAAAGGAAGTCCTTGACCCCAAGTCCAAGGGCAAGACCGACCCCAAGGCAAAGAACGGCAAGGATGGTAAGGCTCAGGCTCCGACTAATGCCAATACGAAGGCAGAGAAGCCTTCAACGAAGGAAAAGCCCAGCAGGAAGGAACCTGCGCAGACGGCACCCGAGCCGCCGGCAGCAGAGAAGCCGACAGCTGCCCCGGCTCCGGCCGCACCGGCTGGCCCGTCAATGGGTGCCGGCGGCAAAGGCAAAAATTGATTGAATAATTTAAGGAGTACAGATAAATGGCAACAAGCGTATATGATACCCTCGTTGAGCGTGGCTACATCGCTCAGTGTACTAATGAAGAAGAAGTCCGTAAACTTCTCGACGAAGAAAAGGTAACTTTCTATATCGGTTTTGATCCCACTGCTGACAGCCTCCATGTAGGTCATTATGTGGCTCTGATGGTCATGAGCCATTTGCAGAAGGCCGGTCATCGTCCTATCTGTCTGGTAGGCGGCGGTACCGGCACTGTCGGAGACCCCTCCGGCCGTACCGACATGCGTCAGGTGCTCACTGATGAAATCATCGAGCACAACTGCAACTGCTTCAAGAAGCAGATGTCCCGCTTCATTGACTTCAGCGACGACAAAGCCCTGCTGCTGAACAACGGCGACTGGCTCCGCAAGCTGAACTACATCGACCTGCTTCGCGAAGTTGGCGCCCACTTCTCTGTAAACCGCATGCTCTCTGCCGAGTGCTACAAGGAGCGCTGGGAGCGTGGACTGACCTTCCTGGAGTTCAACTACATGGTCATGCAGGCCTACGATTTCTACACTCTCTATCAGACTCACAATAATAAGATTCAGCTGGGTGGCGATGACCAGTGGTCGAACATCATTGCCGGCGTAGAGCTTATCCGCCGCAAGAAGGGCGGCGCTGCCTACGGTCTCACTCTGCAGCTCCTCACCAAGAGCGACGGCAAGAAGATGGGTAAGACCGCATCCGGTGCGCTCTGGCTTGATCCGGAGAAAACCTCTCCCTATGATTTCTACCAGTACTGGAGAAACATCGGCGACGGCGATGTAGAGAAGTGCCTGGCTCGTCTGACCTTCCTGCCGATGGATGAGGTACGCCGCCTCGGTGCGCTGAAGGATCAGGAGATAAACGAGGCCAAGAAGGTACTGGCCTACGAGGTAACGAAGCTGGTTCACGGTCAGGAAGAGGCAGAGAAGGCCGCACAGGCCGCGGAGGCTCTCTTCGGCGGTGCCGGCAATGCCGACAGCATGCCGACCGTAGTAGTAGCAAAAGATAAGCTGGGTGCGAAGCTCCTCGATGTCCTCGCTGAGGGCGGAGTCTTCGAGTCCAAGGGTGAGGGAAAGCGCCTGATTACTCAGAACGGTGTGACCCTCAACGATAACAAGGTAGACTCTATCGAGGCAGTCCTCAATGAGAGCGACTTCATCGATGGTCAGGCTATCGTAAAAAAGGGTAAAAAGAAATTCTATCGCCTGCAGCTGGGCGAATAATCGGAATAGCCGGTCACAGAAATGTGACCGGCTATTTTTCAGGGAAATTTAAAATTTTTCTATACACCTATTGACACAGTAGGTTTATAGGTGTATATTAACATCAACCTCAAGAAAGGAGCGGGACAAAATGAAACCCATTGCTGAATCCATCAAAACCGCATATATGTGTATGTGTCAGATGTGTTTCTCCCAGGCAGTAAGCGGCTGTGATGTGGGACACTTTGTCACGCACAGGAATGAGGCATAAAGCCACCTGACTAACAGTCATGCCTGGGAGTAAAGCTCTCAGGCATTTTTTGTGTCAGAAATGAAAACGATAACGTGAAAATAAAAAGGAGCGATACATCATGACTGCCAATAAAGATTTCTGCTTTAGCTGCACCACCTGCGGACTTCAGAGCTGCCATAAAAGAGACAAGGATCTGCCGAAGCAGTGCCTGACCAATACCAAAATCAAGGATAAGGAAATAGAGAAGGTGCTTGATCTTTATCGCAACGACCCGCTGATTTCAAAGCTGGCCAAGACGGCGGCGGTACTGGAGGGTACCTACTACGGCAAGCTTACCCGAGTAGAGGAGATTATCCAGTTTGCCAAGCGGATAGGGGCAAAGAAGGTGGGCATTGCCACCTGTGTCGGTCTCATTGAGGAGTCAAAGATTTTTGCCCGCCTCTTGGAGCATCACGGCTTCCAGACCTACGGTGTACTGTGCAAGGTCGGCGGTCGGGACAAGACGGAAATCGGCATACCGGAGGAACTGAAGGTGCTGAAAGGCTGCCACGAATCCCTCTGCAACCCCATCATGCAGGCAAAGCTGCTGGCAAAAGAAAAGACCGATTTGAATGTGGTTGTCGGGTTGTGCGTAGGTCATGATTCGCTGTTTATGAAATATTCCAAGGCTCCGGTGACTACCCTGATTACCAAGGACAGAGTAACCGGCCATAATCCGGCCGCTCCCCTGTATCTGTCCAAGTTCTATTATGCCAAGCTTTTCAAGGAAGAGCCGGTGCTGCAGAAAGAGGATGAAGAATAATGACAGGTACGATTTCTATAGATATACCGCAGGAGGCCGCGGACAAGAAAAATATTAATATTGTCCGGGCAGCCGAGGCGGAGGCACAGGCAAAGAAACAGCGGATTTACAATGTGCTGCCGATAATTTCTATCGGATTGGCGATTGCCGTTGATTTTGGTCTGGAGCGGTCATATCTCCACGCGGAGACGGAAGCCCCCTATTTCTCCCTGCTGCTGGCGATCACATTGGCCGGATATCTGCTTTTTCAGGCGGCGGGCAGAGTGAGTGACAGATTTCTGAGTCTCACGAAAGGTGCAAAGAATAGAGCCCTTTTCCTGGCTGGACTTGTACTGCTTCTGAATATTGTAAATCTTCTTACCACGAAATTCGCTGTTCTTCCCCCTTTGTACTTCCCGGCGATTGACCGGGTACTGGAGGTGGTGGTTGAGGACTGGGCTTACCTTTTGAAGTGCACAGCATACTCCTATCGACTGCTTCTTCTGGGCTGGCTGTTCGGTGCTACCGCCGGGCTGATAACGGCGGTTCTGATTGGCTTCAGCAATAAAGCAAACTATTGGCTGCAGCCCTTTATCAAGGTGCTGGGTCCGATTCCGACCTCCGCCTGGATTCCTTTGGTACTCGTGGCATTTCCTTCCGTAGTCAGCGGCAGTGTTTTCCTCATCGCTCTGGCGGTATGGTTTCCCACCACGGTTTTGACCAGCTCCGGTATTGCAAATATTAAGAATTCTTATTTTGAAGCGGCATCGACCCTCGGTGCCAGCCGCTGGTATCAGATTCGTCACATCGGTATCCCTGCCGCAATGCCCAGTGTTTTTCAGGGTTTGTTCAACGGCACCTCGGCTTCCTTTATCACCTTGGTCATTGCCGAGATGCTCGGTGCGAAGTACGGCCTTGGCTGGTACATCAACTGGCAGAAGGAAATGATGGCCTACGCAAATGTATACGCCGGTCTGCTTCTGATTGCCGTCAGCTTCAGCCTGATAATCAGCCTGCTGCTGCAGCTGAGAAACAGGGCACTGGTTTGGCAGAAGGGGGTAATCAAATGGTAAAGACAGGAGAAATAGTGCTTTCCCATGTGTCCAGACAGTTTACCAACGCTCAGGGAGAGATTGTTCAGGCACTAAATGATGTTTCCCTTACCCTAGAGCCGGGCTCATTTGTTTCCATCATCGGCCCTTCCGGCTGCGGCAAGTCGACCCTCCTTCGCCTCGTAGCCGGACTTGACCAGCCCGAGGAAGGAAATGTTTACCTTGACGGCGAGCCAATCGGCAAGCCGGGAGCAGACAGAGGCTTCATGTTTCAGGAGCATAACCTGTTCCCGTGGTACAGCATAGAAGAAAATATTTCCTTTGGCCTAAAGGCTAGAAATATATATGAAGAGAATAAGGAAAAAGTCAAAGAAATAATGGAGCTGGTCGGACTGAACGGCTTTGAAAATTACTATCCGCACCAGCTGTCCGGCGGTATGTGTCAAAGGGCATCCTTGGCCAGAGCGCTGGTAGGAAATCCCAAAGTGCTGCTGCTCGATGAGCCGCTGGGTGCGCTGGATGCATTCACCCGGATGCATATTCAGAGTGAGATAGAACGCATCTGGCGAGAGCAGAACATGACCATGCTCATGGTCACGCATGATGTGGAAGAGGCGGTGTATCTGTCAAACACTATTATTGTTATGACGGCACGGCCGGGTCGGGTGGTAAAGATTATTAAGGTTGAGCTGCCGCGCCCCCGCGACCGCAGCAGTAAGGATTTCTTCGCGTATTCCTCCGAGGTTTTGAAGCTGCTGCATTTCGGCGGTCAAAGTCAGGAGCCGGAATATTATCTGTAAAAAGAAAGGGACAGTATCATGAAAGCATACATCAAAAAATCTTTAGCCTTTGGTTTAGCTGCACTTACTGCCGGAGTAATTTTTGCCGGCTGCGGCGGCGGAGAGAAGAAGCAGGCGGCAGGCCCGGTGCCTGTAAAGGTGGGCTGGTCTCCTTCGGCTTGCGGTGCGCCGGTCTTTATTGCTTATGAAAAGGGCTTCTTCAAGGAAGAAGGACTTGCTCCGGAAATGATTCAGGTGGATGCGGCGCACATTGCAGAGGCAGTTGGTGCCGGTCAGGTAGATATTTTCAACGGTCTGATGGGAAAAATTATAAAGCCGTTGGAAAATGGTCTTGCGGCACAGGAAGTAACCGGTCTGCATAAGGGCTGCATAAAAATTCTCGTCCCAAATGGCTCCGATATCAAAACAATTGCTGACCTAAAGGGTAAGAAAATCGGTGTGCCGGGTCTGGCTGATGCCGGTACTATCATTGCCAAGCGAGCGCTCCACGGGGTAGGAGTAGATGTAACCGATAAGTCTACCGAAGTTGATTTCACTGTCTTTGGCCGCAATGACCTGCCGCAGGCACTTGACCTGAAGAAGGTAGATGCCATTGCTTTTGGTGACCCGCAGGCAACCATTGCCGCCGAGAAGTTCGGCTTCCGGGTACTCCTTGATACATCGAAGGACAAGCCCTTCGGAGATGAATACTGCTGCGCACTCTTTATGGCTTCGAAGCTGGCAAAGGGCGACCCAGAGACCGCGAAAAAGGTAACCCGTGCCGTCCAGCGTGCTTCCCAGTGGGTTCATGATAATCCGGAAGAGGCGGCGAAGATTGAGATTGAGAAGAAATACGTGGCGGGAGATGTAAAGCTTGTCGCTGCGCTGCTGAAATCCTACGACTACACACCTTCTGTTCAGGGTGGCTACGATGCAATGCTGAACACGGTGAAGTCACTCAGCGAAATCGGTCTGACAAAGGGTAAGGTAGACGCAAAGAAATTTACTGATACTCATACCGTTTTCTTCAAGGATTTCCCGGACAAGCCGGAGAAAAAGTAAAAATAAGAGAGAGGCGGTGCCTGAGGCATCGGCTCTCTTTTTGTATAAAATCAGAGGAAAATATGATATACTTTGTGATGGTGCAGAGGGCTGCATCGCTAATGTCATATTGAAGGAACCTGTTTAGAATGAAACGATATCGTATAGTGCCGGAAAAGAAGGATGCTTTTTCTCAGCTGGCGGCGGGGATGCTCCTGACGCCGGAGGATATGGAGGAGCTGGCCGGAGCCACGCTGCTTCATATCGAAGTGACGCCGGAAACCAATACCTGGGAACTTCTACTACGGACAATTGATGTTATAGATGATGATTTACTCCGCCGATTGGCTCTTCATGTGAAGGAGACAACCGGTTATTCAGCTGTCTTTTATCAGGCACCGATAAATCTTGGCGAAGCTGTTGCCAAGAGCTGGCATCAGCTGCTGGGCGAAGTGAGCCGCACGGCTCCTTTGGCGGCCCATATTCTCACGGGTGCCCGAATCGTTGCCGACGGAGTCCGTCTCACGGTTGGCGTCGGTGGCTTCGTGGCGCACCAGCTGTTGGAGGAGAAAAATGTTGCCGAGTGCCTCATTGAGGCGATAAGACAGAAGCTAGGCGTAGATGTATCGGTAACTTTTGAAATAATTGACCATCAGGCAGTGGCGGGAACGGATGCCGATCAGGCTCTGTATCGCAGCGAGGAATTCAAAAAGGCTGTAACCGCCGCCAAAGAAATCCCGCTGGGAACCGGCGGAGAAACGGAAGGGAACTCCTACGGCGGCTACAGCGGAGAGGGCGGCGATGGTCAGCGGCGCAGCCGCAAGAAGCCGGCAGCTCCCGACGAAGGCTGCCTGCTGGGCAAGCGCATTACCGGGGAGTCGGTGGCCATCAGCGATATCGCCGGAGAGGTGAAGAATATCGTCGTCTGCGGCGTTATCGACAATATAACCGGTCGCGAATTTGCCAAGACCAATATTCTTACCTTTGATATTATCGACGAGACAAATGGTATATCCTGCAAGATGTTCGTAAAGGACAGCGATGAATACGAGAGACTGAAGGGCGTCCTGAAGCCAAATACCCGCGTTAAGCTGCGGGGCCCGGTAGAGTTTGACAGCTACCTCAGCGATAATGTCATCAAGCCATTCGACATAATGGAAGAAAAGACTTCCAAGCGGGAAGATAAGGCAGAGGTAAAAAGAGTAGAGCTTCATGCCCATACCCAGATGTCTACCCTTGATGCGGTAGTGCCGGTAAATGACCTTATCGATACGGCGGCTCGCTGGGGCTGGCCGGCGGTAGCCATTACCGACCACGGCGTAGTGCAGGGCTTCCCGGCCGCCATGAAGCGGGTAATCGACAAGAAGTTGTCCATCAAGGTCATCTACGGTATGGAGGGCTATCTCGTCGGAGAGGATTACCATCAGAAGCACGCCAATCACATAATATTGCTGGCTAAAAACACCATCGGCCTCAGAAATCTCTACCGACTCGTCAGTCTTAGTCATTTGAGATTTTTCCATCGTCAGCCGAGAATTCCGAAGGCCATTCTGTCCGAGTTCCGAGAAGGGCTGATTATCGGCTCTGCCTGCGAAGCAGGCGAGCTTATCAGAGCTATCGTAGACGGAGCCAGCGAAGAGGAATTGCTGGATATCGCATCTTTCTATGATTATCTGGAAATACAGCCGATACACAACAACGACTTCATGAAGCTGAAGGACTCCTTCCCGGATATAAATACCGATGAGGATCTTATCAATATTAATCTTAAGGTAGCGGAGTTGGCGAAGAAGCAGGGAAAAATGCTGGTCGCCACCTGTGATACCCACTTCCTCAATCCGGAGGACTCTATTTACCGTGCCATTATTATGGCCGGAAACGGCTTTGAAGATGCTTCCCGGCAGCCGCCTCTGTTCCTGCGGACGACCGAGGAAATGCTGGCAGAGTTCTCCTACCTGCCGGAGGATGAGGCCTACGCCGCGGTAGTAGAAAATCCCCGGGCGAT
Organism: Selenomonadaceae bacterium; assembly: GCA_045616885.1. Taxonomy (GTDB): domain Bacteria; phylum Bacillota; class Negativicutes; order Selenomonadales; family Selenomonadaceae; genus RGIG250. Next base: position 6,160 of record JAZLHS010000129.1, on the reverse strand, counting down.
AGCGGAGTCTATCGACAGGATAAAGCCCATTCCCGATGAAGATGTACTCTACTCCCCGGTTATTCCCGGTGCGGATGATGAAATCACGGAGATGTCCTATCGCCGGGCTCACGAAATGTACGGCGAAAACCTGCCGTCGATAGTACAGGCCCGTATCGATCAGGAGCTGAAGCCGATTATCGGGCACGGCTTTGCCGTACTGTATCTCATTGCCCAGCGTCTGGTTAAGAAATCAAATCTCGATGGCTATCTGGTTGGCTCTCGAGGGTCCGTCGGCAGCTCCTTCATTGCGACTCTGACCGATATAACGGAAGTAAATCCGCTGCCGCCTCACTGGCGCTGCCCCCATTGCAAGCACAGTCTCTTTATCACCGATGGCAGCTATGGCTGCGGCTACGACCTGCCGGACAAGGACTGCCCCATTTGCGGGACGCCTATGATAAAGGACGGTCACGATATACCGTTCGCCGTATTCCTTGGCTTTGACGGAGATAAGGTTCCGGATATAGACCTCAATTTCGCCAGTGAATATAAATGCACGGCGCAGAAATATACCGAGGAGCTATTCGGCAAGGACAATGTCTATAATGCCGGAGAAATTTCCGGTGTTCAGGAAAAGACTGCCTACGGATACGCGATGCACTATTTTGAAGATTTGGGGGAGAAGAAACGGCCAGCCTTTATTGACCATATCAAGAAGGGCTGTCTGGGGACAAAGCGTACTACCGGTCAGCATCCGGCGGGTATCATGGTCGTGCCGCGAGATATGGACATTCATTTCTTTACCCCGGTGCAGCATCCGGCGGACAAGAAGGAATCCGGCATCTATACCACCCACTTCGACTATCACAGTATATCCAGCCGTCTTGTAAAGCTGGATATACTTGGCCATGATGATCCTACGGTCATAAAGATGCTGGAGAATATCACCCATCGTGACCCGAGAACAATTCCCTTTGATGACCCGGCGACTTTGTCACTCTTTAACTCCACAAAGGCTATCGGCCTTGACCCGGAGGAGCTTGGCTCCAACAGTGCTACCTTCGGTATCCCGGAGTTTCGTACCGGCTTTACCCGGCAGATGATTGATGATACAAATCCTTCCTGCTTCTCTGATTTAGTGCGTATATCAGGCTTTTCCCACGGTACAGATGTGTGGCTGGGCAATGCGCAGGAGCTTATTCGTGCCGGTACCTGTACCGTATCCAATGCAATCAGTGCCCGAGATGATATAATGATGTATCTCATTCACTCCGGCATTGACCCGCTGCTCTCCTTCAAGACTATGGAGAAGGTGAGAAAGGGCAAGGGTATCGATCCGGAGGTAGTGGAGAAGCTGCGAAAGGGCGGTATACCGGAGTGGTACATTGACGCCTGTCAGAAAATAAAGTATCTTTTCCCTCGGGCTCACGCTACCGCCTATGTAATGATGGCTTACCGCATAGCTTTCTGTAAGGTTCACTATCCGCTGGCCTTCTATGCGGCATACTTCTCTATTCGTGCCGATGCCTTTGATTTGGCGATAGTCGCCGGCGGTAAGGAGCGGGTAAAGCAGGAGCTTGATGCGCTATACGCTATCGACAAGCCAGACCAGAAGCAGAAGGACCTTCTCATCGTTCTACAGCTGGCTTGGGAGATGTATCTCCGCGGCTTCAGCGTGGAGCAGGTCAGCCTTTATGAGTCAGATGCAGACCGCTTCATACTGCGGGACAAGTCTCTCCTACCTCCTTTCTCGGCTATCGGTGGCTTCGGACTGGTAGCGGCGAAGAATCTTGTGGCCAGTCGCGTAAACGGTGAGTTTACCAGCGTCAGCGACCTGAAGAACCGCAGCGGTATTTCCAAGACCTGCGTCGAGAAGCTGCGGGAGTTCGGCGCTCTGGAGGGGCTGCCGGAGACAGACCAGATGGAGCTTTTTGGCTAACCCATAGTCAACCTGACAGGCTCCCCTTTAGGGGAGCTGTCGCCATAGGCGACTGAGGGGTAAAAATAAGGAATAACCTTTATTCTTGGCATTTAGTATAAATATATGGAGGCTTTGTCATGGCAGTTTCACCGGCTGATTTTGTTCATTTACATGTTCATACGGAGTACAGCCTTTTGGATGGTGCCTCTCGGATAAAAGATTTGGTCGCCGCGGCTAAGGAAGCCGGTATGGAGGCTCTGGCGATTACCGACCACGGCAATATGTACGGAGCAGTAACTTTTTATCAGGAGTGCAAGAAGCAGGGCATAAAGCCGATAATCGGCTGCGAGGTCTACCTTGCCCCCGGCGACCGGCACGAGCGGGCTGATGTAAAGGGAGTCCGCTACTATCATTTGATTCTCTTGGCGGAGAACGAGACAGGCTACCGCAACCTGACGAAGCTTGTCTCACTGGGAAATATTGAGGGCTACTACTACAAGCCCCGCATTGATAAAGAGATTCTGCGGCAGTACCATGAAGGACTCATCTGCCTGTCCGCTTGTATAATCGGCGAAATTCCCCGCGCTATCATAAATGGGGATATGGAAAAGGCCGATGAGCTTACTCGGGAATACATTGATATTTTCGGCAAGGAAAATTTCTTTATCGAGGTACAGAATCACGGACTGGACGATGAGCGGAAAGCCCGGGAAGGTCTGCTGTATCTGGCTGATAAATATGACCTGAAGCTGGCGGCGACCAACGACCTTCACTATGTCCGCCGGGAAGATGCCTCTTATCACGACATCCTGCTCTGCATCCAGACCGGCTCCTCCGTAAACGAGCCGGGGCGGATGAAATTCTCCACCGACGACTTCTATCTGAAGAGTGTGGCGGAAATGGAGAAGCTGTTCCCGCCGGATGTGTATAAAGATGCGCTTACCAATACAAAGCTTATCGCCGACCGCTGTCAGGTGGATTTTGTCTTCGGTGAGCATTATTTGCCGCAGTTCCCGCTGCCGGAAGGATTGACGGACGAGCAGTATCTCCGGCAGCTTTGCGAGGAAAAAATCACCGGCCGCTATGACCCTGTGACAAAAGAAGTCCGTGACCGGCTGGATTATGAGCTGGACATTATCCATCGCATGGGCTTTGACAGCTACTTCCTCATTGTTTGGGACTTCATCAATCATTCCAGAGAGCAGGGAATCGCCGTCGGCCCCGGCCGCGGCTCCGCTGCCGGCTCTATAGTCGCCTATACTCTCGGCATCACCGACATTGACCCGCTCCGCTATGCGCTCCTCTTCGAGCGCTTCCTCAATCCGGAGCGCGTGTCCATGCCGGATATTGACGTTGATTTCTGCTATATCCGGAGAGGCGAAGTCATTGACTATGTAAAAGAGCGCTATGGTGAGGACCATGTAGCGCAGATAATCACCTTTGGTACCATGCTGGCCAGAGGCGCTGTCCGTGATGTAGGTCGGGCGCTTGACCTGCCGTATGGGGACGTGGATAGGATAGCCAAGCTCATTCCGGCAGAGCTGGGTATGACTCTGGACAAGGCCATGAAGGAATCGGCGGAATTCCGTCAGCTGTATGACAGCAACCCGGAGGCAAAGCAGGTCATTGACTACGCCCGAGCGGTAGAAGGTCTACCTCGTCATTCCTCGACGCATGCGGCGGGTGTCGTTATCGCGGGACGACCGCTTACCGATTATCTGCCGGTGCAGCTGTCTGACGGCACGCTCGTCACGCAGTACGATAAGGATTTGGTAGAACGGCTGGGTCTGCTGAAGATGGACTTTTTGGGTCTGCGCACCCTTACCGTCATTGCCGATGCGCTTGACAATATCTATCGAAGCCGCGGCGAGAAAGTCGATATCAGCAAGATTCCCCTTGTGGATGAGCTCACCGGCAAAATGCTCTGCGACGGACAGACCGGCGCAGTATTCCAGATGGAATCGGCTGGCATGACCCAGCTGGTAAAAGACCTTGCCCCGAACTCTTTTGAGGATTTGATTCCGCTGGTGGCTCTGTACCGCCCGGGCCCATTGGGCAGCGGCATGGTGCAGGACTTTATTGCCGGTCGTCACGGCAAGAAGAAGGCAGAATATCCGCACCCCTTGCTGGAGCCTATCCTGAAGGAGACCTTCGGCGTCATCCTCTATCAGGAGCAGGTCATGCAGATAGTGCAGGTGCTGGCAGGCTTCAGTCTAGGGCAGGCAGATTTGTTGCGCCGCGCTATGGGACACAAGGAGCCGGAGCTGCTGATGAAGCAGAAGGCTACCTTCCTTGAAGGTGCGAGAAAGCGCAATGTTGATGCCAAAATCGCGGAGCATATTTTTGAGCTGCTGACCCACTTCGCAGACTACGGCTTTAACAAATCCCACAGTGCTGCCTATGCTTTAGTAGCATGGCGGACAGCTTATCTGAAGGCTCACTACCCGGCGGAATTCATGGCGGCAATGCTGTCCTCCGTGGTGGACTCCTCCGACAAGGTGGGCGTATATATTGAGCAGTGCCGCCGCATGGGGATACCGATTCTTCCCCCGGATATCAATGCCAGCAATGCTTCCTTTAGTGTTGACGGCAAAGCGATACGCTTCGGACTCTCAGCGGTGAAAAATGTAGGCGACGGAGCCATTGCGGAGATAAAGAGCAAGGAAGAAGCAGACGGGCCTTATACCTCTCTGGAGGATTTTTGCTCTCGAGTAGACATGCGTACAGTGAATAAGCGTGTAATCGAGAGCTTGGTTAAGTGCGGTGCCTTCGACTCGCTGGGCGCCTATCGCTCTCAGCTGCTGGCCATTCTGCCGGATGCCGCTTCTCAGGGAGCATCCCACCAGCGCGACATCGAGAGCGGGCAGATGGGACTCTTCGGCGAGGAAGAAAACCTCATGGCGATTCCTCTGCCGAAAATAGACGAAGCGCCCATAGATGAGCGGCTGGCTTGGGAAAAAGAAATAACCGGCTTTTACATTACCGGTCATCCGCTGGATGTGTATAAACGAAAGATAGAAAGCTTCTTTGGAATAGGCAGAATACTGAACGGGGAACTGCCGGAAAATGCTCGCGTGCGTGTAGCCGGCATCGTCACACAGGCAAAGCGAAGCACCACGAAAAAGGGAGACACCATGTGCTTCCTGACGGTGGAAGACTTCACACACTCCATGGAAATAGTAGTATTCCCCAAGGTCTTCTATGAACATATGGATGAATTGGTTCCCGACTCCATGGTGGTTATTACCGGCAGGGTAGATGCCTCGGAGACCGGCACAAAGATGCTGGCAGATGAGATATCATCCCTTGCGGATTATCATCCCACCTACTTCCTGACCATAGAGCCGCAGGTGGCCACGGCCAATACGCAAAAGCAGGTAATGGATATTCTGGCCAGACACCCGGGGCCGCATCCGGTAAGATTTTATTTGAAAGCACAGAAGCGCCATGTTAAGGCGGAGCCTAGATACTCTGCCGACGACTCCAAAGAGCTGATGGATGAGCTGGAGACCGTTCTCGGCAAAGGGAATGTGGTCTGGCGCTGATGAAATACTGTGAGGGAAATATATGAAATTATCGACACGAGGGCGATATGGAGTAACGGCATTGTTTGAGCTGGCCCTCCACTACGGGAAGGGCGTTGTTCCCCTGCGGGATATCGCACAGCACCAGGGAATATCTGAGCCGTATCTGGAGCAGCTGGCGAAGACGCTCAGAGAAGCCGGACTTGTCATTAGCACGCGGGGGGCACAGGGAGGATACTCTCTGGCTCGGCCGCCTGAGGAGATTACTATCGGGCAGGCCGTCGAAGCGACGGAAGGCCCTATCGCTTTGGTGGACTGCCTCCTTGCCGGCAGTGAAGCAAAGGCCATGTCCTGTGAAAGAGCCGGCACCTGTGTGACGAGAGATGTTTGGGCAAGGGTCTGCGACAGCATCAATCAGGTGCTGAACTCGATTACACTTGCGGATTTGGTAAAGGACTACCAAAGGGATAAAGGCACCGGAGAAAATGATTTAGAAAATTTTGTAAAAAGGTGTTGACAAAGTTCTCCCGAATTGGTATTATATGCAAGCTGACTCACGCAAGAGAGTCAAGCGAACGCCTCGAAAGAGCCACGGTGTTCTCTGAAAACTGAACAATGCAGCAAACATGAATCACTTTTTCACACGAAAGATGATTCAAGCCAGATGTGCGAGTCAAGATGACTTTGAAAGAAGTCCGTCAAGACAAAAACAAAATGATTCGATTAAAAGAGC
>JAZLHS010000128.1:0-5048 GCA_045616885.1 Selenomonadaceae bacterium | reverse complement strand
AGGATGGATTGTTGTAGTGCTCACCTATACGCGGGTCAGCACATACTCCTTCTATTATTTCTTTTGTATCCAGTCCTTTTAATTCAGCATATGAGTCCAGTTCGTTGAAGTAGGATATGCGCAGTGCCAGATATGTATTCGAAAAGAGTTTAATGGCTTCCGCTTCTGTAGAGCCTGTAAGGATTATTTTTATATTCTCCTTCTTCGCACCGGCTTTCAGAAGCTCTGCGAATTTCTGCGCTCGCTCTGATTTCTCGCCAACAATTATTCGGGAAGGGTACAGGTTGTCATACAATGCCTTGCCCTCTCTTAAGAACTCCGGTGAGAAGATTATATTTTCGTTGTTGAGTTTTTTTCGAAGCTGATGAGTATACCCTACCGGGATAGTGGATTTTATCACTATTGTTGCGCCAGGGTTTATCTCTGTTACCAGTCTTGCTACCGACTCTACAGAAGAGGTATCAAAAAACGCTCTGTCCTCATCGTAGTTAGTAGGAGTAGCTATTATGACATAATCAGCATCTGCAAGTGCTACAGCTGCCTCACCAGTAGCAGTGAAGTCAATATCTTCACGCTCCAAATATTCGGATATTTCCTTGTCAACAATCGGGGATATGCGGTTATTTATCATTTCCACTTTTTCTGGCACTATCTCCAGAGCAGTTACGCGATTGTGTTGTGCAAGAAGCAGTCCATTGGACAGTCCTACATAGCCCATCCCAACAACAGTTATGTTCATTTTTTCCTCTACTTTATGTGCAGTATTTTTATGATTCCCCAGTAGGCTATATGAAATATTGAACGGAAAATAGATAGATGCTCTATGTCCCGGTAAAGTTTCCAGTGATACTTAATTAGGCTTAGTTTATTATGAGAGATAGAGTTGCTGCGGATACGATATCGCATCAGTACATCTTTCATCCCATAGATATATTTTTCTCTCTTTAGTATCTGCAGCCACAGTGCATCATCATTGCGCTTTCGGATATTTGGTGTTCTGAATTTCCCCAATGCTGAAACATCATACATAACGGTAGAATTTCCAACCGGGCAATCTAAAAGGAGCCGATTGTAATCTACTCGCTTTACTGTATTGATAACCTTATTTAACGAATTGCTTTTTTCGTCAATCCATTCATAAGCAGTACATGAAAATAGGACTCCGTTTTCCTCCATAAAGCCAATCTGCTTCTCTAACTTCTCCGGAAACCAGATGTCGTCACTATCCAAGAATGCCATATAGTGTCCTTTAGCCAGTTCCATGGCCTTATTTCTTGCCATGGCTGCTCCGGCATTCTTTTCCAGACAGAAATATTTGATACGAGAATCATTTTCTAGCACTGCGGACAATACTTCTTTTGTATTGTCTGTGGAGCAATCATCAACTATGATTAGTTCCCAGCCTTGATAGGTCTGTGCCTGAACGCTGTCAATCGTTTCTAATATGAATTTTGCACAATTGTATGTGGGCATTATTATTGACACAAGCTCTGACACTATATATCCTCCAAATTCAGATGATTGCCTGAAACGTTCTCAAAACAATCACAAAGTCTCCCAAAAGGGAATTACTCTGCACATATTCCTTGTAGTAAGAAATCTTTATCGGCAATATTTCTTCTATGTATGCCCTTTCCGGGTCTTCGGCTTTCCCCAGGATCTCATTCTCCGATCGAAATTCTATAGAGGCGTTGTCTGTTATCCCCGGTCTTACAGAGAGGACTATTTCTCTGTCTTCTTCGCTGTACTCTGCGATGTATCTAGGCACCTCTGGGCGAGGGCCTACGAGGCTCATCTCTCCTAGCAATACATTGAAGAGCTGGGGGAGTTCATCCAGCTTATAGTGTCTGAGGAATTCTCCGCTCTTTGTTACGCGGCTGTCGTTGCCTACCGTTATCTGTTTGCCACGCTTTTCTGCATCCGTTACCATGGTACGGAATTTAAAGATGCGAAATGGCACTCCGTTCTTTCCTACCCTCACCTGTCGGAAGAATATTTCTCCCGGAGAATCCAACTTCACCCATACAGCACATATTATGAGTATGGGAGAGAGGACTATGATTCCGGGAATGGTGAAGAACAGGTCAAATAGTCGCTTTGCCATTATTCCTTGCACTCTTCCATTGCTTTTATGAGACACTCTGCTACGAAGTCCACGTCTTCATCAGTCAGAAGTGTGTGGAGCGGTAGGGTAATTTCGTTGGCAAACTGTTTATATGCGTTGGGGTAGTCTTTGATGTCAAAGCCCATTTCTTTGTAGGCTGTATGCATTGGCAGTGGTTTGTAGTGTACGTTGGTTGCCACTCCCAGCTCTGCCATTTTTTCTATGACTCTGTTTCTATAGTCAGAGTCTTTTCCTAGTAGGCGGACGAGGTAGAGGTGTCCGCTTCCAGCAAAGTCATTTCCGCTGTGTTTAAGAGTTTCTACTTCTGCATTCTGCAGGAGTTTGCCGTAGCGGGAGATTATCTCCTGTCTGCGTTCTAGAAGCTTTGGATAGCGTTTTAGCTGTACCAGTCCCATAGCTGCCATTACATCTGTCATGTTGCATTTGTGGTAGCAGCCTTTTATGTCGTATTCCCAGGCGCCCAGCTTTGTTTTTGCTAGGGCGTCTTTGTTTTGTCCGTGGAGAGACAGGAGCTGATATTCCTTGTATATGTCTTCGTCGTCTATGCCGGGTATTGATTTCCATGCTGCACAGCCGCCCTCAGCAGTAGTGAAATTCTTGACTGCGTGGAAAGAGAAGCTGCTGAAGTCGGCAATTGCTCCTGCATTCTTGCCGTGCCATACGGCGCCTAGTGCATGGGCACAGTCGGCTACTACGATTACTCTGCCGATTGCTTCCTGCAGCTTATTGGCAGGACGGAAGAGGTGCTTTTTGCTTTCGACGATTTCAAATATTCTGTCGTAATCGCATACCACGCCGCCGATATCTACTGGGACGATTACCTTCGTGTTCTCAGTAATTGCTTCGGCAAGTTTGTCATAGTCCATCTCATAGGAGTCGGGGGCTGTGTCTACCAAGACAACTTTTGCTCCGACATGTACTGCTGGACTTGCCGAGGCTGTGTATGTATAGGCACTTGTGATGACTTCGTCGCCGGGAGCAATGCCAAGTACGCGGAGAGTCATCTCCAATGCTGCTGTGGCAGAGTTCAGGCATACGGTACGATTTACTCCGATATAGTCCGCGAGCTGTCGTTCCAGCTCTTTTGTCCGTGGGCCAGTGGTAATCCAGCCGCTTCGCAGTGCTTCTGCTACTTCGGCTATCTCTGCTTCGGTAATGTCCGGAGGGGAAAATGGTATTCTTAGCAACTGTTATACCCCATTTACTTATACCATTTCGGTATATTATTTAGCACAAAAAGACAACACAGTTATCCACTCTTCGAGTCAGTATACCATATCGTCATACAAGATTATATCATATATATATGTGATGATGCAACCCGTTTCGGTGTATACCTGTGTCTGCCACAGCTGAAAGAAGTTACCTTTATGGCGTTATGGCTAACCATCACCGCTTTATCCACACAAAAATACCGGTACGACCGCAGATAAACGGTCATACCGGTATCTTATTTCACACGAATATTTTCCGAATTCGTGATTAATGATGATAGAGATGAGGAGAATCGAACTCGTGTCCACTTGAGCAGCCAAGTGATAACAAACCTGTCAACAGACTGATTATATAGCGACACCTTCTACATAGCAGGTATCCGGAGAGATGTCCAGTTTATTCGACCAGACAATTCTGCTATCCACGGATTGGTCTCTATCCCAACAAACAACATTGTCCTCATCCAAATACACTCTGTCAAAAATAGATTTATCTTTCAAGTCATCAAAAACCGTCCCCTGTACAATAAGAGGGGTCACATCAAAACGCCGACACTCGCCATTGTCAAAACTTAGTGTTATGGAAAAATCGGAGTTTGGCTTTACAGAAATAATTTTCCGACGCCCAGCGGCAAAATATTCTGCATAGTCTTGTGAAAAACCTCTTTCCAAATAGTAGTCGATACTATGCGGCATGATGTTCACCTCCCTATAGTTTCATCTTTAATCAGCAGAGCGGATTGATGGGGAAGAGTTCTTGTCTATTTTCGGCAAGAACCCAATTTTCACTAAGCTCTTCCTGATGTAACGCGGCCCAACCTAAAAGCATCTTCAACTGCTTTGATGGTATTGATCCGTCAATTACCTCGATTTCAGTAATAGAAACGATGACTTCATCTCCTCCGTAAGTGGCATGGAAATGTGGAGGCTGATGCTCACGCCAATTAATAAACACCTTTATCCCGCGAAACGTACTGATAGTTGGCACCTTAAATCCCCTCCTTGGCTGAAAGTCTTTCTAAAAGCATTTTACAGTAAAGAAATGCTTCGTGCAATAAAAAAATACCGGCATAAGCGTCATCTTAGCTATGCCGGTATCTTATTCCACACGAATATTTTCCTAATTCGTGATTAATTATGGTGGAGATGAGGAGAATCGAACTCCTGTCCGAAGGCATTGTTTCACCGACTTCTCCGAGCGCAGCCACTGATTAGTTTTAGCCGGGGACGGTTCAGGGGCAATCCGTCCTTTGGCGAGCTCCTTGATTCTCCCGGTATAAGTCGGAGCGTCTTACACAGGTAATCCCGCTGTTTGGCCTCTCAGCTCAGAGCGCGGGCTCTGCCGAGTGAGAGGGCAGCCAAATCAGGCTGCGATTGCGTAGTTGTCGTTAGCCTTTATATTTAAAGGACTTCCGCCTTTTTACGGAGTGGACGGAGGCTCCGGCTCGCTTACGATGCACCAGCTACCCCCGTCGAACCCATTACATCCCCGTTAATGGGCGCCATGAGGCGTGTGCAATTCTGCACAGCCTATTATATCATCTTTAGTCAAAAAGTCAACCGACGGACTGAATAACTAATGGAGATACTTTGCTCACCCCTCCGACCTCGCTGTGCTCGGCCACCTCCCCTAGAGGGGAGGCTTCTAGGGGTGGGTTTGCTCGGCCACCTCCCCTAGAGGGGAGGCTTATAGGTGGATTAGTTTCACA
>JAZLHS010000127.1:0-4127 GCA_045616885.1 Selenomonadaceae bacterium | reverse complement strand
AATAAGAAAGAGCCCCTCTATAGAGGGGCTGCATGTAAATGTAGTGCGGTTGGTAAATTTTCAGGGGGCTTATAGCCCGAGGCAGGTAAAAAGGCTTTTAGCCGTTGATCAAACTACCCGTTATACGGGTAGTTTTGATTTTATTTTAAGTCGACTGCTTGTGTGTCCTCCTATAAAAAGGGCGGACTCTTTTATTTCGAGTCACGTGCTGATGTGTCCTCCCTGCGTGCAGGGAGGGGGACCATGCGAAGCATGGTGGAGGGTTCGTCAGCTTATCACAGTCCCGGGAAATCCTCCGGTGTGTAGGGCGTGCCGAATGCGGCGGGCTTTATTTTCTTTTCTTTGATGAGCTGCATTACCTCGTCCAGCTTGGCGATTACCTCCGGGGCAAGCTGATGGCGGCCGGGGGTCTTTACATAGCCGGTGGAGTCGGGAGCGGCGTCAAGCCCCTGGCTCTTTCCCTGAAATTTTCCTTCGACTATGAGATTCAGCTGCCGCTCCACATTCAGATCCATGCGTTTGAGAGCGGAGGTGAGAATGATGTTGCGGCTGCCGATGGCTCCTTCGTCGTACTGGTCGGCATCGAAGCCGATTGCCCATGTGCCGGCGGGAGCTTCCTTCACGGCGGTGAAAAGTCCGTTGGCGGTGGTGCCGGAGGGGCCAAAGATGATATCGCAGCCGCGATTCAGCAGTTCTTTGCTGATGACCTTGCCGGTGGCGGGGTCGGCGAAGGAACCGGCGTAGTTGCCTCCTACCTTTTTGCCGGTGACGTCAATGCCGGAGTAGGAGGGCAGCGAGATGTTTTTCACTTTGGTACCGTAGTGCTTGTTGGAGTAGTTGATGCCGGATTCAAAGCCGTACTGATAGTTCACCACGGAGGGGAAGGCGATGCCGTAGAGGCCGCCGACTTTGCCGGTCTTCGTGGTAAGGGCGGCGGCTACGCCGGCACAGAAGCCTGATTCTTCCTCGGCGAAGGTCATGGCGTAAATGTTGGGTACATCGGTGGGCTGGCCGTCGGAGCCGATTGCGGAACAGTCTACCAGTATGAGTTTGGTGTCGGGGTTTTCCCGGCCCAGCTCGGTGGCGGCACCAAAGACGAAGCTGGTGCAGATGATGGCATCGAAGTCGGCGATGACATTTTCCAGCAGCAGGAGGGCGGCAGACTGTTCGCCGGTGGTTTCCTGTATGCAGGTAAGGGTTGATTTCGGGTGCTTTTTCAGGAAGCTTTGGAGACCGGCGTAGCTGCTGCGGTTGAAGGCGTTGTCCTGTGGGCCGTCGGGACTGGTGATGAGGGCGATGCGGAGAGCGTCCTTGTCCCGAGGGGCGGCGGTCTTGCTGCCGCAGGCAGAGAGAGAGGCGGTGAGGGTGATTATCAGGAGGGAGGCTATGAAGAGCCGGAGCACTTTTTTCAGTTTCATGGGTTACCTCTTTCCTTTGTCGAAGGCTTCGCCCAGAGCCCGGGGGGCGCGGGTGGAGCCGGAGGAGAAGATGAGGAGTACGAGAGTGATGGCGTAGGGGAGTATCATCACTAGGTCACTGTAGCTACTGGGCATGTTCAGATATTTCACCAGCTCGTAGCCCAGATATTTGGCGAAGCCGAAGATAAGGCAGGCTTTGAGGGTGGGTAGAATGGTCCAGTTGCCGAAGATGAGGGCGGCGATTGAGAGGTAGCCGTAGCCCATATAGACGGAGGAAGCGAAGGAGCCGGTGATGGAGTAGGCGAAGCAGATGCCGGCGAGACCGGAGAGGGCACCGGAGATGATGACGGCCAGATAGCGGATGCGCTCTACGGAGAGACCGGCGGCGTCTACGGCGTTTGGATTGTCACCGCAGGCTCGGAGCCGGAGGCCGAAGCGGGTGCGGTAGAGGAGAAACCAGCAGGCGATGATGAGGGCGATGATAATCAGCTCGAAGGTGTAGACGCCGGGGACAATCTGAGGTGCTACACCTAGGTTGATTCGGTTTTGGGCGGTGTGGAAGAATGCCCGGTTGAAGGCTTTCGTCAGACAGGTGGTGAGGGCGAGAGAAAACAGGTTTATGACTACGCCGCTGACTACCTGGTCGGCTCGGAAGCGGATGCAGAGGAGGGCGTGCAGGAGGGAAAAGACGGCCGCGCCGATGATGGCGGCAATCAGTGCGATGTAGAAGGGAAGAGTAGAGTCCGGGGCGAAACGAGCGACACAGAGGGCGGCGGTGACGGCGCCGATGAAGGCTCCGAAGCCCTGCAGACCTTCCAGGGCGAGGTTGGTAACGCCGCTTTTCTCGGAGAAGATGCCGCCGATGGCCATGATGAGGAGGGGGAGAATGAAGGAGAGGCTGTCGGTGATAACATTCGTCATTTTGCAGTCTCCTTTCCTTTATTCTTTCCGTAGAGCTTCTGACCAATGTAGGCGGTGCAGGCAGAGAAGAGGAGCATGGTGCCGATGATGAGGGAGGCTGTCTCTATGTCTACGCCGGACATGGCGCTCATGTAGATGCTGCCTTTGTTCAGTATGGTGATGAGGAAGGAGGCACCGATGATGCCTAGAGGATTGTTGCAGCCAAGCAGAGAGACGGCAATGGCATCGAAGCCCATGGAGGGCATGACCTTCATCTGCATGGAGGCGTAGTAGCCGAGGTAGTAGGTGACACCGGCCAGACCGGCGAGGCTGCCGGAGAACGCCATGGTGCCGATGTAGTGACGGCAGAGATCAATGCCGGCGTATCGGGCAGCGGTGGGGCTGAGTCCGGCGATGCGGGCGGTGAAGCCGGCGATGCTCCGGGTCATGTAGATGTGGACGAGGATGGCGGCCAGCAGGGCGATGAATATGCCAAGGGATAGGTCGGTGATGTAGTCGCCGAGGGGAATATTTCGCAGGGTAAGCCTCGATGCTTCACTGACTCGCAGGGACTGACGAGAGACAGGGTCAAGGCAGAGTGCGTTGATGGCGAAGGAGATGCCGTACATGAGGCTGTAGTTCACCATGATGGATGAGACGACTTCGTTTACATTGAACCGGTGCTTCAGCCAGCCGATGAGGGCACCGATGGCGGCTCCGGCGGCGATGCCGATTATGATGACGAGGGGACGGGCGATGATGCCGGGGAGGGAGCTGTAGCCGATGATGAGAGAGGCAGTGAAGCCGGCGGCCATCATCTGTCCGGCGATGGAGATGTTGAACATTCCTCCCCGGAGAGCTACGGCGAAGGCGAGGGCGGACAGCAGCATGGGAGCCATGGCGGAGAGGAATTTCATGAAGTCGGTAAACAGTCCTCGATGAGCGGCATAGGCGGCCTTCGGCAGGAGACCGGAGCCTTGGAGGAGATGGATGTATGCCGCGAGGGGGTCTTTACCGAGGATGAGGAGGAGACCGGCTCCCACCAGCAGGCTGGCAACGATGGCGATGAGGGAAACGGATATGGCTTGCTTTTTATTCATTGCCGTCGCTCCTTTCTCCTACGCCCATCATGTACTCGCCGATTTTTTCTATTGTCCATTGGTCGCGAGGGGCGGTTCTTTTTATCTCGCCGCTGTAGATGACGCCGATGGTGTCGGCGCAGGCCATGATTTCCTCCAGCTCCATAGAGATGAGAAGGATGGCTTTGCCCTTGTCCCGGAGGTCCAGCATGAGGTGGCGGATGTTCATGATGGCGCCGATGTCTACGCCGCGGGTGGGCTGGACGAATATCATGAGGGCGGCATCAAGATCGGTCTCACGGCCGATGACTGCCTTTTGCTGGTTGCCGCCGCTGAGGGTGCGCATGATGGAGTCGCCGCCCTGCCCGCTGCGGATGTCGTACTTTTCAAGTGCGGCGCCGGTGTAGGTGTCGGCGGCTTCGGTGCATCGGAAGAGACCGTCGGCGAAGGGGGGACGGTAGTAGCTTTTCAGCACCATATTGTCCCGGAGGCTCATGTCCATGACGACGGCGACACGCTGCCGGTCTTCGGGTATGTAGGCAATGCCGGCCTCGGTGCGCTGGCGGATGTTGATGCTGGTGATGTCCTGTCCCTGAAGGAGAATGCGGCCGGCGGATGGGATAATCATGCCGGCTGTTGTTTCGGCTATCTCCAGCTGGCCGTTGCCGGAGACACCGGCGATGGCGTATATTTCTCCGGCTCGGATGGAGAGGGAGACATCCTTTACCAC
>JAZLHS010000126.1:0-7514 GCA_045616885.1 Selenomonadaceae bacterium | reverse complement strand
AAGTAAGCGTCGACACGCTGTTAGGTTTTCGAGAAACCATTTGGTTAGATAACCAACTTATAAAATTTGAGCTTTTAACTCAATCAATAAGGCGACCGAAGCCGCCAATCGGCAGTGGACCCGGCTGTCCGTATGGCCTTGGCTCGATGGTATCGAGCGGTCCGCGATAGTTGCTATGGACAGAAGACTTCCGTCCGGCTAAAAATCAAGTTAATTCTAACATGGGACATCCCTTTAGTCAAGGAAGAATATCTTCCTAATTAATATAATCCTTCCGGGAATTTTTGTCGATCTGCATTTGACAATGTGTCGGTCGTTTGCTAAAATTATTGACGCCGATTGTATCGGCTTCTTGTGATGAACGGAAAAGATATCCCACTTCAGCGAGGCGGTGACGGTGCGAGACCGCTATCGGGATAGAGGCAGCCGGGAGCAATATAACTAAAGAATTAAGTGGGCGCAAGCCAATCAGGGTGGAACCGCGGGAATATATCTCGTCCCTGTGAAGTATTTTCACGGGGGACGGGATTTTTTTATTTGAATTAAACTTCTCGATTCCCCAATGCTTTAGGAGGAAACAGCATGAAATTTCAGGAAATGATCCTGGCTCTGCAGTCCTTTTGGTCTGAGCAGGGCTGCATCCTCGCCGAGCCTTACGATGTAGAAAAAGGCGCCGGCACAATGAATCCCTCCACATTCCTCAGAGTCCTTGGCCCTGAGCCTTGGAATGTGGCCTATGTAGAGCCGAGCCGCCGTCCGGCTGACGGCCGCTACGGTGACAACCCGAATCGTCTTTATCAGCATCATCAGTTCCAGGTCATCATGAAGCCGTCCCCGGACAATATTCAGGAGCTTTATCTTGAAAGTCTTGCCCGCCTCGGCATCAACGCTGCCGACCATGATATCCGCTTTGTTGAGGACAACTGGGAGTCTCCGACCCTCGGTGCCTGGGGTCTTGGCTGGGAAGTATGGCTTGATGGTATGGAAATCACTCAGTTCACCTACTTCCAGCAGGTAGGCGGTTGCGATGTAAAGCCGGTAGCCAGCGAAATAACCTATGGTCTCGAACGCCTTGCCATGTATATTCAGGGCGTTGAGAATGTATACGACATCAAGTGGATAGGCGACTATACCTACGGTGATGTCTTCCATCAGAATGAGTATGAGCAGAGCCTCTACGCATTCAAGCTCTCCGACGCAAAGCTCCTCTTTGAGCTTTTCGACAAGTATGAAGCAGAAGCTGTCCGCGTTATCGGCGAGGGTGCTGTTCATCCGGCCTATGATTACGTATTGAAGTGCTCCCACGCCTTCAATCTTCTCGATGCCCGCGGTGCTATCAGTGCTTCCGAGCGTACCGCCTATATCGGTCGTGTCCGCAAGCTGGCCAGAATGTGCGCAAAGGCATATCTTGAGCAGCGAGAGAAGCTGGGCTATCCGATGATGGGCAAGTTAAGAAAGGCGGAGGTGAAGTAAAATGGCAGTAGATATTCTTCTTGAGATTGGTACCGAGGAGCTTCCGGCTCACGCAGTACGAGGCCTCTATCGGGCACTTCGCGAAAAGACCGCCGCTCGTCTCGAGGAGCTGGGTCTTTCCCACGGTACTATTCACGCAATGGGTACCCCGCGCCGTCTTGCTCTCTTTGTTGACGATGTGGCTGAGCGTCAGCCGGACAAGACTATGGAGCGCCGCGGCCCGGCTATCGCCACCGCCTTTGATGCCGACGGCAATCCCACCAAGGCTGTTCTCGGCTTTGCCAAGGGTGCCGGCACTACTCCGGAAAACCTCATTAAGCGTGACGGCTATGTATATGCCGAAATCCACACTGTCGGCAAAGAGACTAAAGAGCTTCTGACGACTCTTTTCCCGGAACTCATCAACACTCTTCCGCTGCCCAACACCATGCGCTGGCGTGACCTTGACTTCAAGTTCCTGCGCCCCATTCGCTGGATTGTTGCTCTCTGCGGCAAGGAAGTCGTTCCCTTTGAAGTAGCCGAGGTAAAGTCCGGCCGCACTTCCCGCGGACATCGTGTCCTCTCCAATGTTGAAGGCGAGCCATTTGACCCCGCCGGCCGTCAGTTTGATATCAGCGAGCCGAGGAAATATATGGAGGAGTGCGAGGCCATGAAGGTCATTGCCTGCCCTGTAAAGCGCGGTCATATGATCGAGGCGGAGATTGCCAGAGTGGCAGCTGAATGTGTAGATGAAAACGGCAAGCCCGGTCAGGCTCAGATTGAGCCGGCTCTGCTGGAAGAAGTAACCTTCCTGGTCGAGTGGCCCACCGCCCTCGCCGGCAAAATAGATGACAAGTATATGACTCTGCCCCGTGAGGCCATCGTTACCCCCATGCGCGACCATCAGCGCTATTTCCCGGTGGTTGCCGAAGATGGCACTTTGCTGCCGTACTTCATCACTGTTCGTTCCGGCGGCGACCGCTCCATTGATGTTGTTTCCCACGGCAACGAGCGCGTTCTTCGCGCCCGTCTGGCTGATGCTGAGTTCTTCTTCAAGGAAGACCGTGAGAAGAAGCTGGAAGATTATGTTGATAAGCTGAAGACTCTGAATTTCCAGAAGGGTCTCGGTACCATGTATGACAAGGCCCTCCGTTTGGAGAAGCTGGCCGCTGTTGTCGCTGATGCTTGGGAGGCAAGTGACGAAGAGAAGGCTGCTGCCTGCCGGGCTGCCAAGCTGGCCAAGGCCGACCTCGTTACCGCTATGGTCGTTGAGTTCACCGAGCTGGAGGGCACCATTGGCCGTAGCTATGCTCTTCTCGATGGAGAGGATGCTGCCGTAGCCGACGCCATTGACGAGCATTACCGTCCCCGTCAGGCGGGCGGTCAGCTGCCGGACAGCACTGTCGGTGCTATCGTCAGCGTTGCCGATAAGATTGATACTATCGTTGGCACCTTCAGCCTCGGCCTCATTCCTACCGGCTCTGAGGATCCTTTTGCCCTCCGCCGTCAGGCTCTCGGTCTCGTTCAGACCATCGTTGCCAACAGCAAGCGCCTGAAGCTGACTGCCATCGTTAAGGAAGCAGCTAAGCTGTATGAACTGGATGCAGAGAAGACTGCTGCGGTAGAGAAGGCTTTTGCCGACTTCATTCGTCTCCGTCTGGAGAAGGTACTTGCCGACAACGGCACTCGCTACGATATTGCCGCCGCAGCTATCGATACCGATGACTGCACTGCTACCGTTCTGCGGGCCAATGCGCTCACCGATGCAATCAGCCGTCGTCCGGAAGAAATCGAGAAGCTGGCTGAGGCTCTCGGTCGTGCGGCGAACCTTTCTGCCAAGGCAGAGAACGCCGGTATCCCTGACCGTGACCTCTATGAGGCTCAGGAGGAAGAAAACCTCCACGAGACCTATGAGGCCGTTTCTACCGGTGTGGCCGCAGCCCTGATGAACAGTAGCTATACCAGAGCTGTTGAGGAGCTTGCTCCGCTGGCTCCGGCTATTGCTGACTACCTTGATGCCGTCATGGTCATGGCAGAGGACAAGGCTGTCCGTGACAACCGTTTGGCTCTGTTGGCCGCTATTACCGGCTTGGCTCGCCGGGTTGCCGACTGGGGACAGCTGGTGCTGTAAAAATGCAATAATTGCAATAAAAGATGCCGCCTGTTTAACAGGCGGCATTGTTTATTTAGTAGCTGTTATCAACGGCAGACTCTTTTGCTTTGGCGGCAGCTTTCTCCGCAGCCTTGCGGCGTTTTTCTTCGGCCTTTTTTTCGGCGGCCAGCTTCTTGTGGTCATCCTCGGTGAGGGTACCCTTCGTGTTGGCAATCAGGACGTCGGTGCTGTCGAAAGCAAATTTGAGGATTTCCTCGTAAAGGCGGCGCTCGAGATTCAGCTCGCTGAGCTTGTCAAGCTCGATGACGCGGCCGGAAGGTTCGTTGAAGAGGTGGTCAAAATTTTCCGTCAGGAGAATAGAGTCCCTTACGGTTACTGTCCGCTTTACCTTATCAATTATTACATGATTGGCTTCGGCAGCCAGAAGGTCATCGAGGTCTTCCCATTCCTGCTGGTGCCAGCGGCGCTTGGCGATGATGTCGGCGACCTGTATATGATCGTAAGTGCGCAGGATGGGAACCCGCAGAATATCAACATTCACCTTGCCGTCACTTTCGACCTGAAAGGATATGTATTTCTTGTTGAAATAATAGCTGGTACGGGGACTGGCCTGAACCCACTGGTATATATCCATGGGAACTTTGGGCGCTTTATCGCGCAAGGGAACAGCCTCGGTATCAGAGGGGAAAAGGGCCAGTGTGCAAGCTGCTGCGACAGAAAAAACAGCGGCATATTTTCTCAGGGCGTAGGATAAATTTACCATAACATATCCTCCTTTTCCGAGAAATATACCGCAGTTGTCTGTAAAGCCAATGAAAGGAAGCTAGCTGTCCTTTAATCTTCTACAGGAGTGATGCGGTCAAGCTCGTAGGGGGTCTCCTGATATACGTAGTAGTTGAGCCAGTTGGCAAACAGGAGATTGGCTACCGAGCGCCAGCGAACCTGAGGCATCTTAGTGGGGTCATCACCGGGATAGTAGTTGGCCGGTACATTGATGGGAAGTCCGGCGGCCACATCACGGTCGTACTCTGCCTTCAGAGTGAGAGGGTCGTACTCGGCGTGACCGGTGATGAAGAACTGACGCTTCTTTAGATTAGCAACGCAGTAGACACCGGCGGGATCTTCGGCCTCGGCCATGATGGTGAGGGCGGGAACCTTCTCAATGTCCTCTCGCTTCAGCTCTGTGTGGCGGGAGTGGGGAACAAAGAACTCGTCGTCGAAGCCTCGGAAGAGCATCTCATGCTCAACGCAGAGATGGTGGCGGAAGACGCCGAATACCTTGGCCGGGACATCGTACTTCTTAATGCCGTAGTGATGATAAAGGCCGGCCTGTGCACCCCAGCAGATGTGGAAAGTGGAGAATACATTGGTCTTTGACCACTCCATTATCTCCACCATCTCCGGCCAGTAAGCGACTTCCTCGAAGGGCATCTGCTCTACCGGCGCACCGGTAATGATGAATCCGTCGTATTTCTTGTGGCGGACATCAGCGAAGGTGCCGTAGAACTCGGTCAGATGCTCGGCAGAAATGTGCTGAGGGTTGTAGGACTCGGTATAGATGAAATCCACTTCTACCTGAAGCGGCGTGTTGCCCAGCAGGCGAAGCAGCTGAGTTTCTGTTACTACCTTCGTGGGCATCAGGTTCAGAATCAGGAGCTTCAGCGGACGGATATCCTGTCCGTAGGCGCGGTTTGCGTCCATGAAGAAGATGTTCTCATTGCTGAGGGTGGCAGCAGCAGGGATATTGTTTGGTATTTTTATAGGCATTTATTACTTTCCTTATTTCAAATCAACGAGTGAATATTCTGTCGCCGAAGGCATAGGCAATCATGCAAGCAATCAGCAGCAGTACGAAGAAATCTCCCATAATCAGTCTACATCCTCAAGGCGCGGGTTGTCGGTATAGCGGCGGCCGGCCTTGGCACAGTGCTGACCGTTGAGGAGGACAACATCAGAGGTGAAGTCGGTGTTGCCGCTGTAGATATAGCTGCCGACAGCGTAGACATCTACCGGGACACCGGCAGCTTCAAAGCTCTGAATACGCTCCGGAGTAAATCCGCCGGAAACGACAATCTTTACCTTAGTGAAGCCTTCGGCATCGAGAGCAGTGCGAACATTGTGAACAAGCTGGGCGTTTACGCCGGTAGGCTGGAAGTGGCCCATCTGGTCAGCCAGAGACTTGTCGACCATAGTGCCGGAGGTATCGAGGCGGACACCGGCCAGCTTGTCACCAAGAGCACGGGCGACCTTCAGGCTGGTACCGACGCAGTCGTTGTCAAAGTCAACAAGGGCAATGCGGGCTACATTGGCAGGCATGTACTTGTCGAAGAGCTGAGCGGCCTTCACGCTGTCACCACCGAGAGAAGCAATGAGGGCGTGGGGGATGGTACCGGCGGCCTCAACGCCCCAGACCTTTGCATTGGCCGGGGTGGAGATACCGGACATGCCGCCGATTTTGGCAGCGTAGCCGTCGCTTTCCTGAACAAGATAGTGGTCGAAACGAGCCGGGAAGAAAAGCACCGGCTTGTCACCGGCGGCCTTTACGCAGCGTCGGCAGTTGGTAGCGACCTTCGTCTGGCGAGCCAGAATACCGAGATATACAGTTTCAAGATGGGCGAAGTCGGCAGGATTGCCTTCGATGGTCATGATGGTCTCCCAGGGCTCGACCTCGTCGCCGTCGTGGAGAGCGCGAATCTTGATGGACTCAGGATTGTGGGAGCAGCGCTTGATGAGAGCGATAGCTTCGTCAACACCGCAGAGAACGGCGTAGTCACGCTGGAAAATCTGGAGCGTGACGCGGTCAGTGCAGTTTTCCCGGCGGAGAATATCCTGCTCACGCATGAAGTAAATGTCGGCGTAGTAGCCGTTCATCATCTTTTCTATGGGGAAATCGAAGCTCATGGGGTCAAGTCTTTTTGCAGTCATTTATGGTGCCTCCTGTATAAACTGATATAGAAAATGATAGGTGCTTTTCAATTGATGATAATTTTTTATGATATCACAGATGCATTGCGGGGTAAAGGGAAATAATTGTTTTTATAAGTGGAGAATTAGCAGGAAAAAGGTAACTAATGACGAATAGGATAATCAAATAGGGTGTTACCCAATTGGGGTATGACATATCAGGAGGTATCGAAATGGCAAAGGTTCGCATTAAAAACATGATGTTCTACGGTTTTCACGGTCTTTACGAATATGAGCGTGAACAGGGACAGAAGTTCTTTATTGATGTAGAGATAGAGACGAAGGATGACAGTGCAGCGGCGGCGGATGACCCGATAAATGCTGTCCAGTCGGCCACTGTATACGCTATCGTTCGTGACAATGTAGAGAATAAGCGCTTTATGCTCCTTCAGGCTCTTGGTCATCATGTGAACACCGAACTTCTGAAAGCTATGCCTATGGCGAAATCTTCCACTATTGTTATCCGTAAGCCCTCTGTTCCTATAGCAGGCCCCCTTGACTGCGTTGAGGTGGAAGTCCATACGGACAGAGAGTGATTCACCTATTTACCCATATAGTTGAAAAGGAGGTATGGGAAATGGAGCAGCAATTTTACAAGTGTCGGAAATGCGGTCAGATCGTGGCCATGGTAAAGAAGACGGGAAGCCCGCTCATCTGCTGTGGCGAAGAGATGGTACTGATGAAGGCAAACACTACCGATGGTGCCAAGGAAAAACATGTGCCGGTCTATAAGGTCGACGGAAACATGGTTCGAGTTGTAGTCGGTGAGACTGCTCATCCCATGCAGGAAAATCACTATATCGAGTGGATATCGCTTCAGACGAGTTTAGGAAATCAGCGGAAGGTGCTGAAGCCGGGAGATGCTCCCGAAGCGGCCTTCGTAATGATGGAGGGCGAGGAGATTCAGGCTGTATATGCCTACTGCAATCTCCATGGCCTGTGGAAAGCTTAATAAAGTCGGATCGTAGCCATGTCGTTCTGTGAG
>JAZLHS010000125.1:0-1409 GCA_045616885.1 Selenomonadaceae bacterium | reverse complement strand
GTCCAATGCCCTCCCTGTGTAGGTAAGTCATAGCCGGTGTTCAATGTCCTCCCTGCGTGCAGGGAGGCGGACCATGCGAAGCATGGTGGAGGGTAACAGAAAAAGAAATATCTTATTAACCCACCACCGCCTAGCGGCGGTCCCCCGCCCTTGAAAAGGGCGGACTTTACCTCACCCGTCTCGCGGTCAGACAAAGGACAGCCTACCGTCACCACTTCGACCTCGCTGCGCTCGCTTACCTCCCCTAAATGGGAGGCGTTCAGGTGATGGCGACTCCCCATGCCTCCCCTCTAGGGGAGGTGCCCGAAGGGCGGAGGGGTGACAACATATAACCGTATACTTCTGTTTCTGGTCGACTGCGGGCGCCCCCTACATGACATCAGCTGTAAAATAAACGATAATCAGACAAACGCTATCATCAGGAGGATAATACAATGAAAAAAGAGTTGCTGCGTGAGCTGGTACAGGTGGCAAGAGGCCAGCAGCCGGCAGAGCTGGTAATAAAAAATGTACAGGTGCTTCATTCAGTGACCGGAGAATTTATCCTCGGAGACATTGCCGTTTCTCACGGAAGGATTGCCGGTATCGGCAGCTATTCCGGTCAGCATGAAATCGACGGTGCAGGGCGATATGCGGTGCCGGGCTTTATTGATTCTCATGTGCATATCGAAAGCTCGATGCTCAGTCCGGCTGAGTACGCTCGGGCAGTCGTGCCGCAGGGAACCACGGCCGTTGTCGCTGACCCTCACGAGATTACCAATGTAGCAGGAGCAAACGGACTTGACTACATGCTTCAAGCGGCGAAAAAACTGCCGCTGGATGTGTTTTTCATGCTGCCAAGCTGTGTGCCGGCAACCCCGCTGGAGGATTCGGGAGCTTCATTGACCGCCGATGAGCTGGCTCCGCTGATAGAGCAGAAATATTGTATCGGTCTGGCGGAAATGATGAATTACCCGGGAGTCATCATGGGCGATTCCATGGTGTATGACAAGCTGGCTCTCTGTGAGCAGGCTTTTGTGGATGGCCATGCTCCCGGAGTTTTGGGACGGGATTTGCAGGCCTATGCGGCGGCTGGTATTCGCACCGACCATGAATGCTCTACCGTGGAGGAGGGCAGAGCGCGGCTTGAGGCCGGAATGTATCTTCAGATAAGAGAAGGCTCTGCAGCCAAGAATATGGAAGCCCTTCTGCCGCTGGTGAACCGGTATACTGCTCCCTTCTGCCTGTGGGCGGTGGATGACTGTCATCCGTCGGATTTGATTGCTGATGGCGACATGAACCGCATTATTGCAAAGGCAGTGCGACTGGGACTTGATGTACCTACGGCAATAAATATGGCAACGGTAAATGTCGCCCGCTGCTATGGACTGCGTCACCGCGGGCAGCTGGCCCCACACTATCACGCGGAC
>JAZLHS010000124.1:0-39504 GCA_045616885.1 Selenomonadaceae bacterium | reverse complement strand
GATCCGTTTTTGTTTCCCACTCCGGGGTATGTGCTGCAGCTTTTCGTTGACAATGTTCCGGAAATCATTCAGGGCCTGATGAGCTCCATGGAGCTGCTGGGAAGTGCTTACGGTCTGGCACTAATAACAGCTATCCCTTTGGGGTTGCTGACAGGCTGGAGGCAGAGACTTTTCCGTGCGGTACATCCTATCGCAAAGGTAATGAGCTCTGTACCGCCCATTGTTTACATTCCCTATGCCATCGCACTGCTGCCGACATTTAAGCTGGCGTCGATATTCGTCATATTCATCGGGGCCTTCTGGCCAATCTTTGTCAGTACGCTGAATGCCACGGTGCAGATTGACCGGAAGCTGATAGACGCGGCCAGAATGCTGCACGTGACCGAGCGGGAGATGCTGTTTGCTATCATTTTGCCGGCCATTACTCCCCAGGTGCTGACAGGCTGCGGCGTCGGTCTTATCTTTTCATTTATTCTGCTGACTTCGGCGGAAATGATAGGCGCTACATCCGGTATAGGCTGGTATGTAAAATACTATTCCGATTTCGGTGATTACGGAAAGGTGATAGTCGGCATAATCTTCATCGGGATGGTCGTCACAGCTGTGATGTGGATATTTGAAAGAATTCAGCGACACCTGCTGCGCTGGCAGGACAGGGCAGGCGAATGAACGGAGGTGAGCAGGATGCTGGAGGTAAAGAATGTTAGTAAAGCTTTTAAGCGCGGCGAGGAACAGACACTAATACTCGACAATGTTTCCTTGGAAATAGGACACAATGAGTTTGTCTGTCTGCTGGGGCCGTCCGGCTGCGGCAAAAGTACCTTGCTGCGGCTGATGTCAGGTCTTGACTTGCCGGACGAAGGCAGCATCGTGCAAAAAGGGCGGCTTGTGTCGGAGCCGCAGCCGGAATGTGCCTTCGTCTTTCAGGACTACGCCCTTTTCCCGTGGAAGACGGTGCTGGAAAATGTTGCCTTTGGCATGGAGCTGCAAAAGAAGTACAGCAAAGCAGAATGCCGGGAGCGAGCCTTGGAATACCTTCACCTGATGCATTTGGATGGTTACGAGGGATCCTTTATCCATGAACTGTCCGGCGGTATGCGTCAGCGGACGGCTATCGCCCGCAGTCTGTCGCTTGAGCCGGAAATACTATTCATGGATGAACCCTTTGGGGCACTGGATAATTTCACTCGTATGGAACTTCAGGAGCTGCTGCTGAAGATTTGCTCCGACCGGGAAATGAGCGTTATTTTTGTTACCCATGACATCGACGAAGCTATCTTTCTGGGGAACAGGGTGTTTATCATGGACGCTCATCCCGGCAGAGTTCATACGATTCTTCCTATCGAGAGAAATCTGGTACAGGATCGTTCCGGAGAGGATTTCCAGCGCTACCGGGAAAAGATATTCAAGGCATTCCATCTGGTTCGGGAGAAGAACATAGAATACTATATTTAACCAATAATTTCTCTTGCATTAGCTAAAAGCCTATGCTATACTATTCAATCGTAATGGACGAATTGTCGTCTGTTTACAATGCTAATGACCGGCTTTTCCCCAAAACGGGAAGCTTGGCACCAAGCCTGCGCAGAGTGGGCTTGTATCACTCCCAACCGGGGAAAAGAGAGGTGTAAATAATGCGCGAAGGAATCCATCCTCAGTATCAGGATTGCAAGGTTATCTGCGGTTGCGGTAACACTTTCATGACCGGTTCCACTGCCACTGAGCTCCGTGTAGACGTATGCTCCAAGTGCCATCCGTTCTTCACTGGTCGTCAGCGTGATGTCGCTGCCGGTGGCCGTATCGAGAAGTTCAACAAGCGTTATGGCCGCAAGTAATTTCTCGAATTGCTATTCAGTCATCAAAGGCTGTCGCTTAGGCGACATCCTTTTTTGCTACCTTAACTTAGATACTGGGTGCAGGTCAGATAACTGCGCCGTCGTTTTCGCTGCGCCCTTTTTTATACACTGCTATAGGCACTCGCCGCCCTTTGTGGTAAAATAAATTGTTACATTGAATTAGTATGCAATAGTGAGGTCAATAAATGTCAGAGGAAAAACCAACAGTTGGCGGTCAGGCTGTTATCGAGGGCGTAATGATGCGAGCCCCCGGCAGCGTGGCTACGGCAGTCCGTGAAGCAAATGGACACATTGCCGTTCAGGTGAAGCCGGTAGAAAGTCTCGGCGACCGCTATCCTATATTTAAGGCACCGTTCCTGCGTGGGATAGTGTCGCTGGGAGAATCACTGGTGCTGGGAATGCGTTCCCTGTCATACTCTGCCCAGATGGCCGGAGAGGACGACGAGGAAATGTCCGACAGCGAAGTAGTCATGACCATGATTTTCGCTTTTGTGCTGGCTGCGGTGCTGTTTGTCGCTATTCCCACATACGCGGTGAAGTATTTTCACGCCGTCACCGAGGATCCCTTCTATCTGAATATTTTTGAGGGCTGTCTCCGCCTGTCTGTGTTCCTTATCTACATTTTTTCTATCTCCCGCATGGAAGGTATCTATCGGGTATTCCAGTACCACGGAGCCGAGCACAAGACCATTCACTGCTTTGAAAAGGGTGAGGCTCTGACGGTAGCCAATGTTCAGAAGTGCTCCCGCTTCCATCCCCGCTGCGGTACGGCGTTCCTGCTTATCGTCATGATTGTCAGCATTTTCGTCTTTGCCTTTCTGGGCTGGCCCAGTCTGGTAGAGCGTATCGTCAGCCGCATCGTGCTGCTGCCGGTCATTGCCGGTATTTCCTACGAGCTTATCAGACTGGCGGGCAAGCATCCCAATGGTCTGATGCACATTTTCATCCTGCCGGGTCTCTGGCTCCAGCGTCTCACCACCAATGAGCCGGGCGATGAAATGGTAGAGGTAGCCATCGAATCCCTGAAGGCCGTACTGGCGGAGGAAGATATTCCGGCCGGCAGCGGCAGCTACATCAATCTCCGATATGGGATGGCGCCCCTAAGTGATGAGAATGAACTGAGTCCATCCGTGGCCTCGGAAACAATAGAGGAATAATATATGCTGAAGAGACTTCTCGCCCTTGAATCAAAATACCGTGAGCTGGAATCAATGCTGGCTGACCCGACGATAATAGCCGATGTAGATAAATACAGAAAGCTCTCTCAGGAGCACGCCAGCCTCACGCCGGTGGCGCAGACTATTGCCCGGTACCGGGAAATAAATGACGGAATAGAAGAGGCGAAGCTGATTCTTGATGACAGCTCCTCCGATAAAGAGCTGCGGGATATGGCCGCAGATGAGCTGTCCACGCTCCGGGATGAAAAGGAAAAGATAGAGGCTGACCTGCCACGCCTGCTGCTGCCGAAGGACCCCAATGACGATAAATCGGTCATCGTGGAAATACGTGGCGGTGTCGGCGGCGAGGAAGCGGCTCTCTTTGCCGCTGACCTCCTTCGTATGTACTCCCGCTACGCCGAGAGCCGTGGCTGGCGGACAGAAATAATCGAAGCGAACGAGACTGAGCTGGGGGGCTTCAAGACAGTATCCTTCTCCATCGAGGGATACGGAGCCTTCAGCCGGATGAAATATGAGCGGGGGACTCATCGAGTCCAGCGTATCCCCACCACGGAATCGCAGGGAAGGATACAGACAAGTGCAGTCACGGTGGCGGTTCTGCCGGAGGCGGAGGAAGTCGAGATAGACATTCGCCCCGATGAGCTGCGCATCGATACATACTGTGCCTCCGGTGCCGGCGGGCAGTATGTAAACAGGACGGAGACGGCTATCCGCATCACCCATCTTCCTACCGGCATGGTAGTCACCTGTCAGGATGAGAAGTCCCAGCGGAAAAATAAAGATAAAGCAATGCTGGTTCTCAGAGCCCGTCTCTACGAGAAGCTACAGACCGAGCAGAACAACGCGATGGCTGCCGACCGCAAGGCGCAGGTAGGAACCGGCGACCGGAGTCAGCGAATCCGTACCTACAACTTCCCGCAGGGGCGTGTTACCGACCACCGTATCGGTCTGACCCTGCACCGTCTGGACGATGTTATTGCCGGTGATCTCGATGAGCTGATAAATGCCCTTATCACCGCTGACCAGACGGAACGACTGAAGGAAAACCACTGACAGAGCATTGCCGCAGATAGGAGTCTGTGTATGGCCCGTACTGTTACTGAGCTGCTGACCATTACAGCAGATTTTTTTCAAAAGAAGGGAATAGAAAGTCCTCGCCTTGATGCCGAGCTGCTGTTGGGCGAAGTGCTGGGATTGTCCCGCATACAGCTGTATACCCATTTTGACCAGCCACTTCAGGAGACGGAGCTGGATGAGTTTCGCGAGCTGGTACGGCGACGCGGCAAGCGTGAGCCGGTGGCTTATATCCTCGGTCGGAGAGAGTTCTTCGGTCGGGATTTCATCGTCACTCATGACACGCTGGTGCCGCAGCCGGACACCGAGATACTGGTAGAGACGGCTGTCACGGAGCTGAAGAAATACTCCGGTGATGACCTGAAGGTAGCGGATATCTGTACCGGCACCGGAGCTATCGCCATAACCGTTGCCCTTGAAATGAAGGGCAGGGTCAAAATGACAGCAACCGATATTTCGACCGAGGCACTGGCCGTAGCCGAGAAAAATGCCGAAGTATTGGCGGCGGCAGAGTGGGTCACTGTCCGACAGGGAGATTTGTTCGGAGCATTGGAGCCGGGAACAAAATGCACAGCTATTCTTTCAAATCCGCCGTACATAAGAAAAGATGAAATGGCATCCCTGCCGCCGGAGGTGCAGGCGGAGCCGGAGCTGGCTCTCTGCGGCGGCGCGGACGGACTTGATTTTTATCGGCGGCTGATTGATGAAGCCCCCGATTATCTGGAGCCGGGCGGATTTCTGGCGGTGGAGATTGGCGCCGAGCAGGGCGAGCAGGTAGCCGGACTGGGACGACAGGCAGGAGCCTATGCCCCGGAGAGCATCAATGTCATCCGTGACTTGGCCGGTCATCCCCGCGTAGTGATAATGAAGAAAAAATGATGAACACCGAAATATACAATGTGAAGGACTCCGGCAGTCCGGAGTACCGCCGGGCCATCAGCCGGGGGGCAGAGCTGCTCAAAGCGGGTGAGCTGGTGGCGTTCCCCACCGAGACGGTTTATGGCCTCGGAGGGAACGGACTGGACGAGAGAGCCTGCCGCAAAATATATGAAGCGAAGGGTCGTCCCTCCGATAACCCGCTGATTCTTCATGTAGCAGACTTCGCCGGAATAAAGAATATCGTCAGCCGGGTCACAGCCACAGCGGAGAAGATTTTTGCCGCTTTCATGCCCGGCCCAATAACAGTCATCCTGCCCCGGGCAGCCTGTGTTCCCGATGCTGTTACCGGCGGACTGGATACGGTGGCTGTACGGATGCCTGACCATCCGGTGGCAAGAGACCTGATATTGGCGACCGACTTGCCGATAGCAGCGCCAAGTGCCAACATATCAGGTCGTCCCAGTCCCACCAATGGAGAGACTGTTTGCCATGACTTATCGGGCAGGATAGGAGCTGTCCTTGACGGCGGCTCTACTGACTGGGGTATCGAGTCGACTATCGTTGACTGTACCGAAGCCGACGGAGAAGATACTGTCACCATTTTGCGTCCGGGGGCAATCACTGAGGAAATGCTCCGGGAGATAATCGGTACGGTGAAGTTGGCGGCAGTGAAAAATAAACCTGAGCCGGAAGCCGGACTGAAGCGGGCACCGATGGCTCCCGGTATGAAATATACTCATTATGCCCCCAAGGCACCGCTGACTCTTGTCACGGACGGAGAAGCTCTCAGGACAGAGTATCGGCGGCGGGTGGCTGCCGGTGAGCAGGTAGGCGTACTTCTCTTTGCCGAGGACTATCCTGACTTTGAGAGCGATTACAAATGCTCTATAGGCAGCCGGGAAAGCCTACGGGAGATTGCTGCCGGTCTCTATGACAGTCTGAGATTTTTCGATGAGCTGCCGGTGGACAGCTTGCTCTGTCCCGTCGTTCCCGATGAGGGACTAGGGGTTGCCATCATGAACAGATTGCGGAAGGCAGCCGGAGGAAGAATTATTTAATTCCAATCCGTATACATTGTCAGACCTATTCACACTCCCTGACTTTTATGCTACAATGTTTTTAATTATCATTTTTGAAAGGGATGACAGTTATGAAGCTGGTCATCGGCTGTGACCACGGCGCTCTGGAGCTGAAGGAAGAAATCAAGAAATTCCTCGCCGAGCTGGCCGTCAGTCCTCTGGATGCAAACGACCCTATTGAAGTAAATGATATCGGCACCTACACTGCCGATTCTGTAGACTACCCGGACATCGCCGAGAAACTCTGCAAGGAAATCAACGAAGGCCGCGCCGAGAGAGGTATTCTCCTCTGCGGTACCGGCATCGGCATTTCCATTGCGGCCAACAAGATAAACGGCATTCGTGCCGCCCTCTGCACCGATGCATTCAGTGCCAAGATGTCCCGTGAGCACAATGATGCCAATGTCATCTGCATGGGCGGCCGCGTTACCGGACCCGGCCCGGCTGTAGAGATAATCCGTGCGTATTTATCCTCTACCTTTGCCGGAGGGCGTCACGCTCGCCGCGTAGGTAAAATAATGGATTTAGAAAATAAATAAATTTTGAAATCGAATTGGAGGAAAACACAATGGCAATGATGGATGAACTGAAAAAAGTTGACCCTGCTGTCGCTGAAGCCATCGATAAAGAGCTCGGCCGTCAGCGCACCAAGCTGGAGCTTATCGCATCCGAGAACATCGTCTCTAAGGCTGTTATGGAAGCTCAGGGCAGCGTTCTCACCAACAAGTATGCTGAGGGCTATCCCGGCAAGCGCTACTACGGTGGCTGCGAATTCGTAGATGTCGCTGAGCAGCTGGCTATCGACCGCGCCAAGAAGCTCTTCGGCGTAGAGTATGTCAACGTACAGCCCCACTCCGGCGCACAGGCCAACATGGCTGTATTCTTCGCTCTCCTGACCCCCGGCGATACCGTTATGGGTATGAACCTCACCGATGGCGGACATCTCTCCCACGGTTCACCGGTAAACATGAGCGGCAAGTACTTCAATATCGTTTCCTACGGCGTTGCTGAAGGCAGCGAAGTCATCGACTACGATGCTCTCGAAAAGACTGCTATGGAATGCAAGCCCAAGATGATTGTTGCCGGTGCTTCTGCATATCCCCGCGTCATCGACTTCCCCCGCCTCGGCGAAATCGCCAAGAAGGTCGGCGCATATCTCATGGTAGATATCGCTCACATCGCCGGTCTCGTAGCTGCCGGACTCCATCCGTCTCCGGTACCCTATGCTGATGTAGTTACCACCACCACCCACAAGACCCTTCGCGGACCTCGCGGCGGTCTCATCATGTGCCGTGACGCTGAGTTCGGTCAGCAGTTCAACAAGGCCATTTTCCCCGGCATCCAGGGCGGTCCGCTCATGCACGTCATCGCAGCCAAGGCCGTTGCTCTCGGCGAAGCTCTCACCGACGAGTTCAAGGACTATCAGGCTCAGATTATTAAGAACGCTCAGGCTCTCGCCAAGGGTCTTACCGACCGCGGCTTCCGCCTCGTATCCGGCGGCACCGACAACCACCTGATGCTGGTTGACCTCACCAACAAGAACATCACCGGTAAGGTAGCTCAGAATGTTCTCGATGAGGTAAACATCACCGCCAACAAGAACACCATCCCCTTCGAGAAGCTCTCTCCGTTCGTCACCAGCGGTCTCCGTCTGGGCAGCCCGGCTCTCACCAGCCGTGGCTTCAAGGAAGAGGATATGGCAGAGGTTGCTGCTATCATCGCTCTGGTTCTTGAGAACCCGGAGAGCGAGGAGGCAAAGAACGAGGCTCGCGCCCGCGTCGATGCACTCTGCAAGAAGTATCCTCTCTACGAATAATCAGTAATCAATAATCAATAGCCAACAAGCAGACAGGCAATTTACTTGCTTGTCGCGAGGTAAATAACAGAGACTGTTGCACAACATAAAGGCCCCCATTTAGGGGGGGCTGTCACCGAAGGTGACTGGGGGGTAATCGGGATCGTTCCATTACCCCTCCGCCCTTCGGGCACCTCCCCTGCAGGGGAGGCTTTGAGTTCAGTTCGTGCAGCAGTCTCTTTTTCTTTGGTATAGTGCTGTTGAATAAAGTATATAAGAAAACCGTTTATTTACTTTACCCATCGGCTATGCCGATTCTCCTCTCCATTTGGGAGGGGAAAGACCTTCCCCTCTGGGGAAGGTGGCTCGCAAAGCGAGACGGATGAGGTCTGCGTCAGACCTTTTTCACAGCTCCTTTTTATAGATTTGTTTTTTCATTGTATTATGGTATACTGTGTGCAGGTGAGAAATATGAAAAAGTATAAATTTGCCGTCATCGGCGGCGGGCGTCTGGGCAGTGCCCTGGCCAATGCTCTGAAATACCGTGGACAGGATATTATTGCGGTCACTCACCGCGACGACGATATTGTCGCCGCGGTCAAAGGTGCGGACATTATTGCCCTCACTATTACTGACGGCAGGATAGCCTGGGCGGCGAAGGAGCTGGCATCAGCTCTGGCACAGCTGCCGGCACAAGGACGGCCTAAGTATGCTTTTCATGTCTCGGGCGCGACGACACTTGCCCCGCTGATGCCACTGAAGGAACTGGGTATCGGCGTAGGCAGTCTCCATCCGCTCCAGACATTCACTCCCGCAGCGAAAGAAGACACTGACATATTCGCAGGGATCTTTTGTGCTGTGGCCGGTGAAGGGGAAGTCTCACTCTTTTTGCAGGAGATGGCTGAACTTCTGGGGGCAAAGACCTTCTCTGTTCCCGACGACGAAGAGAGCAGGGCAAGGTATCACGCTGCCGCCTGCATCGCCTGCAACTATCTGGTGACACTGACAGCTATGGCTCAGGAGATTTTTTCTCCTTGGATGGACAGACCTGAGGACGGGCTGGCAGCCATCATGCCGCTGGTGAAAAACACCGTGAACAATCTTTCCCGGACAGGAAATGCGATAGATGTCCTGACGGGACCCATAGCCAGAGGAGATACCGATACCGTGGATCGCCATCGGCTGGCACTTTCTCCCAACATGAGGGAGGTTTACGAAGCGTTATGCAAAGAAACCATCGCGCAAATGTTAAAGAAAGGTAAAAAGGGGTAAACAACAATGGCAAAAATGATTACTGTAAGCGACATCGCAAAAATGAAAGCAGAGGGCAAGCCAATCTCTATGGTCACTGCCTATGACTTTGCAATGTCAAAGATCGTCAATGAAGCCGGTATCGACATGATACTGGTCGGTGACTCTCTAGGAAATGTAATGCTGGGCTACACATCCACTATCCCCGTCACCATGGACGATATGGTTCATCATACGGCAGCGGTAATGCGCGGCAATGATCACTGCATGGTAGTAGGCGATATGCCCTTCATGAGCTATCAGGCTGATATGGCAGATGCCATCCGCAACGCAGGACGCCTGCTGAAAGAGGGCGGCTGCGCCGCTGTAAAGCTGGAGGGCGGCAGTGAAGTTGCTCCCTTGGTAAAGAAAATGGTCGAGGCAGGCATCCCTGTCTGCGGTCATATCGGCCTCACTCCCCAGTCGGTAAATACGCTCGGCGGCTTCAAGGTACAGGGCAAGGATGTAGCTGCGGCCAAGAAGCTCATCGAGGATGCAAAGGCACTGGAAGAAGCCGGAGCATTTGCCATCGTGCTGGAGTGCGTACCGGCGGCTCTTGCGAAGAAGGTCACCGAGTCGCTGACCACCGCAGCCACTATCGGCATCGGTGCCGGCAACGGCTGTGACGGACAGGTTCTCGTCTGCAATGACCTCCTTGGCTTCTCCAATGGCTTCTGCCCTAAGTTCGTCAGAAAGTATGCAAATGTCCATGACATCATCCTTCAGGCAATGCAGGACTACAAGACCGACGTGGAGGCGCGTACCTTCCCGGCAGCTGAGCATACCTTCGCCATCAGCGACGACGTAATGGAAAAGCTCTACTGATAGTCTCCAAAGACACTCCGTTGAGCCTCCCCTGTAGGGGAGGTGGCCGAGCGCA
The DNA here is from genome assembly GCA_045616885.1 of Selenomonadaceae bacterium. GTDB lineage: Bacteria > Bacillota > Negativicutes > Selenomonadales > Selenomonadaceae > RGIG250. The sequence goes on along the minus strand of JAZLHS010000124.1, from coordinate 29,473 downwards.
GCGAGGTCGGAGGGGTAACAAAGATAAATAATGGCATGAAAAGGGGCTGTCGCACTAATGAAAATTAGTCGACAGCCCCTTTGACTTTGGAGGTACAGATAATGCTGTTGCAGAGGAAGATATCTTCAGGAAGTTTTTTATAAAGAATAATACAACTGATTCGGGCTTCCCGGCTTGTCTGGAATAGTCAGGATAAGTTTCCCTTCATCCGCCAGTGGATTTATATATTTGCGTACGGCATAGGAAACGGATTTTATACCCAAATACTGAGCGATCTCATGTCGGGTGCGCTTGGTCTTGCAGAAGGCAAGGAGATCCTTTCTGCTTCCTGTCAATGGTTCAGCTGCCGGTGCTTCTTCTTTTTTTCGGAAAATGACAATAAAGGTACCCCGCTTATCAAGGAATTCCGGTTCAGGCAGTCCTGCACTGCGGCAGGCTTCTTTTATGGTCGGAATGCCGGAGTATCGGTTCTCTGTTACTTTTAATACTTCTAGGGCACTGGTCAGTGCAGGATTGCGTGTGTCAGGCTGTACTTTGCCAAGCTGACTGATATTGATTTTGCCGTAAATACCACCAGGACTGTGTATTTCCAGCCGGTCACTGAAAAGCAGTATCCTTATGGGCATACCTTCCGTGTGAATGCTGTAGTCGCGGTGTACCAGCGCATTCAGTATGGCTTCTCTGACAGCAATATAAGGGTACTCTGGGATATCTTCTCTTTTGCCGGTACTAGGGTTTATCACAGTGCTTTGCCTTGTGTTCTGAGTAACAAAGTTTATTGCAGCCTCAAGCATCTGCGGTACTGTACCTTCCAGTTTTTTATTATCCAGAAATCTTTTGCCGTCACTGCTTAAAGCCCCCATCTCTGTTCCGGGAATCATAACGGCAGTTATACAAAGCTGCGGAAAAAATGCCTGTGGATAGATGCCGAAAAGAAGATTGGCATAAAGTGATGGATGACCATTAACGATTATGCTCATTAAGGACTTGACTTCCTCGTCTGGCAAAGAAGAAAGGTTTGGCTTTCCTATTTTAAGATCCAGAAGATACGCCTGAAGTTTGTTTGCATCAAATGTCTGTATTGTTGCCCTCTCAATCGGCCGTATATCATCCTGATATTTTTTTCTGTATGCTTCAAAACTGTATATTTCATATTCCGTCATTGGTTCGTCGCTGTCCCCAATGCGGCGATATGATCCTTTAAGCCTGCCCTGCCCTTTGTAATAGCAGGGGCGTTCCGCTAAATCAATACCCGGTATTTCAGCCGAAACAAAAAGTTTTCCCTGCTTTTCCGCAACTGTAAGAATCGGTCTTACAATAGGCTCCATCTGTAGGCATTGTTCATTAATTCCTTTTTGTAAGGCCTGCGCATCATATACGCCGGTTTCTGCAAAATCAGACTGTTCATCGACACCGAAAATTATGATGCCGCCTTCGTCCTGATTGGAAAAACTGGAAAGCGTATCATATAGTCTTTTGGGAGTCCCCTGAAGTGCCTTTTTTATTTCAAGAGTTTGATTTTCACATTTCATATCTTGGATTTTTGTTAACATTTCTAGTAATTCTTGCGAGGTCATTTCATTTTCCCTCCGAAATCTTAAAATATGTATTAAGAAAATGAACAAAATTTACTAAATGATAACACAGACTTAAAATGTTTGCAAACAAATTAATTCTTTGTTAAGAAAGCGAGAACAGTCTGATATCAGGCTGTTTTTTTGTGCCGAATGAGGATTCCCTATAAAAACAGCCCAGAGACTCACTGATTTTCAATGAGCCTCTGGGCTGTTTCGATAGGGATAAATATTGATTTTGCGGAATATGAGCAAACTTGCCGATAGATGAGAGACACTGCGGAGCCCCGGTTTTGCACATGAGAGGTCTTTGCATAGACGTACGAGCAATGCAGCAGGAACACAGCTTTCCCATATTTAGGCGTTGTTGCTTTTGACTTCCTTTGCAATCCCGGTGGGTGCCTTTGGTGTCGGGCTTGTAGACACTCAGCATCCCTAGCTGCTGACCATCCTCCGATACATCAGCACCCACCGGGGAGAAGAGTTCTTCTTAGCTCACGCCACAGCGGAGAAGCGATAGAGATAATATCTTCTAGGGCAGACATTATTTCCACCGCCGCGCTCCGACGCTTGCAACCGATTTGCTCTTCTCACTGACTATATGTACTATGTGTGACATTTTGAAATAGTAAAGGAATAAATTTTAGAAAATTATGTTTATAATAGATTGAATGTTTGGAACATCGGCTAATATGTGCTATAATATTCACAGGAGGTGTTAATCTTGCAGGAAAACGATATATAGGAACCCCTTACGATGATGTGTTTCGTACACTTATAAATGATTGCCCGGAGCTGGTGCTGCCGGTCATCAATGAAATGTTCGGAGAAAACTATCGTGGGGACGAGCAGATTGTTTTCGGCCAGAACGAACATTTCCTTAATCAGCAGGATGGACCGGGAGAAAAAAGAATAACCGATAGCAGCTTTGTTGTAAAAGGGGAAACGGATAAAAAATACCATTTGGAATGCCAGAGCACCGGTGACAGCAGTATGCTGGTAAGACTGTTTGAATACGACACACAGATTGCTCTTGACCCGAAGGAACTGTATGGTGATGTGCTGACTGTTACCTTTCCACATACCGGGGTGCTGTATCTCCGTTCAAACAAGAAGCTTAGTGATAAGATGACCATTCGGATGATAACGCCCGGAGGAGAACTGTCCTACGACATTGCAGTGATGAAAATGCAAAGCTACACCTTGGATTCCATCTTTGACCGGAAACTGTATTTTCTGATACCATTTTATGCATTCGTATTGGAACGACAGATGAAAACAGCAGGGGAGGACAAAGAAAAGCTCTCTGAAATTATCAACGAATATGCTATAATAGAAAACAAACTTAATCTGTTGATTGAATCAGGGGACTTGACATCTTTTAGCCAAAAGGCTATAAAAGAGATGGTGAATGTAATTGTTGCCAGCTTGGCTAGACATAACGAATTGATTGTGGAAGGAGTGAAGAGCGTCATGGGCGGAAAGATTCTTAATTACGAGGCAAAGGATATCTTAAATAAAGGCCGTCAGGAAGGCCGCATTTCATTGCTTTATTCACTTGTTAAGGAAGGCATTCTTTCACTGTCAGATGCGGCAAAGCGTGCCGGTGTCTCTGAACAGGAATTTAGCAAGGGTATGATGCAATTTGCATAATCGACATCTTTTGATAAGCTTCTGCCATTATGCTGGAAGCAATCAAAGAACGCTAATAAGTGGCATAATTAAAGAAATAAGTATTATGATATGATACGAGAAGAAATAAAACAGGGCGACTGCAAACAATTTTGCAGTCGCCCTGTTTTATTGTCTAAAAAGAAATGACGCCAACTATTTGCAGTAGTTGGCGTCTCTAACACTATAGGGAGCTGACTCGCAACAATCAGCATCCTTCGCTGTTGTTATAATAGCATTTATACTCCGTTTTATCAAGGTGCTGCCGATATATGGTGGCACCTTTCTTTATGATTTTCACATTTTTCTGGACGAACTTTTGGCAAATTTTACATTTTTTTTGACGAACTTTTTGAGAATTTCACATTTTTCCGGACGAGGTTTGAGATGCTTTTGTCCCTATCAATCTATCGGAATATTATAGTATTGGATTTCCTGAATTGTATTATGTGGAGCAATGATTTTGAAACCTTGGACGGGGCGGGGCTGTCTGTCCACCACATCCTCATAGTACCAGGCTATTTCGTCTTTATACTTGTAGGGTCCATCCCAGCCGATGATGGTCATATTTTTACTGAAGTCTTCGAGGTTCTGCTGGGTGAGATAATCACCGACCTCGAGTCCGGCAATCTGATAGCTGGAGTCGAGCATGACAACGGCTATGGGCCAGAAATCGCCGTCAGGCTGCTTTTCGCCGTGTACCCAGCTATTGCCTATTTTGTACCTATGGGTAGCGTAGGGGAACTGTTCCTGCTTCAGTGTTTCCACTTTCTCAGGGTTGTATTTCCAGGGAATGCCCATTTCGGCAGCCAGGGTTGACCCGTTAAGAATTCGGGATGTGTTAAAAGCGGCTCTGAAGCGCTCGCTCTTTATTTCCGATCGTGAGTTGCGGTCAAGAAATTTATGAGAGACAAAACCCTTTGTTCCTCTGGCAGTAAAGCCACTGCACCATATATGGTTTTCTTTTGTGATGATTTCTCTGATATAAAAGAGTTCTCCCGGCTGTATGATTTCGACTACTTCACAGTAAGCGTTGGGGGCTACTCGCACATTTACATCTGAATGGGTGCAGGTGGTGGTAATAGGCCAGCCCGGATAGTCTTTCAGAGCCGTCTGGAAGTAGGAGGGGTTTATCTCGGCAAAGGCGATGTTTGCCATCATGGTAAGGCCGGCGGCTAAGCCCGCGATAATTGTCCGTTTCATCGACAGTACCTCGTGCATCGTGTATGAAAAAGGGCTGTGAAAAAGTCTGACACCGACCTCATCCGTCTCGCTTCGCGAGCCACCTTCTCCAAAGGAGAAGGTCATTACCCTCCCCATTGGGGAGGGGGGACCGGCGTAGCCGGTGGGTGAGGTAAATAAACGGTTTTCTTACAGACATTGTTCACAGCATATATATCAAGGAAGGGACTGTGAAAAATTTCACAGTCCCTTTTGTAATCATTTAACTTCTTTAATGGTGATGGTCTTTCCATCCGGCTCTTCCGGGGAAACAACGTATTTATAGAAGTGCCAGCTCTTGATAGCACTGGTTTCCTTATCAACGACGAACTTGATATGGTAGACTTCCTGAGCAGAGACTTCCTTGCCCTTGGAGTTCTTGAACTTGTTTTTGTTGTCATGATTCTCGCCCTTGGCGTGGAACCAGAGGTCGCGGACATTGCGCTTGTCGTTGGCGTTAATCTTGGAGTCGTTCAGCAGCTTGCCCTTTTCGGACTTGTGGAGAGTCATTTCAGCGTAGCATTCATCGACGATTTTCTGAATCTCCGGGGTCATCTTCGGAGTGTCAGCCTCAGTCTTGATGTAGGAAGGATAGCGCCAGTTTGCATTCTCCGGAGCCTTGATGGCAGGGGCAGCAGGCTTGTTCTCAGCCGGTTTCTGAGCGGGCTTCTGAGAGGAGGAGGAAGCAACGGACTTCTGGGGGGCAGCAGGCTTCTTGTCGTCGCCGCAGCCAGCGGTGAAAGCCATGGAAGCAACAATGCCGCCGACAACCAACAGTTTACCGAATTTGTTCATTGTAAAACACCTCATTCAATTCATTAAACTCGATTTTTGATAACAGTGTCTAATAAAACTCTTCTAAATGTATACCGTTTTTTTTTTTTTTTTTGCAATGGGCAGTTTGTCCTTGTTGTGACTGGACTATTGGACGAATATGTGGGTTCTTTTGGCGATACGGTTTCGCATATTACTTATGGATTTTGAAATCCATACTCGCGAAATACTTTTTGTGCCGGTTGGCTGCAAAGGAAATCAACGAAATCCGCAGCCTCTTTACGGTCAGCAGATTTCTTCAGTATGCCCACAGGGTATACGACCGGCTTGTTCAGACTGCCGTCGGGAGCGGCGGCGATTACCTTTACCTTTTGACTGCTGACGGCATCAGTGGCATAGACGAGACCGGCGTCTGCACTGCCTGCGGCTACCCAGCTCAGGACCTCCGTCACATTTGTTCCCATGCTGAGCTCCTTTTCAACTTTGTCCCAAAGGTTTAGCGAGGTCAGAGCTTCCTTAGCGTATTGTCCAGCTGGTACGCTCTTGGGGTCTCCGATAGCCGGGTGCCTAGCCGCCGGGAAATCATGGAAGGATTTGATAGCCGGGTTGCTGGCTTCTTTGGGGACGATTAGCACCAGCTCGTTTTTCAGAAGATTTCTTGATGAACTGATGAAGCCCTTTTGCTTTAGTGTGTCCATCTGTTTCACTGAGGCAGAAATGAAAATGTCTGTCGGCAAGCCTTGCTCGATTTGTATCTGGAGCTGGCCGGAGCTGGCGTAGGTGCCGTCGATTTTTACGCTGGGATGCGCTTGCAGGTACATGGGTATCAGTCTGCCAGTCAGGATTTTTTCCAGACTGGCGGCAGCGGCGATTCTGACAGCAGCGGGTTTTGAGTCAGCAGGGCGCGCTTGTCTGCCGCAACCAAGGATACTGCAAAGCAGCAGCAGGAAGATGATTGTCAACATCTTTTGTCTCATTTTGTCAGCTCTCGTCTTTCTCTCTTGCGGCATTTGTGTAAATACCAGTTCAGAGCGATTATCATGATGAAGCAGATGGCGATGATGACAGAGGCATACCAGCCGGCAGTCTCCATATCGCCGCCGGCGACCTCGGAGTAAATCGCCAGCGGAAGGGTCCGGGTCAGTCCGAGAATGTTTCCCGCCAGCATTGCGGTCGCTCCGAATTCGCCCAAGGCTCTCGCAAAGGCAAGGACGCCGCCGGATATCAGTCCCGGCAGTGCGTTGGGCAGGATGACACGCCAGAATATCATCCAATCAGTCATCCCCAAAGAGCGTCCGGTCAGCCACAGACCAGGGTCAATCTGCTCCAGAGCGGCTTTGGCGGATTTGTACATCAGCGGGAAGGAGACTGCTGTAGCAGTAATGACGGTGGCAATCCATGTGAAGGCAATCTGCAGGCCGAATTGCTCAACGAAGAATCTGCCCACCAGTCGATTGCTGCCGAGAAAGTACAGCAGCAAAAAGCCTACGACGGTAGGGGGCAGGACAAGGGGTAGAGTAAAAATGCCGTCAGCCAGTATTTTGACGGCTTCGCTTTTCTGTTGCAGTACCCACCATGCCGTCAGGGTGCCGAGAAAAAATACGATGATGATTGTGGTAATGGCGGTTTGCAGTGAAATCCAAAGAGGGGACCAGTTTATTAAGGTAGTTTCCATAGCTCACCTGAAAGATTGTTTGTTATATTCTATATTGCATCATCGGAGCAGCATTTGCAAGGGGAGGACATATATTGATATGAGTATAATGGTACATTGAGACAGTAGATAAACTGATTGGCAGAAAATGGTGGCTGCACAGGCTATAGTTTGAGTGTTTGTGTTGGTTTTATTGTCTGTTTATGTATACATTTGAGTTCTCTTGACTTGTATTTAATTGAGAAATATAATTTACGCTGTTTGTAATGGGATGCTCTGATGTACATTCAGGGCAATACATAAGGAAAGAGGGATTTATATGTCTACCGTTATGTTAGTTACCGGTTTGGTACTGGTAGCTATCACCGTCTACCTGCTGATAAAGGGCCACGATGCTCGTGTCGTCCTTATCGGTGTAGGTATTATCATGTGCGCCATTGGCGGCGTGCCGATGAATGCACTGAATGCTTTTGCAAAGAGTATGACGAATGCCGGCCTCATTCAGGCAGTTTGCTCTGTTATGGGTTTTGCTATGGTCATGCGCTTCACCGGCTGCGATAAGCATCTCATCAATGCAATCGCAAATGTTATCTCCAAGGTTCGTCCGCTTCTTATCCCCGGTGTTGTTATCGGCACCTATCTCGTCAACATCGCGCTGCCGTCTGCTGCCGGTACCGCCGCAGCTGCCGGTGCTATCTTCATTCCTATTCTCATGGGCGCCGGTATCCACCCGGCTATGAGTGCCGCCGCTGTTAAGTGCGGTACCTACGGCTCCATGCTGAATCCTGGTCTTGCTCACAACCCGTTCGTTGCCAACATCGCTAAAGTAGATGTAATGGAAGTAATAAACTTCCACCTCAATGCCAATATCGCTTCCCTTGTCGTCGCTACCATCCTCATCACCGCTATTGCCTACATAACCAAGGAGCATCAGGGCTATGTAGCTGAGGGCCTTGAGGTAGATGACAATTTCAAGGTAAATTACCTCTACGCTATCATGCCGACTCTGCCGATTTTCATCCTCGTTCTCGGTGCAACCAAGGTTATTCCGGCTCTGAAGATGGGCGTACCCCACGCTATGATTATCGGTGCTGTCGTTGCTCTCCTCGTTACCCGCACCAACCCGGGTGAGCTGGGCAAGGCTTTCTTCAAGGGCATGGGTGAGGGCTACGGCTCCATCATCACCATCATCATCTCCACCGGCGTATTCGTTGCCGGTCTTGCCGCTATGGGCATGGTAAAGGCATTCATCAACTGGATGGTTTCCAATCCGTCCATCGCTAAGGTTCTTGCTTCTGTCGGACCTTTCGTCCTCGGCTTCTTCACCGGCTCCGGTGACGCGGCTACCTTCGCCTTCAACGAGGCTGTTACTCCGCAGGCTGCTGACTTCGGCATGACTGCTATTCAGATGGGCTCCATGGCAACTCTGGGTGGTACCCTCGGCCGTACCATTTCTCCGATTGCCGGTGCGACCATTATCGTTGCCGGTATCGCCGGTGTTAACCCCATCGAGATTACCAAGCGCAACGGTCTCCCCGTTATCGCTGCTCTTATCGTCGGCACCATCATGCTGGCTCTGTGATAAGAGACTTCGTATTGCTTGCAAAGGAGCTGCCTTTTGGCAGCTCCTTTTTTAGACTCTCCTTAGCGATTTAACAATTTTACTCCGATATATTGTATTCATGTTTCTATATTTACAAAATTACGAAATTTTTGTTATAATACCTCTTAATAGTGTTTATTTATTTGAGAGTAAACATTGATTAAAAGTGTAGGAAATCCATTAATTTAAGGTTTAATTATCAGAGGGGAGAAAACACTACATGGCAAAAACTATGAAGACCATGGATGGCAACACAGCTGCAGCATACGTATCTTATGCTTTTACTGATGTAGCCGCAATTTATCCGATCACACCGTCCTCACCGATGGCTGAGCATGTCGATGAGATGGCCGCTGCCGGGAAGAAGAATCTTTTCGGCGAGAGAGTTCGTCTCATTGAGCTTGAGTCCGAGCAGGGCGCAGCCGGTGCCGTTCACGGTTCCCTGCAGGCTGGTGCACTTACCACCACCTACACCGCATCTCAGGGCATGCTCCTGATGATTCCGAATATGTACAAGATTGCCGGTGAGCTGCTGCCGGGCGTATTCCACATCAGTGCCCGTGCTCTTGCTGCATCCTCCCTGAATATTTTCGGTGACCAGCAGGATGTCATGGCTGCCCGCCAGACCGGTGTTGCCATGTTCTGCGAGAACAGCGTTCAGGAAGTCATGGATTTGGCTGCTGTCGCTCATCTCTGCGCTATCAAGGGTCGTGTTCCTTTCATTAACTTCTTCGATGGCTTCCGTACCAGCCATGAGATTCAGAAGGTCGAGGTTATCGACTATGCTGACTTGGAGAAGCTCCTTGATAAGGAAGCTGTTGCTGAGTTCCGCGCCCGCGCCCTCAATCCGGATCATCCGGTCGTCCGCGGTACTGCTCAGAACCCGGACATCTACTTCCAGACCCGTGAGGCTGTAAACAGCTACTACGATGCTCTGCCTGATTTGGTCGAGAAGACCATGGCTGATTTGGCCAAGATTACCGGCCGCGAGCATCATATCTTCGACTATGTAGGTGCTCCGGATGCCGAGCGCGTTATCGTCGCTATGGGCTCTGTCTGCGATGCTGCTACCGAGGTCGTAAACTACCTCACCGCTCAGGGCGAGAAGGTCGGTCTCCTGTCCGTCCATCTCTATCGTCCGTTCTCCGTCGACTACTTCCTGAAGGCTCTGCCTAAGACCGTCAAGAAGATTGCTGTCCTCGACCGCACCAAGGAACCGGGCGCTCAGGGCGAGCCGCTCTATCTGGATGTCCGTGCTGCTCTCTATGACAGCGACCTCAATCCGGTTGTCGTTGGCGGCCGCTGCGGTCTTGGCGGTAAGGATATTACCCCGGATCAGATTTTCGGTGTCTATGAGGAGCTGAAGAAGGACGCTCCGAAGAAGGGCTTCACCATCGGCTTTGTTGATGATGTCACCCATCTGTCACTCGAACCGGCTCACAGCGATGTCGACCTCACTCCGGCCGGCACCACCGCCTGCAAGTTCTGGGGTCTCGGCTCCGATGGTACCGTAGGTGCCAACAAGAGCGCCATCAAGATTATCGGCGACAACACCGATATGTATGCTCAGGCTTATTTCGCCTACGACTCCAAGAAGTCCGGCGGTATCACCATGAGCCATCTCCGCTTCGGTAAGTCTCCCATCCAGTCCCCGTACCTTATCAACTATGCAAACTTCATTTCCTGCTCTCAGGAATCTTATGTTCATAAATATGACCTTCTGGCCGGTATCAAAGACGGCGGCACCTTCCTCATGAACACCACCTGGTCTGCTGAGGAACTGGGCGAGAAGCTCCCGGCTGCCATGAAGCGCACTCTGGCCAAGAAGAATGTCAAGTTCTACATCGTCAATGCTGTAAAGATTGCTCAGGAGCTCGGCCTCGGCGGTCGCTTCAACATGATTATGCAGTCCGCTTTCTTCAAACTGGCCGCTATCATCCCCATGGAGGATGCTGTCAAGTTCCTGAAAGATTCCGTAGAGCATGATTACGGTGCCAAGGGTCAGAACGTCGTCGACATGAACAATGCCGCTATCGACAAGGGCATTGCCGATGACACTCTCGTAGAGGTAAAGGTTCCGGCTGAGTGGGCCGATGCTCAGGATGAGGTCGTAGATGACAGCCATCTGCCGGAATTCATCAGCAAGATTCAGAACCCGATGCTCCGTCAGGAGGGCGACAAGCTGCCGGTCAGCCTCTTCAACAAGGGACTGGAAGACGGTACCTTCCCCACCGGCGGTGCTGCATACGAGAAGCGCGGCATTGCCATCATGGTTCCGGAGTGGAATGTTACCAACTGTATTCAGTGTAACCAGTGCTCCTATGTCTGCCCCCACGCTGCTATCCGTCCGGTTCTCCTCAATGCCGATGAGACCGCCAAGGCTCCCGAAGCAATGGCTTCCAAGCCGGCTCTCGGCGTGAAGGATATGAACTTCACCATCGCGGTATCTCCGCTTGACTGCACCGGCTGCGGCAACTGCGCCGACATCTGCCCGGGCATGAAGGGTGCCAAGGCTCTCGTCATGAAGCCGCTGGCTACTCAGGAGGCACAGGAGCCTGTCTGGGAATACGCTGTCAACGAAGTATCCCCGAAGGCAAATCCGCTCAACAAGAAGACTGTAAAGGGCAGCCAGTTCGAGAAGCCGCTGCTCGAGTTCTCCGGCGCTTGCGCAGGCTGCGGCGAGACTCCCTATGTGAAGCTCGTTACCCAGCTCTACGGCGACCGCATGATGATTGCCAACGCTACCGGCTGCTCCTCCATCTGGGGCGGCAGTGCACCGGCTATGCCGTACACCACCAACCACCTCGGTCATGGTCCGGCTTGGGGCAACTCCCTCTTCGAGGACAATGCTGAGTTCGGTCTCGGCATGGTCACCGGTACCAAGGCTATCCGTGAGCGTATCGCCACCATGGCGGCAGAGATGCTGGCCGGTGACATCCCTGATGCTGAGGTCAGAGAGGCTCTGCAGGACTGGTATGACAAGCGTGATATCGGCGACGGCTCCCGTGAGCGCGCCGACCGCCTCATCGCCGCTCTTGAGCCGAATAAGGACAAGTGCAGCAAGGTCGCCGCTCTCTACGAGCAGAAGGACTTCTTCGTGAAGCGTTCCCAGTGGATCTTCGGCGGTGACGGCTGGGCTTATGATATCGGCTACGGCGGACTTGACCATGTCCTCGCTTCCGGTGAAGACCTCAATGTTCTGGTCGTTGATACCGAAGTTTACTCCAACACCGGCGGTCAGTCCTCCAAGGCTACCCCGACCGCAGCAATCGCTCAGTTCGCTGCTACCGGTAAAAAGACCAAGAAGAAGGATCTCGGCATGATGGCCATGAGCTATGGGTATGTCTATGTCGCTCAGATTGCTATGGGTGCTGACCACAATCAGACCATCAAGGCTATCACTGAGGCAGAGGCATATCCGGGACCGTCCCTCATCATCGCCTATGCACCGTGCATCAACCACGGTCTGAAGGCTGGTATGGGCAAGAGTCAGGCTGAGGCCAAGAAGGCTGTTGAGGCTGGCTACTGGGCAAACTACCGCTACAATCCGGAGCTGGTCGGCACCGACAAGAATCCGTTCACCCTTGACTCCAAGGAGCCGGATTTCGGCAAGTTCCAGGAATTCCTCCAGGGCGAGGTTCGCTATGCTTCTCTGAAGCGTGCATTCCCGGAGACCGCTGACGAGCTGTACAAGAAGACCGAAGCTGACGCCAAGTATCGTCTCGGTACCTACAAGCGTCTGGCTGGTAAGGAATAATATTCCGATAGAAATAACTGCGGAGGCTGCTGCGTATGCAACAGCCTCCGTATTTTCTAATCAAAGCTTTGAGATGAAGGGGAGAATTTGTCATGAGAAAGAAGCATTTGGCACAGGCGGCAGAGCGATACCGCTGTATTATCGATTATCCGTGGGCAGATGCGCCTGACTTTGCCGTGCTTCGTCACGAAAGAAATCGCAAATGGTTCGGCCTCATCATGAATATTCCTCTTTCAAAGCTGACCGGAGACGATGACCGGGAAGTGGATGTCATCAACCTGAAGGTCGACCCGATGATAGCAGGAAGCCTCCGGATGGAGCAGGGAATCTTCCCGGCGTGGCACATGAATAAGGCACAGTGGATATCCGTGCTAATGGATGGGACGGTGGACTATGAAAAAATCATCGACTTCATCGACATGAGCTATGAGCTGACATTGCCGAAAAGAAAATGCAGAAAATCTGTTAAGTAGCGATATTGTTTTACATCGCGATGTAAAACTAATAGCAATCAAGATGGAATTTACATCGCGATGTAAATTCCATCTTGATTTTTGCATTTTTTACATTATAATGTTTGCAGAGGTGGTAGAAATGATACTCAGACCTAAAGCAATGGTATTTTTGCAGCGTTGGAGAGATAAGAATGTTATAAAGGTGGTTTCCGGGATTCGACGCTGTGGTAAGTCTACTTTGCTGCAAATGTTCAGAGATTCCTTGCTGAAAGAAGGGGTTTCCACAGATAATATTACATTTTTGAATTTTGAAGATATGTCCTATGAAGATTTGGCATTAGACATACGCAAACTCCATGATTATATTGGCCAACGCCTGCAGACTGAGGGCATGAATTATATTTTTCTGGATGAGATACAGCATGTTAAGGGCTTTGAGCGTGTAGTTGATTCTCTATATATCAAGCCTAATGTCGATATATATATTACCGGCTCCAATGCTTATTTTATGTCAGGTGAGCTTGCGACGCTGCTATCCGGTCGCTATGTTGAGCTGAAGCTTCTGCCGCTGTCATTTGCCGAATATTGTTCGGTGCCCGGTGCAGCTGGAAAATCACCGGCGCAGAATTATCGGAGCTATATCAGCAAAAGTTCGATGCCATATACTTTGGAGCTTGATTCTGACATCGCTTTGATGGAATACCTGAGAGGAACCTACAGCACAGTAATACTGAAAGATGTAGTGGCAAGATTTGGTATTAGTGATGTGGCTATGCTGGAGAGCGTTACTGCATTCTTGCTTGATGCAGTCGGAAACATTATCAGTCCGCGAAAAATCGCCGATACAATGACAAGTATGGGACGGAAAATTGATGGTCGAACCGTGGAGAAATATATTAGAGCACTGACGGATTCTATGCTGTTTTATCGGGCACCTCGCTATGACTTAAAAGGCAAGCAGCTTCTGGATAACAATGCAAAATATTACACAGCGGATATTGGTTTTCGGCGACTGATGTCAGCAGGGCACAGACCGGATAGCGGTCATGTGTTGGAGAATATTATTTATTTGGAATTGCTGCGGCGCGGATATAAGGTTTATGTCGGTAGGCCGACGGACGGAGAAATAGATTTTGTTGTAATGCGGGGAAGTGAGCTCGCTTATTATCAGGTATCGCTTTCTGTTTTGGATGAAGGTACATTGCAGCGTGAATTGGCTCCACTAGAGAAGATAAATGATAACTACCCTAAGTACTTGCTGACTCTTGATGAAATGCTCCCTGAAGAAAGCTACGGAGGAATTATCCGGAAAAATGCATTGGATTGGCTTTTAAAAGGATGATTTTTCAGATAAATTTTATTGATATTGAACCATTATTTTGCTATAATTACTGATTGTTAAGGTGGCTCTATGGTCACGAGCTTTTATCAAAGAAGGAGATTTTCACTATGCTTAAACTCGAAAAGAAACAGATTCAGATCTTCAGCGTTGTCGTTGCAATGATTTTCATCGGCAGCGTTATCGCTCTCGGTATGTCCCAGCTGTCTGCTGTCACCAGCGTTGCTTCCGCTGCCAGCTCTTCCAGCGTCGGTGTTATTGACTTCCGTCAGGCTATGAGCCAGAACCCGGCTCTCAATGATGCCAATGCAAAGTTCCAGCAGGAAGTTGAAGCTGCACAGTCCGATTTCGATGCTAAGTCCGCTAACATGAGCGATGAAGACAAGGCTGCTTTCTATCAGCAGACCCAGCAGCGTCTTGCTCAGCGTCAGGCTGAGCTCCTCGAGCCGGTTCAGAAGGCTGTAGAGCAGGCTGCTAAGGAAGTTGCCGATGCTAAGGGCCTCAGCGTTGTTATCGACAAGGGCGCTGTTGTCTATGGCGGCAACGACATCACCCGTGATGTTGTCGCAAAGCTCCAGAAGGGCGGCAAATAATCTAACGAAATAAATTGGGCGTGCCCCGTCCGCTTCGTGGTAAGTCACGGAGGGGGACGAGCACGCCCTTTCTTTTAAGGAAACGATTGCACTGGAAGGAGGTCACAGCATGGCGGGAAAGCACGCAAAGAATGAACCGGTCGGGAAGCGACGCAGCAGTCTTTTGGTCGGCGGTGCAGTTGTTGCTCTGCTTGCCTGCGGATGTATGTGGCTCTTTACCGGTGTGGGGAAGAATCAGGAGACGAAGAATCCTGAGGTGAAGGTCGGCAGTGAGCTGACGGGTATCGGCCTGCTGGATCTTCACGAGGTCTTTGACGCTCATCCGAAGAGCGCCGAGTACCGTCGGCTGAAGGCTGACTACAAGAAGTATCATGACCTGATAGAGCGCCTGAACAAGGGCAGATTTTCTCCGGGAGCGGCGCTGCCGGGCGATAAGGCATTCGACGATGCCGCCCGTCAGAAAAATATGCAGGAAACCATCCGCAAGGCAATAATACTTGAGCAGAAGCTGAAAGCAGCCGAGGCAGAGTATCGAGCCAAAACTGAGGCAGCTAGTAAGGCTGCGATAGCCGAAATAGAAGCGGACTACGAAAATGATATCTTTAACCTGAAACTGAAGATAGAGAATGCCGATGTGCTTCACATCAAGCCGGAAGATGCTGCGGTAATGGCGGAAAAAATGACTGCGCTGAAGCGAGAGCGAAATGCTCAGGTGGGAGCGGCTCTGCGTGCCTACGAGGCACAGGTGGCAGCGCATCTGAATGAAGTCCGGGAGCGCGAGCGGGAAGAGCTGGGGCTCAGTGCGGCTGAGAGCTACGAGATGCTGAAGTCCAATGAGCTGAAGCGAAAGGGCGAAGCACTGAACCGCAATATCGATGCCCTGCAAAAGCAGCTGGAAGCAGATCTGGAGCGAATGGAGAAGCTGCCGGCGGCACAGAAAAATCTCCGGGCCACAGAGCGGGAGCTCAGCAAGCTGGAGGCTGTAATGGAGCGGGATATCTCCAGCCTCGCGGCAAAATTTGCCGTCATACACAAGCTCCAGATAGTATTGGTGAAGTCGCCGAATCCGCAGGGAGTCATTGACAGAATCAGTCGGGAAGACATGAAGAAAATCCCTGCCGGTTGTGATATAATAACAGATACTGTGCTTATCAACGGCTTTGATGTCACAAAGGAAGTCATTGAGGAGCTGAAGAAACACTGACAGAGTGTTGAATAGATATAATATTTATAGAAATAGAGGATAAAGATATTATGAAAAGCAAGAACTTGAAACGCTCTTTGGCAGCAGTAGCTGCTTCTCTTTGCTTGGCCGGACTTCTCTCCGGCTGCGGTACCCCCAAGACTCAGGTGGGCTATATTCGTTCTGAGCGAGTAATGAAGGAAAGTGCTCAGATAACTGCCATCATTGAGGAGGGCAATGCCAAGCTGACCGAGGGACAGAAGAAGCTCATGGAGCTGAATGCGAAGCGGGCAGAGCTGGGTGAAGAAGAGTACATGAAGCAGGGTCAGGCTCTGGAGCAGGAGCTGTCCAATACCAATCAGGAATACACCGAGAAAGTCCGGGCTACTCTCGACAGTACGCTGGAAGAGATAAGCAAGGCTAAGAAGCTCGATGTAATCGTAACCAATGATGCGGATGCGAAGCTGATAATGTGGGGCGGTGTTGATATCACCGACGAGGTCATCAGCAAGCTGCAGAAGAAATAATTTTCTCGAAGGGGAAATGAAGAATGACTAAGACAGTACAGGAGATTGCTCAGCTGCTGGGCGGTGAATTGAAAGGCGACGGAAGTCTGCCGATTACCGGTGTTGCCAGTCTGGAAAGTGCCGGTGCCGGAGATATCACCTTCGCCGTTGACCAGTATGTAGAAGCCGCGCATGGGACGAAAGCCAGTGCTATCGTGCTCGGTAAGGGCAGCGGAGATTTTGAGCAGGCGGCCATCTATGTAGATGATGCGAAGGCTGCCTTTGCAAAGATGCTTAGCCTCTATGCTCCTCCGGTAGTCCACGAGACCGGCGTAAGCGACCGGGCTTATATCGGCAAGGAGGTAAAGCTGGGCAAGGATGTTACCATTCTGGCTTTTGCCTATGTTGATGATTATGCGGAAATCGGGGACAATGTCACCCTGTACCCGGGCGTATTCATCGGTCAGCACGCAGTAGTCGGTGAGGGCAGTACCATATATCCCAATGCCACAGTTCGTGAGGGCTGTGTGGTAGGCAAGCGCAACATCATCCACGCTTCGGCAGTCATCGGCTCCGACGGCTTCGGTTTCACACCGAAGGACGGCGTCCATGTGAAGATGCAGCAGATAGGCAATGTTGTTCTGGGAGACGATGTAGAGATTGGCTCCCATGTAGGCGTTGACCGGGCGGCTATGGGCTCCACTACGGTCGGTGATGATACGAAGATTGATAATCTTGTCCATATCGGACACAATGACCACATCGGCAAACACAACCTCATCGTAGCGCAGACCGGTATTTCCGGCTCTGTTACCACCGGAGACAACTGCACCTTCGGCGGTCAGGTGGGTACTGTCGGCCATATTACCATCGGCGGCAATTCCATCTATGCTGCCCGCAGCGGTATCACCAACAATATGCCGGAGAACTATTTCGGCGCCGGCTTCCCGGTACAGCCTCATCAGGAATGGCTCCGCATGGAGGCGACTCTGAAGCGTCTGCCGGCTATGCTGAAGAAGTTTAAGGAACTGGAAAAGAAGATAGCCAAGTACGAGTCAATGTTTGGCTTTGGCAATAAATAAGGAGCCTGCATGACTTATTGGTTGTCCAAAATATTCAGTAAACTCATCTGCCTGCTGCCCAACGGACTGGCCATGTGGCTGGGAGAAGTGTTCGGCAGTCTCACTTGGCACGTCATCCCGAAGAAGCGTCGGGAAATGGCTATCGGTCAGGTAGTACGCTGCCTCGGAGTGGACAGGCAGGAAGGCGAGCGCATCGCCAGAGCCAGCTGGGAGCGGTTCGGCCCTATGATAATGGAGGTCATGAGGTTCCCGGTCACAGTAGACAAGATGAAGGACTTTGTCCGGATAGAGGGAGCCGAGTATCTGACGGAAGGCCTCAAGGAAGGCAAGGGGGCGGTAATCGCTACCAGCCATGCCGGTAACTGGGAGCTGATGGGCGGTGCCCTGTGTCAAGCTGGCTTTCCTATAGTCGGTGTTGCTCAGAAGCAGAAGGAAGCCGGCTTCAATAAATTTATCAATGAATATCGCCGCCTCATCGGTATGCACATTACCTATAAGACCGACGTCCGGGAAATGTACAAGCTCATGGGTGAGGGAAAGATAATCGGACTCCTGTCGGATCAGGATTCAGATATCCACGACGGTATCCGCTTTCCTTGGTTTGGCGGCCAGCTGACGAACTTTGTAAAGGGGCCGGCAGTGCTGGCTCGCTTTAAGGGTGCTCCCCTGTATCCCGGCTTTATCACCCGCCATCCGGATGGGACTCATACCATCATCATCCATCCTCGGGTCAAGGTAGAAAAGACCAAGGACAAGGAAGCGGACATCCGCAAAGCGATTATGGAGGTCTCCGCTGTACTGGAGCAGCATATCCGTGAGCATGCCGAGGAATGGTTCTGGCTGCACAATCGCTGGAAGTCCATAAATCAGGAGCGCAGCCCGGAGGTCATTGCTCAGGACGAAGCCGAGCAGGCTATGTGGCGTGAGAAGGGACTCTGAATTTTGCAATAAAATACCGCAGTCACTATATCGACAGCTGATATGGTGACTGCGGTTTTTTGTCTGTTTATTTTATTCCGACGCCTTTGCCCAGATACATCCGCTGTATCTCAGAGACTGCCCGGACGAGCTTGTTCTGGTCGGCAGTAGACATGGCATAATCAAGAGAAACCCCTATATGATAGGTGATTTCATCTTTGGACGATTGGATCTTATGGCAGCGGCGAACGATACCCATGGTGGACAGCGGTTGAGGAAAGCCCGGCAGACCATCTATCTCCACAAGTAGCTCCTTGTCGATGGCGACGTGCCGTTTAGAAACAAAGCCAAGACCGTTGCCGGAAATATCGATGAGCGGAACTTCCTGAGGATCTGAGAAGCCGATTACCTTCTTGGGGTAGTTTACAGTCAGCTTCAGATGGGAGGCCGGAACCCGGATGAAATCACGGTGCTGACAGCGGTAGATGTTTTGCGGAGTGGTGAGACACCAGAGCTTTGAGGGCAGGGGAGCGCAGTTGATGTATTGTACATCGAAGTGATAGACACAGTTTGCCCCGGGGATTGAACAGCAGAGCTTCTGCCAGCTTTTCGGCGGGTTCCTGTAGGCTTCGTCATCTAATTCAACTGTCACCACGAGAGCCTTTGGGTCGTTGACGAGAATTTTCCCGTTTGTTCCGGAAATGACACCGATTTCCTCATGGGATTTGTGAATGATGACTGGTCTGCCTGCCACAATAAGCGTGTCAGGTGAGAGCGTGGAAGGGGATTTGGACATTGATATCTCCTCCGTAGTTGGTAAATCATTCTCTTTCTATCTGGTAGCAGTTGCGGCCGTTGTTCTTTGCGGAGTAGAGAGCTTCATCCGCCCGCTTGATGAGATTGGTATCTGATGGGCCGTGCCAGGTGGCGATGCCTATGGAAGTAGTGACCGGCTTGTCCGGCAGCAGCGGTGCGCTGGCGACCTTCAGGAGGATGGCGCGGGCCAGATCCTCGGACTGTTCGAGGTTGAAGCTGCGGCAGATGATGACGAATTCTTCACCGCCGTAGCGGATGAAGGTGTGACGAGAATCCAGCAGCTGGCGGATGGTACTGGTGAAATCTACCAGCACGCGGTCGCCTGTATCGTGACCGTATTCGTCATTGACCTTCTTGAAGAAGTCGATGTCAAGCATGAGGACAGATAAGGGAACACTGGCATTCCGGCAGGCCTGCGCGGCATTGATGAGAGAGTCGTTCAGGGTGCTGCGGTTGAAGCATTTTGTAAGGTCATCTATCTGCACCCGGTATTCCAGCTCACGGTTCCGGTCATTCAGGAGCTGCTCGGCGGCAAAATTCTCCTGCAGGACTCGAATGACAAAGTACAGGATGAAGATGATGGACAGGGGGAACCAGTAGAAGGCAAAGGGAAGGATGTGATAGTGTATCGTCATGCCGTCCAGAAAGCCAAGTATCGGCACTGCAATAACCGAGGGGAGCAGGGCCTGACTCTGCTTGTTGCCGCGGCGAGCGCTGTGGAAGATAAGGTACATGATGTACAGCTGCGCTGTGCCAAGCAGGAGATAGGAGATTGATATACCTGCCTCCATCGTGCCGAAGCCCAGTATTTCACCGAGGATTGACAGACCGGCCAGAGCCGAGTAGATATATATAAGGTAGGTGAAGGGAGTCCGCTCACTGAAGTCAACCAGCTCACGAGCCATGAGGTTTCCCAGAGGCCCTAGCATGTATATGGACAGCAGCTGAGTCGTTCGCCAGAATACGGGAGCATCAAGAAAGACCTGACGAACATTTGAGGTAGCGAAGAGCCAGAGACTGTAGAACAGCATAAAGCTTACCATATACAGGTAGACATTTTCCCGATGGGATATGTAATACAGGCTGACTACTACGATGATGAATAGTGAGAGGGGCAGAGCCAGCAGGCACAGGACATCGCCCCAGACGATGGTGAAGACCTGCTCAATGGCGTTGCCGATATTGGGAGAGTTGATGACGCCGAGGCGCTGATTGATGGGAGAGTACAGATGGAAGGAGAGGGCGCGGCCGGCACTGTCGCGGGGAAGATCCATCAGGTGCCAGCGAGTACCGTAGTTTTCCTCACCGACCTCACCGGACTTATAAATCATGTGAGAGTCATAGTAGACTTCTACAGCTTGATTGTTTGTAATGAAGTACAGGGTCGGCTGAATGAAAGCATGGGGAGGAACATAGGTGGTGACCCAGAGGTCGGTGGCATTGGGGTCAATGTCCGGATGACTGAGACCGTCATAGATGTTCCAGCCGGCGAAGCCGCCGCGTATCGTTTGATTCAGCCAGCCGGGGATGGCGCTCGGAGAAGTCGGCGAAACACCGTCATAGTAGCGCCAGGTACCGTCAAGGGAAATTGCCTCGGCGGATTTCTGTCCCACCGGGGATAGAGTCAGGCAGACTGCTGCTATCAGGGGGATAAGGAACAGTCGGAAAAGCAGACGGAAATCAGAGATAAATCGTCGCACTATCGTCGGTCGTTCCAACGGCTTCAGTTGACTCATTTATCACAGCCTCCTTTTCAGTCTCCGGCTCATCGGTCGGGAACTGGTTGAGAATCTGCATGAACTCCTCTCCGGTGATAGTTTCCTTTTCGTAGAGATAGTCAGAGAGGCGGTTGAGTGCGTCGCGGTTTTTGATGAGAATGTTTTTGGCTGTCTCGTACTGCTTCTTGACAAGAGCGATGACCTGACGGTCGATAGCCTCCTGTGTTGCAGCCGAGCAGGCGAGCGTAGAATCGCCGCCAAGATATTGATTGGTCACTGTTTCCAGAGCCACCATGCCGAATTCATCACTCATGCCGTAGCGGCTTATCATACCACGAGCCAGTTTGGTAGCCTGCTCGATGTCGTTTGCTGCACCGGTAGTGATGACACCGAAGGCGACATCCTCAGCGGCTCGGCCGCCGGTGAGGGTAGCTATCTTGTTTTCGAGGTCTTCCCGGGAAAGGAGATACTTATCCTTTTCCTCTACCTGCATGGTGTAGCCGAGGGCACCACTGGTGCGGGGGATGATGGTTATCTTTTGCACCGGAGCGGAGCCAGACTGGCGGGCAGCGACCAGAGCATGACCGATTTCGTGATAGGCGACAGTGCGTTTCTCCTTGTCGGAGAGGATGCGGTGCTTCTTCTGATAGCCGGCGATGACTACCTCGACGCTTTCCTCCAGATCGGCTTGGCAGACTTCGCTACGGTTGCCGCGGACAGCTCGGAGCGCACCTTCATTGATGATGTTGGCCAGCTCGGCACCGGAGGCACCGGCAGCCATCCGGGCGATGGTGTGGAAATCTACATCGGCGGTAGTCTTTATCTTCTTGGCATGAACCTTGAGTATCTCCTCACGGCCTTCCAGGTCAGGCAGCTCTACCGGTACCCGCCGGTCGAAGCGACCGGGACGGAGAAGCGCGGGGTCAAGAGACTCGGGGCGGTTCGTGGCCGCCAGAATGATGACGCCGGAGTTGCCGCCGAAGCCGTCCATCTCGGTGAGGAGCTGATTGAGGGTCTGTTCACGCTCATCGTTGCCCATTACTGTACCGTGGCGTTTTTGACCGATGGCATCAACCTCGTCGATGAAGACGATGCAGGGAGATTTTTCCTTTGCCTGCTTGAAGAGGTCGCGGACTTTGGAGGCACCCATGCCGACAAACATTTCTACGAATTCGGAGCCGGCAATGGAGAAGAAGGGGACACCGGCTTCTCCGGCGACTGCCTTGGCCAGCATCGTCTTGCCTGTGCCCGGAGGACCTACCAGCAGGACGCCCTTCGGCATGGAAGCACCGATGGTGGTGTACTTGTTGGGATTGTGGAGGTAGTCCACTATCTCCGAGAGGTTTTCCTTTGCTTCGTCCTCACCGGCAACATCGCTGAAGCGGATGGTGGCATTGGCCGGGTCAAAGACTCTGGCATTGCTCTTGCCGAAGCTGAACATATTGCCGGGGCCGCCGCTGCCACCGCCGAACATCCGGCGGCTCATGTACTGACCAAGGGCAAAGAATATGAGGATAGGCAGTACCCAGTTCACGATGAGACTCATGATGAGGGACGGAGTCTCCCGTATCTCAGCTGCGAAGGGGATGCCGGATTCTTTCAGTCGGTCTACCAGCATTGGGTCCATCATGGGACCGGTCTGGTACTTTTTGCCGTCGGTTCCCTTGAAGACGATGTGATTTTCATCCATTTCGATTCGCTCGATGGATTTACTCTCGGTCATCTCAATGAAGGTGCTGTAGTCGACGGTCTTGACCTTCTCTTCGTCGAAGTAGGGCTTGCCGAGCCAGTTGAAGATGGCCAGAATGAGGATGGCCAGACCATAGTAGAAGAGAAGGGAATTTTTCGGTTTGGGTATTTTAGCCAAAATGTATCACTCCGAGATATTATGAGGTATTTCTTATTCGTCAAACATGCAGAAGCGGTTTTTGCCCCGGCGCTTTGCGGTCTCCAGAGAATGCTCTGCCTTGGCAAGCAGGTTGGTGAAGTTGATACCGGAGGAGCCGGTGACTGATACACCAAGGTTGCAGGATACCGGAGGAATAAGCTCGGTGCGCACCTTGCGGAAAAGATTGATAAGGTGCTGCGCTCTTGTCTCGATGACATCAATGGTGAAGTGACCGTTGAAGAAGATGATGAACTGGTCGTCTGCCATCTGACCGATGATGTCACCGCTGCGGAAGTCGGTGCGGAGGACATCGGACAGTTGCCGGAGATAGGACTCTACTGCCGGCTGTCCGTACTGCTCTATGAGACTGGGATAGTCGTCCAGATCGAAGTAGAAGAGGACGCCCTTCTCGCCGGAGGTGAGGCGGGAGATAGCCTGATCTACCAGAGCAGAAGAGGCATCAGCCAGCGGCAGCTTCGTTATCTGATGGCGGCTGGCATTGATGGTGAGCTCACGATGAATGGACTGTACTTCGCTGGTATTGGAGAGGAATCCGACGATGAGCTCGTTGCCTGCATCATCGGTGCGGTGGAGATAGTAGATGCGGTACCAGCTGCCGGAAGCATCGTCAGCATAGTCCAGAACACCTTCGTTGGAATGGCTCATGATGTAGGGGAAATGATAGGCAACTACTGACAGCTGAGGCATTGCGGCGAGGTCTTCCTCCGCTGCCTGAAAGCGGGAGGCGGCGAAGCGGGTAATCTTCAGGGCAAGAGGCTCGCCGTCGGCTGATGCCGAGCGAAGGATGAGTGTATCGTCGGTAGGACTGTAGTTGAAGATTACAGCCTGAAATCGAGACAGCAGAAGTCCCATTGCCAGGTCGTTCATTCGCACTTCGGCAGGAGAGATTTTCTTTCCGTTTGCTGATACTAGAGGCATGGCAGTGCTCCTTTATAAAGTACAGATAGTTTACTGGTGAAATTCTTTGGAAGATTAATTTCATTATACTTATACATAGTCCATTATACATTATCAATGTCCCGAATGCAAAGCAATAAATAGGAGTTTTGACTAGAGCGGCATTGTATACAGAAGCGTAAATCTTTTCTTGACGGCGGCATTGTGATAAAATTATTGAATATTCTCTCGTTGGAATTATGTAACAAAAAGCATGGTAAGATAGAGGTGTGGGATTGTGGATATTACGGAGAACAAGATATTTGAGGCATTCGGACACGCCGCCAAGGGTGTCTATATGTTTCTTCACGATGTGGAGAAGGACTTGACTGTCTGGTCTCCTAATGCCCGTCGGTATTATGGACTGCCTGACAAGCCGATGCGCGGATTGGCCGAAGAATGGGGCAGTCGTATTCATCCCAATGACAGGGAGGCTTATGAGAATGGTCTGAGTGCGCTTTTCTCCGGGCAGGCTCAGTATTTCGATATGAGAGCCAGAATAATGAATGGCGTCGGAGAGTATTCATGGGTCGAGGGACGAGGCACGATGATTCAGGATGACGAGGGAGCGGGCAGGAAGATATTCTGCGGTATGCTCACGCGTCTTGATGCCCGTAATACTTTTGACCCGGTTACCAAGCTGTACGCAGCCCATGAATTTTTCAATCGCGTGCTTGACCCGCGGGGCGGCGTTCTGCTGATGCTGGGAATTGACAACTTCCGTGAAATTTTGGAGCAGCGCGGCTACAGCTTCGGAAACTATGTGATAAGTAATGTCGCGCAGCTTTTGTCAGAGCGGGTCGAAGGAGAGACTGTCATCTATCGATTCCTCGGCGACTGCTTCCTGATAGATATGAAGAACACGACGGAGTCTCAGGCCTGTGATATGTTCCGCCGCTTGTCTCTGAAGAACTGTGAGATAGTCCATCCCTCCGGGCAGATAGTAATGGTGACCTGTACCGGAGCGGGCGTGGCATATCCGAAGGATGGCCGGATAAAGGATGAGCTGATAGCCAAGCTGGAAAACGCTCTCAGAGTGTCGAAGAAGCGGGAGCGGGGAGGCTTGCAGCTCTATACGAATGAAATAAGCGAGCAGAATCGTCGACAAGCGTTCCTTCGTGCAGAACTGACGAAGAGCATAAAGGATAACTTTAAGGGCTTCGAGCTGAATTTCCAGCCGATTGTTGACTCTCGCACGAGAAAGACGTTTGCCTGTGAGAGCCTGCTGCGCTGGCACTACACGGACTCTTCCGGCAGAGAAGTAAACGTATCGCCGGTGGAGTTCATCCCGCTGCTGGAGATGACCGGCGAGATAAATACGGTTGGTCGGTTCGTGGCACGGAAAGCAATGAGCTTATCTCGCCTTTGGAATAAAAAATATGGGAAGATAAGAGTCGGCTTCAATGTATCCTACCGTCAGTTCCAGCAGCTTGATTTTGTTGATTCTATACTGAAGGATTCGGCCGAGCAGGGAGTCGAGCCAACCGATGTGGTAATAGAACTCACCGAAAGCTGCAAGGTGGATGATATCAAGACGTTGGGCAATGATATTTGCCTGCTTGAGAAGCGGGGCTTCAGCGTATCACTCGATGACTTCGGCATGGAGTATTCTACCCTTGACCTCCTCCGTGAGATGATGCGGATGAATGTCCCCATCGGCTCAGTGAAGATAGACCATACCTTTGTCCGGGAATTGGCAGAGGGAAAAAATGAGATCGACAAGAGCATTCTGGAGAGCATGGTCAATATGACCAAGAAGCTGAACCTGAATGTTGTCGTCGAAGGCGTCGAGAACGAAGAGGTAGAGAAGCTGGTCACTGATATGGGAGCGAACTACCTGCAGGGCTATCTCTATAGTCGTCCGCTTTCACAGGAAGCCTTTGAAGAACGGCTGGCAAAAGAACGAAATATTGAATGAAATAAAAACTGCCGCAGAAGGATGATTCCCTCTGCGGCAGTTGTCGTTTAGTCTGGTTGCTTGCCGAATATTTGCTCTCTGAGTCGTCGTCCGGTAGGCGTAGCGGCGAGACCTCCGGCGGCGGTTTCCTTTAGGGCGATCGGCAGCTGGTCGCCTATCTCCTTCATGGCCATTACCACCTCGTCCGGCGGTATGACAGAGCGGACTCCCGCCAGAGCCATGTCAGCGGCGGTGAGGGAGTGGACGGCGATGAAGCCGTTGCGCTTTATGCAGGGCACCTCCACCAGTCCGGCTACCGGGTCACAGGCGAGGCCAAGGAGATTTTTCAGCGCGAGAGCCGCGGCGTGGGCGACTGCCTCCGGCGTTCCTCCGGCAAGCTCGGTGAGAGCAGCGGCGGCCATAGCGGCTGCGGTGCCGCACTCAGCCTGACAGCCGCCTTCGGCTCCGGCGATGCAGGCCATTTCGTCGATTATCATGCCGAAGCCGGCGGCAGTGAAGAGAGCACGGACGATTGGCTCATCGTTCTTTACCATGTAGCGGTGGGCAGCGTAGAGCGCTCCCGGGACGATGCCGCAGCTGCCGGCAGTTGGACAGGCTACGATGCGGCCCATACCGGCGGAGACCTCGGCTACAGATACTGCACCGGCACAGGCACAGCAGGCCAGCGGCCCAAGATAAGATTTTCCAGCGGGGGCAAAGAGCCAGGAGTGTATTTTTGGAGCGTCACCGCCGGTGAGTCCGCTGACGGACTTGCCGGGATTGCGAATGCCCTTGTCGATGGCGTTCTTCATTGTCTGCCAGCTGTTGCGCATCTGACCGACGACTTCATCGTAGGATTTCTGTGATTCGTCGGCTTCGTGGGCGATGACTACGCTACTGATTGGCCAGCCGGATTTTTCTGCTTCGGCTACCAGCTCGGCGATGGTCGAAAAATCATGCATTTGTATTTCCTCCGTCTTATGAGTCGATAGCAGTTATAGCTTAGGCACGGTGAAGGCCGTGAGGACATAATGGCTGGCGGATATTCTCTCAACATATGCCGGCGGCAGCTCTTCGTCCATTTCGATGACGATGAGAGCAGTCTGTCCTCGCTTCTCTCGGATGTCTCGGACGGAAGCGATGTTTACACCGGCCTCGGCAATGAGATGGGTGATGTTGGCAATGACGCCGGGGCGGTCAAGGTGCGCTACGATGATGGAGGGCAGTGCACCGGACAAAGCCAGCTGGAAGCCGTTCAGCTCGGTTATCATTATGTTGCCGCCGCCGATGGAAGCACCCTCTACTCTGACGCTGCGGCCGTTCTTGTCGGTGAGGCGGATGATGGCTGTATTGGGGTGGACACCGGATTTTCGCACCGGAACAAAGCTGAAGTTCAGCCCGACATCTTTGGCGATGTCAAAGGAATACGGCAGCCGCTCATCCTCCGGAGACATTCCGAGCAGTCCGGCAATGATTGCCTTGTCGGTGCCGTGGCCTCGATAGGTGGCGGCGAAGGAGCCCACCAGCTCGATGGCGGCGGTCGTCGGCTGACTGCCGAGGATGACCCGGGACATAAGCCCGAGACGGCAGGCTCCGGCGGTGTGGGAGCTGGAGGGACCAATCATTATTGGTCCAACGATGTCAAATACACCGTGCATATTAACACTCTCCGGTTATTATCGTAGAAGATTATTGTCATAGAAAACGGCACCGCAATGGTGCCGTTTTTCCTCTATTTAAGTTATTGTGAGATAATGCCTGTAAAGAAACCATTATGAACGCCGGTGCTTAGCGATTAACAAGCAAGCATGCGAAGTTAGAGCTTAGCACCGCTGCGTGAATAAATGAGTGAGAACGAGTTTCTGTCAGGCATTATGGAGCGTCATACATTGAACCGGAAATAAGTTACATCGCCGTCCTGCATGATGTAGTCCTTGCCTTCCAGACGAACCTTGCCCTTCTCACGGGCGGCGGCGTTGCTGCCGCAGGCGATGAGGTCATCGTAGTTGACAATTTCTGCTCTGATGAAGCCTCGCTCAATATCGCTGTGAATTTTGCCGGCAGCTTTGGGAGCAGTAGTACCCTGACGGATGGTCCAGGCACGGCACTCATCGGGGCCGGCGGTAAGGAAGGTGAGAAGTCCCAGCAGGGTAAAGGCGGCCTTGATGAGACGGTCGAGACCGCTCTCTTCCAGACCGAGGTCAGCCAGAAATTCTTTGGCTTCTTCATCGTCCAGATCGGCAATCTCTGACTCTACCTTTGCGCTGATGGATACCAGCTCGGCACCTTCTTCCTTGGCGTACTGGGCAACCTTTGCCACATACTGATTGGCAGAGGCATCAGCGGCATCATCCTCGGAGACATTAGCCACATAGAGGGTGGGCTTGTCGGTGAGAAGATTCAGATCCTTTATGAGTTCCTTCTCCTCCTCGGAGACATCCTGACGGCGGAGCGGCTGCGCATCGGACAGCCCTTCTTTAATCTGATTCAGCAGAGATTCTTCGGCTTTTGCTTCCTTGCTGCCGGACTTAATGAGTCGAACCAGTTTGGAGAGGCGCTTTTCTACGACCTCCAGATCGGCGAGGCAAAGCTCTGTGTTGATGATTTCAATATCGCGAATCGGGTCGACACCGCCCTCAACGTGGGTGATGTCATCATCCTCGAAGCAGCGGACTACATGAGCGATAGCATCTACCTGACGGATATGCTCAAGGAACTGGTTGCCAAGACCTTCACCGGAGGAAGCACCCTTTACAAGACCGGCGATATCTACGAAAGATACGGCAGCGGGGGTGGTCTTCTTGGAGTTGTACATATCCGTGAGAACCTTCAGGCGGTGGTCAGGGACATCTACGACGCCTACATTTGGTTCGATGGTGCAGAAGGGGTAGTTGGCGGCTTCGGCGCCGGCATTGGTTATTGCATTAAAGAGGGTGGACTTGCCGACATTAGGCAGGCCAACGATTCCTAATTTCATTAGAATTTTCTCCTGACAGGTGTATTTTATTATTCGTTGCCGTCCCAGCAGTAGGTGCAGAGCTTGTCCTTGCCGATTCCGACGGATTCCAGCATATCGTCGAGGCGATGGAAGCGGAGTGTGGTGAAGTTCAGCTTCTTGCAGATGCCGTCTACCATCTTCTGATACTTTTCGGAATCTGGGTCGGTGTATTCCTTCACCAGCTCAGCAGTAGCGGGCTTGCCTTCCAGCTCTTCGATGACTACGCGGCCGATGAGCTCCATTTCGGAATTGGAACGGGAGAAGTTCAGGTACTTGCAGCCGAAGAGGATGGGCGGGCAGGCGGGACGAATGTGGACTTCCTTGGCACCGCTGGCATAGAGGAACTCGGTGGTCTCGCGGAGCTGAGTGCCGCGGACGATGGAGTCGTCAATGAGGAGCAGACGCTTGTCCTTGATGAGGTCGTGAACGGGAATGAGCTTCATGTGAGCAACCTGATTGCGAACCTTCTGATTGGTGGGCATGAAGGAGCGGGACCAAGTCGGAGTATACTTGATGAACGGACGGGAGAAGGGGATGCCCTTCTCGTTGGCATAGCCTACGGCATGAGCGGTACCGGAGTCGGGGACGCCGGCGACGATATCGACGTCAACATTGTCGCGGCGAGCCAGCAGCTTGCCGCAGTTGTAGCGCATCTGCTCCACGTTCACGCCTTCATAGGTGGCGGCGGGATAGCCGTAATACACCCACAGGAAGGTGCAGATCTTCATTTTATTGCCGGGAGAGACCAGTGTCTTCACGCCATCGGCATCAAAGACACCCACCTCGCCCGGGCCCAGCTCACGCTCGAGCGTGTAGCCCAGATTCATGAAGGAGAAGCTTTCGAAGGCAGCGCAGTGAGCGCCGTCCTT
>JAZLHS010000123.1:0-4029 GCA_045616885.1 Selenomonadaceae bacterium | reverse complement strand
TGATCAGCGAAGTGGTGATAACGGAGCTGTATGCCGGCAGGGATGCTGCCGTAGCAGCTGCAGGTGAAGCTAAAGCCAGCGAAACGGCCGCAAAAGCCAGCGCCGCCGCCGCTGCAGTCAGCGTGACGCAAAGCGATGACTACGCCACAGCCGCAGCCGCCAGCGCCGTAGCAGCCGCCAACAGCCAAACGGCCGCAGACGCCGCCGCTGCAGAAGCAGAGCGGCAGAAAAACTACGCCGCCGCAAATGCCGACAGCGCCCTGGCTGCAATGAACGAAGCACGCCGACACGCGCAGGATAGCGCAGACAGCGCCGCCGGTGCCGCTGTAGCGAAGGAAGGTGCGCAGTATTGGGCTAACCTTGCAAACGACTATGTAGAGCCGCTGCGTCGTTATCTTGTAGGCGGGATGTTTGAATTGGACGAGAATGCAGACCTGATGCCTGCTGCCAATCCGCTGGAAGCGGCAAGCACAATGTGGGAAGTAGACGAGACCGGCGACATTATGCCGGTATAAATAAAAGGAGTGATATAAATGGCAGGAAATATCGTACCGCGCGCCGATGGGCAGGCTAATCTTGGCCGAGCGGATAAAGAATTTGACACAATATACGCAAAGAATTTAGGCGGCACGCTAGCGGATAAAATCGCGATGAAAGACAGCCCGGCATTTACCGGTACACCGACAGCGCCGACTGCGGCAGAGGGAACGCAGTCGGCGCAGCTTGCAACAACGGCGTTTGTGCAGGCCGCAAATGCGGGCAAGGCCGACAAGACCGAATTAAGCGAGATGGAGCGGCTTATCAAGCAGTATATTGCCGAGGAGCTGGCTAATTATCTGCCGCTGAGCGGTGGGGCGATAATGACAGGCAATTTCATTGGTAAAGTTAATGATAGCGGTTCATTACATATTTTAAGTGGCAGGGCAAACAACAGCGGAGGTACTTGTTTACTGTTTGGGCAAGACAATACAGATGGTCGTGCAGGTGGTTTTGAGTTAAGAGCAAGTAAAGGTGGGAAGTCTGTTCCGTTTTTAGGTAAAGCAGACGGCACTCTCACTTGGAACAACAACCCCGTAGCCACCACCAACAAACTAAGTATGCCGAGCATAAATAATGCTATTGCCATTGATAACAACACTATTACTAATGGTTATACAGCACCGTGCGATGGTTGGCTGACCATAACAGTACAGAGCGATAGTTTAGGGAACACAGGTAGATGTGTAGCTTATGTTGATAATGTTGCGCTACTAAATCAATATCTTCCTGCATCGGCGTGGAATACGATTTTTTCTATTCCTGCACCAAAGGGTGCTGTATTAAAGGCTGTACCAGCCGAAGCACATATTTTATCGGTACGATTTGCTTACGCCCAATCCGCTACTTAAAACCGAAAGGAGATAATAATTATGAATTACTACAAACTCAAAGAAAACGGAACTATCGAACAGTACACCACGATTAAAGATGGTGACCCTGTGCCGTCCTTTATCGCAGAGGAATTTACCGCAACCGAGCGCAACATCATCCGCTTGCACGATGGCACGCTTGCATTTGAAGATGAGGTCGATAAAGAAGCCGAAGCAGCCGCAGTCGCCGAGCAAAAAGCCGAGATGGAGCGTATCGCGGCTATGCCGACAACCGAAGAACGCATCGAAGCGCAGGTGATGTACACCGCACTTATGACAGACACACTGTTAGAGGGGGAATAAAATATGTACGAGAAAATCAAAAAGTTTTACGATAAAGGTCTTTACACAAAAGAGCAGGTGCATAAATTCGTGGAGAAGGGCGTCATTACTGAAGCGCAGTACGCAAAAATTGTAGGTGCCGAGTGATGAAAGAATGTAAAACCTGCGAATTTTTCGACTTTACCGTCAATGAATGTTTGCATAGCAAAGGTAAAGGTTACGAAAACCAAAAATGCCTGCACAGTGAATGCAAGGATTATGAAGAAGGCAAATGTTATGTGATAGACGGAGATATGGGGCGATGATACGCTGGCTATTACTTTTGCTTCCTGCCGGTATTGTCACAATAATCTGCTATCTGACAAATCCTTTCATTGTACTTTTTGCTGACGATAAAGGCGACCTGCACGGCGTATTTCATCTGTGGCAAACATGGGACGACTGGCTGGATAGTAAGTTTTTTATGACCGAATGCGTGCCGCGGTGGCTGGATTATGGCTATGACGAGCACTATATACAGATCGTAGGTACTGACGAATGGACGAAAAAATACGGCCGCACAAGATATTTCTCAATAGGGCGCATGTGCGCGGCCTGGACGACAAAGCAGAAGCTACAGCGCTACATTTGCCGTGTGCTTTGGCTGTATCGTAACTGTGCTTACGGCTTCCTGATGTATTGGTTTGGTGCCGACATGACCGACGCCAGCTATAAAATTTACGAAAAAGACAAATTTTACTGCCGCAACAAAAAATATTTCTGCTATAAGAACGAGCAGGAAATATGCAGCTGGCTGCGCTGGAAAATTTACATCGGCTGGAAAACGCATCCGGGCAATGACGGAGAGCAGCGCTGCATGTATGCGTATCGGCTTCTAGTGAAGGTGGTGTTATAAATGGAATGCGACTGGTATATTTTCTTGACTAGATTTTTTGTACCGGTAGCTCTGGGTGGCGTAATTGCTCAGGTGATTATTCAGAGCGTAGGAAAGTGGGTGGATGATCATTTTTAGTTTTTGCGGTGAATATTATATTGAAATGACTGTCTTAATAACATTAGGCCAGATAGCAATACTGTATTATTGGGTACATTCGTGGGAAAAATACCTGGACGAAATGAATAAAAATCTGACTACGGAAGAAATATTCCGGAAGGCCGGTGATAGAAAAAATGGAAGATAAGCTTTTTGAGAATTTTACAAATGTGATATCGCGCTTGGCGAGTATGGAAGGCAAGCTGGATGTTTTTGTCTCCAGCCAGGCCGCAATGCAAAGCTCGGTGGAAGCAATAGCCGAGCGTGTGGGCAAGACAGAAGCCGCAGCCCAAAGAGCTCACGAGCGCCTGGATTATTTTGAACAGGAGCGAAAAGAAGAAAAAGCCTTTGTGCGTTGGGCGATTGGTATCGGTGTCACTGTCAGCGGCATTGTTTGCGGATTAATTACGCATTTACTGGGGAGGTAAATAATATGAATGATTATATCGCTGGATTGCTTCAATCGGACGACTACAAGGAGCGCATGCGCGGAGAATATTATTTTGTCAAAGGAAAGTATGAAAAACTTCATAGGATGATTGTTAAGCGCGAAGCCGGCAAGCTTGATTTTAAGCCCACGCTGTCTATGGAACAATGGAAAGCTCAGGCCTCGGCCATGGGAAACTATCTGTATCAGCTGGAAGTTGCGGCGTACATGGAAGATATTGAATTATGAACATCCGGAGAAAAATTCTCCGCCTGGCAACCTGGGCGGAGAATAACCACATGGCTTTGATATACCTTGGCGGTGCCTGGGTGCTCTTGTTTTTCACGGCGTGGAGTGCGTCCTTGCTCATTGCTTTTTGGGCAAACGGCCTTATGGGGACAAGGTTTGAGCTGAGCGTCGGTATGACCGGTATCGGCACGATTGCAACAGCCGGCGCCACGGTGTACGGTATAGCCCGTGCCGCTCAGGCGAAATATCAGACGGACAGCCGCTTTAATTCGGCGGCCGGAGAGAAACCGAAAGGAGAAAGAAATGAGTATAATAGCAATTAACCCCGGCCATGACAGATGGCTGGATCCTGGAGCCTGCGGCGAAAAATACCGCGAGGCGGATATTGTAGATGATGTGGCAAGAATGGTTATAGCTAAGCTGCAGCTGCTCGGCCACAAAGTGCATTACATACAATCCAACGAATTAGAAGAAATCAGCGCTGACGCTACGGCAACAGGTGCAGACATATTTGTGAGCATCCATTGTAATTCAGCCGAAAATCGCGCCGCGGAAGGCACGGAAACCTGGTATTATCCGGATGAGGCATCTGAGAAGCTGGCGGACTGCCTGCAGCAGAATGTTGTAGA
>JAZLHS010000122.1:0-15783 GCA_045616885.1 Selenomonadaceae bacterium | reverse complement strand
GCATCACTGGCCATCAATGCCGATAGCAGCCCCATAATTTGGGATATTGCCGTGGCCGGTGCGGTGACGAAAAAGCAGAGCCCAGAACCGGCGGGCGGCAATCCACCTCCGGAGCGCGGTGATAATCCGGGGGATGCGATTGAGCTGGATGACCTGAACCCGGCTGCGGATGGCGGCGGAGCTAATCAGGGCGAGCTGAATGAAGCGGGGGCCAACCCGGTGCAGGAACCAATAGACCGCAACAGTATCACGGGCGCGGGTGCTGTTTCCGTGCAGCAGCTGAGCGGTACTACCGCGACACTGTTGGAGGGTGCCAAGGTCAATCTGTTGAATGATGTGGCCGACGGCACCAAGTCTGTGGCACTGCACGCCTATGAAAACGGTCTGGTCGTGGGGCTGGACGGCGCGCTGGGGCTGAAAACCAGCGGCTCGGCGGGCAAAACGACCGTCAGCGTGGCGGGTACCTCTGCCTATAACGACATCAGCATGGATGTTGTTTCACAAATTAAGGGCAGCACTATCAATGATGCGGCGGCTGTTTCCAACTATGCCCAGCAGGACGAGACTCTGGTGGCCGTGGCCGTGCCGGTGTCCTTGGATGTGTCCGGCGACGAGGCGAAGGGCTTCAGCACCGCGCTGAATTTGTCCGTGAACAAGGTTGATAACAAGGTTCATGCCAATCTGAAGGATAATACCGTGCAGCAGTCGGCGGGCGTCAGCGGCACGACCAATATACAGAATGTGGCATACGATACCTCCGCGCAGATTACCGGCGGCCTGAATGTGGATCAGGCGAAAACCACGGTCGGGCTGGGCGTCAATGCGGTCTGGGCTCAGCTGAAAAACGATGTCAGTGCCACGGTAGAGGGGGGCAGCTATGCGGGCATCGGGGCTTTTGCCAACGAGGCGGCCACGGCCATGAAGCAGGTTTCTCTGAGCATCGGCGTTGGCATCGGCACGGGTGAAACCTCCAAGGCAAGCCTCGGCGCGGTTTGGACGCATGCGCGGCTGAACAACAGCGTCAGCGCGAATTTGCAAAATACCACCATCAGCGGCGCCAGTCTGACCAACCGTGCCTATGACGGCGAGGTAACGACCGGCAGCACGCAGACTACCAAGTGGCGCACTACAGTGCAATCGCTGGGCGTGGATGTGGATGGCACGGGCACCGAGGGCGTGCTGGGCGGCGCGCAGACCACTGATGTGGATACGGTTGTATTGGACGGCAATGTGGCGGAGGCCGGTACCATTGACCCACACGGACAGGCTCTGCCTACGGGCGGCAGTGACAAGACCTATACGAATGAGTCCTTGAAGTTTGACACAAACAAGGGCAATAAAATCTACACGGGTGCCATCGAAATCATCGGCAGCACATCGGCCACCTCCAAGGGCACCTTGGGCGTGGCGGTGGCCGACAGCACGGTGGACAATGACTACACCGCCTCTGTCAGCGGAGTTACAGCCACCTTGAGCGGCGCGGACGGTCTGTCTGTGCTGGCCAAGACGGACAGCTATCTGGCGGATTTTGCCGTGGGCGTGGCCGTGGCTAGGAACAACGGCAGCGCACTGCTCAGCGGTGCGGGCAGCATCGCCGTCAGCACCATGGACAATGACACGGTGGCGACTGTGACAGGCTCCACCGTCAGTGCCGCTAAGTCGGAGACAAAAGCGGAGACTACCAGCAGCACGGCGGGCGTGGCCGGTTCACTTGGCTACGGTGACGGCAAAGTGGGCATCGGTCTGGCCGTGGTTTCAAACAAACTGGATAACGAAACAAAGGCGGCTGTCTACGGCAGCACGCTAAAGGGCTACGGTGACGGCAGCACGGCAGTGACCATTGATGCTCAGAACACCGGCAAGCTCTTTGCACTTGGCTTGGGCATAACTGCTGCTGGCGGCGACGATTCCTATCTGGCGGCGCAGGGCAATGTGGCGAAAAATTCCGGCAAGGTGGACACCGTGGCCGAGATGGACAAGCTGACGGACAGTGCGACTAACACCGTGTTTGTACCAACCGTGGATAAGGCCGCCTCCGTGCAGGTAAAGGCAACCGACCACACCGAGCAGACTGCAGCAGCAGCCGGTTTGGGCATCAGCAGCAGCAAGGCTACGGCGGGTGTGGGCGTTGCTATTAACGAAATCACCGGGCAGACCTTGGCCGCACGGCTGAACAATGCCGCCATCACGGCGGCGGCTGACGGCGCGGATATTGATGTCACCACGAACGAGACTGCGAAGCTGGTGACCGTGGCGGTCGGCGCGGGCCTGACGAAGGGCGAATGGGGCACGGTCGAGGGCTATGTTGCCATCAGTAAGACAAAGGATAAGCAGAATACGGCGGAAATGGTCGGCACCACGCTAACGGACGATGAGCAAAAGTCCGACGTGCTGGTAAAGGCCAAGGCCGATAATAAAATAGTCTCCAATGCGGACTCGGTATCCGTCAATGTCAGCGACGAAAGTAAGCTAAACGCGGGTATTGCTGTCAGCACCATTGACCTGAACAGCAATGTCACGACCAAGGTGGACAATTCAACGCTCAGCGCGAAGGATGTGGAGGTCAAGGCTGAGTCGGACGACAAAATGTACAACGTGTCTGTCGGCGTCGGTGGCAGCGGCAGCAAGGTGAACGTGGCGGGCAGTGTTAGCACCAATTCGCTGACGAACAATGTCAGTGCTACGGTCAAGGACAGCACCGTTAAGGCGCTGAAGAGCGTGGGCGTGCTGGCGGACAGCAGCGAAAGAATGGTCAATGTCACGGGTGGCGTGTCCATCGGCGTTAAGAGTACGGTGGGCCTCGGTCTGTCCGTGGCAGTAAATGATTTCGGCGGCGACACCGTGGCCAAGGTCAGTGGCTCCACCATCGAGGCACTGGGCGGGGGGACAAAGACTCTGACGGCGCATCAGTTCACCACGGACGCAGAAAATAAAATGAGCATCACCGCGGACAGCAAGGATTCGGCAACTGCTGATAAGGCTAAGCACAAGGGGCTGGTGGTGGATGCTTACAGCAACCACGACTCCAACGATGTGGTCGTCACTCTGGGCGTAGACGCAGCCGGCGAGGGTGCCAGCGTGGGCCTGACTGGCACCGGCTCCTCGGAGAAGCTCACCGGCAAGACCGAAGCACTGGTGGAAAAGACTGATATCAACAATGGCAAGACAGAGCATGGCGATGTCACCGTCACTGCGCTGGAGAAGACGGACCTGGATGCGGTGGATGTCAATGTCAGCGTGGCCGGTGGCAGCTCAGCCGCTGTCAGCGTCGGTGCGGGCGTCTCAGTGGCTACGCTGGATCGCCATGTCAATGCGAAGCTGGTGGCTGATACGGGCGCAAGCAAAACAGTGCAGGCTGATAAGCTGACCGTAGAGGCAGGCGCAAAGTCCGATGCGAAGCTCGTGACGGTGGGCGTTGATGTGGGTGGCAGCGGCAGCGTCGGCGTCGGTGCCGGTGCGGTGGTGGACAGCCTGACCGGCATTTATGATGTCAATGCTGAAATCAGCAATATCACCGGCAGCAACAACGGCCTGACACTGCGCGCAGGTCATGATGGCACGCTGGACTACGAGGGCGTCGGCGTGGTAATCGGAGGCGGTGCCGACGGCGGTGCCGCTCTCGGGGCCGTAGTCGGCGTTATGAAGGACGAAAGCACCGTTACCGGAACCCTGCGCAATGTTACGCAGGATCATCGGGATACGAGTGCCACGGATTTATTGGCCGTAACCAATTACGGCGAGTCCACCCCGGACCTCGTCTCCGTGAACCTCTCCGGCGGCGCTTATGGTGCGGTCAGTGTCGGCGTTGTCGTGGATAATCACAAGCTCAACGACTCCTTGCGGCTAGAGCTTGACAACGCACATCTAGGCTCGGCAGAGCACCGCGCCACGCAGGCGGATCTGATTGTCAATAATAAATACAAGCTGGACAAGGATACCACTAATGTCACTATTGCCGGAGCCTTAGGCAGCGGCGCAGTCGGTGTTACCACACACCCGATTACCATCAACAGCAGCAATGTGCTGAATGTGACTGGCAGCGACATCTACGCCCGCACGCTGAACCTCACGAATAACGAGCAGCGTCATGTCCATATAGACCATTCCTCCTTTACTGGCGGGCTGGAGCTGCAGGTCGGCGTGGCCTATACCCATCTGACCATGGGCGGCACGCTGAAAAACAGCTATGCCACCTCCCACAATAATACCGCTACTAATGAAAAATCCGAGGAGGACCTGCTGGGCAAGCTGAACATTGTCAACAAGGCGGTAGAGAGTGCAGAGGGCAATTTGCAGAAGGGCGTTTCCGGCAGCGCCGCCAAGCTCGCTGACGATGACAGCAAGGCCAGCGTCAACCATGCCACTCTTGCCACCGGCGGGCACTATGCCGACCAGGGCACGGTCAGCGCCGAGGGGCAGCTGCTGCGTGCCTCCAACAGCAATCTGGTGGCGGATAATCTTACCCTCAGCAGCACGGTTACGGACGATATAGATGTCTACAGCGGCAGCGGCGGGCTGGCGGCGGTGAGTGTCAATGTCAATATGGCCACGGTGGAGGAGACCATTAAAAATAAAATCGAGCTGGCGGGCGGCAGCCTGGCGGCGAATAATATTTCCGTACTGAACAGGGTAACCGGAACTACCTATACCCATGCGGCTATTGGTCTCTTTGGCGCGCTGAATATCAATCTCGGCTATGCCGATGTCTATGCCGACGGCGAAAGCTCCGTGGCGGTGGATGGCACCTATCTGCTAGCCAAGGAGAGCCTGCTCATGCGCAGCCTCCATGACAGCAGCTACAAGACCTATACCAACGGCGGTAGCCACGCCGCTGTGGAGGGCAGCTATACCGAGGCAGAGAGCGAGGACAGCCTGACCAACAGTGTCAGCGTACAGAACGCCACTCTGACCGTGCTGGGCGAGAAAACCGCAGCGGTCAATACCACCGATACCACGGCGACAAAGGGCGTAAAGGGTGCGCTGGAAATTGCCGCCGTCAAGAGCAGTACCGCCGAAAGCAAAACGCTTTACGGCACCGTGAACGGCCTCGGCGTTGGTGCGAACAGCTCCACTGCCAAAATTGACGGCAAGAGTACCCTGACCTTCAACAATAACAAAGTCTATGACAGCTACACCACAGGCGGCCAAACCCAAAGCGGGGAGAACACCGCTCTGGATTTGTACGCTCTTTATAACAGCCGCGCTATCACGGATATGACCTATGGCGCGGGCAATATTGCCGGCGGCGGTGGTGGTGTGGCAGGTCACGCTACCAGTAAGGGCGGGGCGGAAATCACTGCACAGAACAATCTGCTGGATGTTGTCAATGTCAGTGCCGCTACCATGACGGGCGGCAAGGACGACCTGGCCTCTGTCACCGCTCAGGCCTACAATATCAGCGTCGGCCTTTCCGTGGGGGTCAATAACATCGACGCCACGGTGGATACCACCTCGACGGTGGACTTCAAGGACAATATCTTTGGCCGCACGGAGATTAAGACGGTCAAGGACACCGTTTATCAGCTGAATGAAAATGGCATCTATGAGCCTGTACATACCTATACCACAGCCGAAACTGGCAAGACGAACCTAGCACTTTCCGCCCGCACCGACGGCACGGCCAATGCCGAGCTGCTGGGTGCCAGCGCGGCGGGTGTCATTAGCGTCGGCCACAATAAGGCAACGACCAAGACCACCGAAAAGACGCAGGTCAGCCTTGACAGCAGCGGTCTGACGGGCGACGCGTCCAACATCATGCTCAAGAGCCTGAACATGACTGCCGACGGTACCAACAATGTCTATGCCAAGGCTGACGGCCGGAACGGCAGTATTTTGAACATTTCGCCCACTGCGGCTGAGGCCATAAATACCTCGGAAATAATCACGACTACTACACTAAAGGGCAAGTATACGGTCAGCGGGCAGGCCAATCTCAGCGCAAACCAGCAGGATGTATTGATTGTTACCGCACCGTCGGAGAGCGGCGGCATCGTCAACGGGCGCGGTGCTAAGGCGGAGAATACCCGCAAGGACACCAGTGAAACGGCTGTGCGCCTCAGCGATGCCGAGCTGCTGGCGGAGTCGGTTAGCCTGACGGCACACAACGACCTGCGCGTCAATATGTTCCACAGCGATAATCCTGAGGAGGATTCGCACAGCAAACTGCTGGATAAGCATGTCTATGGTGTCTGCGGCGATTCCGGCGCAATTTTCATGGATGCGACCGATCTTAGCTTCACCAATACGCTCACGGAAAAGGCATTGCTGGATTTGCAGTCCGCCAATATAAAATCTGCCGGCGACCTGAAGCTGGCTGCCGATACCACTAACGAGGTCTTTGCCGCCGGCAGAGGCAGCGACGGCGGCTTGGTGGCGACCGGCATTGGTATTACCGTGGACAATACCCTGAATTATACCAATAAAATTACTTTGGATAGCAACAGCTCGCTGACGACCACCGGCGCGGCAAGCCGTATTTCCCTCAGTGCGGTGGACGACAGCACCGTACAGACAGGGGCCTATGCAAATTCTAAGATTGGCGCGGTCACGGTACCGGTGGCCAAGACCATCAACACCACCACCCGCACAAACCAGCTGGAACTCAGCGGTAAAATTGACAGTGCCAATACAGTTCATCTCTACGCCGGTCAGTACGATTCTACGGCCATGGCAGGTCTGCATGCGGTTACGGATGTGCAGACCTTCAGCGGCAGCCTGGTGATTCCCGCCTCGGCACGCACCTTAAGGAGCAGTATCACCGAGAACAATCTGGTCAATATCAACAGCGGAGCCAGCGTGCGCAGCGTGGCCAGCACGGATATCTATGCCAACGAGGGTGCGCTGGTTATCCACGAAAATAATATTGGCTCCTGCCTCTATTCGGACAACAAGAAATCCAGCAGCTATGTGGTGCTGAACAAGACCGAGGGCAATGCCGGTGACGTCGGTCTGACCCAGAACAACAATGTCAATCTGAACGGCTCCGTGGTAGCGGGCTATAATCATGAGCTGAAGCTGACATTGGGCAGCGTAGGCGAGATAGTCATTCTTGACGCCGACCAGCGCGCGGCCTTTATTGCTTCCAATCCGGAGCTGGCTGACAGAGTGACAGCCACGCCGACCATCACAGCCAGCGGCAG
This sequence comes from Selenomonadaceae bacterium, assembly GCA_045616885.1. Classification (GTDB taxonomy): domain Bacteria; phylum Bacillota; class Negativicutes; order Selenomonadales; family Selenomonadaceae; genus RGIG250. The sequence goes on along the minus strand of JAZLHS010000122.1, from coordinate 8,644 downwards.
CCTTACCGCCGCTCAATGGCAGCAGCTTCTGGGCTACGAAACAGCCGATATCGTGGCGGATTTGCTGGAGCGTTACGAAAGCCTGCAAAGTGCTTTGGCAAAATACAGCACGGATAAAGAAGCAGCGGCCTATGTCTCTTTGCAGGGCGCGCTGGCGCAGGTGCGTGACCAGCTGCAGCAGATGGGCATGCTGGTCAAGGCCGGTGCGGACGGCACGAGTGAGATTGTCCTGTCCAGCCTGAAGACTGATGCGGTCACATTGCCGGATATTGCCGTCAGCGGCGGCAATGTTACCGTGCAGACCGGAAGCCTGCTGGGCAGCGGCAGCCTTGAGGCCTACGGCAAGCCGGTAGCTTCCGTCATCAACAATACCAACCTCTACATGAAGCTGGGTAATATCAATGTAGGCGAAGCAGGCGGCGTGCTCAGCATCAACGGCACGAAGCTGGCTGCCTCGGATAATGCAGCATCGCTCAATGCGGCCATTGCCGAGAAGAACGCAGACAAGGCGGCACCGTCCTTCAGCAAGGTTCATTGCGAGGACGGCGCAGGCGGCGTTCTGGAAGTCAAGAATACCTTTACCGGCAGAAACACCGCCGCGGACAATCTGGACTATACGGTAGTCACCGGACGGGACAAGGCAGGACTGCCTATCACTACCCACATCCGCTTTTTGCCGGACATCGAGGTGCAGGCGGGCAAGAGTATTACCAACGCCTCCGGCACGCTGACGATGGACAATCTGTATGGCAATCTGCTCGTCAACGGCGAGGTCAGTGCGCGGGATGTGGTGCTTAGTGCCGCCAACGGCACCATCTACCAGAACTCGCTGGATGAGGGCAAGGGTCTGATCAACATCGGCGGCGAGGTCATGGGCAGCATTGATGCCAGTGGCAATGTCATTCAGCCGGCGGCGTCCAGCGGACGCATCGCAGGCAGCAATATCTTCCTTAATGCCCTGACGCTCAATATCAACGGCCTTATTCAGAGCGGCTACGCGAATTATTCGGCCAGCATTGGTGACAGCTATAGCTCAGCCATCGGCAATTTGGATACTCTCTACAAGCAGGGCAAGCTCGGCACCCTGACGGATGATCAGGTGCTGCTGACCGGGGCAGATTCCGCCTACTGCCTGAACCGGGGCGGTGCGGTTTACAATACAAGCACGAACCAATACGATTATCAGGTGCCTGTCTACTACAATCCGTCAACCGGTACACTTCTGGTGGATGAAATCCGCAACGGCGGCGGCAATATCTACCTGAGCGGCATCATTTCCAGCACCGGTAACGGACGCATACTGGCAATGGACGGCACCGCGGATGTCACCATCAATAACGCCACAAATAAGGATGTTCGCCTCTACGGTATCAATACCTCTTTCGTGCAGGGCAAGGTTACTCTGCTGGATACCCAGAAGAGAAAGCAGACGGTCATCACCCGGGACAAGGTGGTGGTCAGCGACTTGGACGGCTCCAATCCCGAGACGGATAATTTCAGCAGCAGCTACACCTACGCTCCCGCTGAAAATCAGCGCTATGTGTGGGTAGAGGGTAAGGACACCACCACCCGCATCTACAAGCAACGCAAATATGAGGAGAACTGGTGGGGTCTGCGCGAGAGCAAGGATGTTACAGGCGATGTAGGTGCTGTAACAAAGGAAACCAAAGAGCTGAAGGCGGACCCAAAGGGGAATTTTACCTCCATCGAGGTGGACGACGGCAGCAAAGACACAGAAGACGGATATACAGTTTATGACAATTACAAGTTCAAAGAAACGGAGCTTCAGGTCAGCGAAACAGTCAGCGATGTCACTGTCACCCGCTGGGAGACCGGTCTCTACGGCTACCGTAAGCATGAGCTGTACGAATGGTATGTTGATGTCGGCACAACCAGCTCTATCAAGCATTCCGTTGCCGCCTCCAAGCCCATTTCCGTCGGCTTCATTGGCAAGGGGGAAACAGATTCCCATATTAAGGTTGATTCCATCGGCACGGTAGACATCAACGGCAATATCGGCAGCAGTGCCGCCAACGCCATTATCAGCATTACCTCTGCACAGGGCGGTATCAATCAGGACAAGGGACTGCTGAAGGGCAATAATATAGAGCTCAGCGCCGCCGGCAAAATGGATGGAATAAATATCCTGAGCGACAGTCAGCTGAACCTGAAGGCCACTAACACCGCCACCGCCGGTATGACCTACTATCATCAAGGCGTAGGCAGCACGATTAGCGACGGCAATTCTATTGACATCACCGTAGAGACGGCGGCTGTGCAGCAGGGCAGCGGCACGGACTACGGCAAGGTGCTGCTGAAGGGCAGCTCCGGCAATGTGGCTGACAACAGGCTGGTGGAAAGCTTCTCCCTGAAGGCCAACGGCAGCATTGAGCAGGATGCTGATGCGGAAATCAGTGCGGCCAAGATAAGCCTCACAGCAGTCAACGGCGGCATTGGTACGGTGAATGCCGTCCGGGTCAACACCGCGGACACGCCTCTGAACTCCCATAGTACGCTGAGCGCCAGCCTCAACGCCCAGGCTCAGGGCAACATCAACCTCTATGAGACCGAGGGCAATATGCGCCTGGGCACGGTGTACAGCGATGCTGGTGACGTTACCCTGGGAGGCGTCGGCAGTCTGGTGGATGCCCTGCCCTACGATACGGCTCAGGACAGCGGCCGCAGCCGGGACGAGCTGGTGGAGCTGTGGACGAGCCTCGGCCTGACGAAGGACGGCTGGGAGACGGACAAACTGCTCTATGCCATCAGCGATAAGCTCATCAATCCCCACTCCGGTCTTACCACCAGCAGCAAGGTACCGAATATCAAGGCCCACAATATCACGCTGAATATGGCCGACAGCGCCGGTCTGCTCAGCGAGGAAATCTTTACCTACAAAATCAGCGAACTTGGCAAGAAGACTGCCGAGGATCCGACCGGCACGGCAGCCCTGCGGAAGCTCTCCGCGGCGGATGCTTCCAGCGTGGTCTGGGATGAGGCCAACGATCTTGTCACCATTCACCAGAAGCTGCCGGTGGGCATCCAGCTGGTTCCTGACGCCACGGGGGCAGCCGGAGTGCTGACCATCAGCGCCGGTAAGACGGATGCCGCCGAGGGCAATGCCTTCGTGGAGGGTCGCACCGAACAGAAGACGGGCACCCAGATGGATCTATATATTAAAGACATCACGGCCAAGGGCAGCGTGCTTTTGAACAACGCTCTGGGGTCTATCTTTAATGCACCCTCCGCCGGGATGGACGCCGTCATCAAGGCCGCAATGCTGGACATCAACGCCGGCGGCGCGGCTGGGGTCAAGGGATTTTTGGGGACGGCAGACAATCCGCTGCGCTTTACCATCAACGGCCCGCTGCGGGCTACTGCTACAGACGGGATTTATCTGTATCAGACTGGGGATAAAAATCTGTATTTGCAAAATGTTTCCAGCGGCGGTGACATTCAGCTCACCGCAGACAAGGATATCCGTGTCTATCTGCTAAACGGCGTGGAAACAGGCTATCTGCGCTTGGAGAACGGCGGAGAAATGAGGCTGGTATCTAACGAGGGAAGCCTGGGTGAGAAAGAGCATCGCCTGTCGGTGAAGAATGCTGAGGATGAGGAGAGCGAGGTCATCGCCAAGGCCGAGAAGGATATTTACCTTGAAGGCGTCACCACCGAAATCGATGGGCAGACTGCAGGCGGTAAGCTGAATGTGTGGCTGGAAAACGGAGCTGACACCGAAATTGTCGATGTGCAGGTCAACGGCACCTTGAATTTGCTGAACGAGAGCCTCACAGCTAAGAACACTATAAACCTCGGTGCCGTCAACGGCATGACCCTTATAGATAAAGAACTTAAAACCACCGCTCCTGACGGTACCGTTGCCCTCAATGTGGGCAGCATGACCACCGGTCACGGCTACGCAAGTAAAAATAATACCGCTGACCTGAAGCTGGTAAGCGGTCTGGTAAGCAGTGCCAAGATCAACCTGACCTCTACCCATGATATTATCCAGACCTACAGCCTGAAGGAAAGCGGCCTGATGGCGGAGTCCGGTCATGTTTTGGAGGCACAGGATCTGCTGGCAACTGCTGCCGGCAACATGGATTTTGGCAGCGGACTGAACAGGCTCAATACGGTTACTTTGGACAACCGAGCCGGAGCCGGAGCAAACAACGCGGTGATCCTCGGCAACGACGGTATGACAGATGTGAACGTCACGGCCACTAATACTTTGGCTGGTCAGGGGGGCATGATTCACGGCACCGTTACCATCAATAAGTATCAGGACACCACCGGAGGGGTCGTACCCCATACCCTGCGACTGGTCTCTGTGCAGGCAGACGGGGCGGTGAAGGCCAATAACAATCAGGACAGCATCGAAAATTACCACACCCTGTCCATGGACGATATATCTTTGCAGGCAAGGAAGAATGTTTACAATAAGGGGCGTTTGGAGGCCGAGGGAAAAATTGACCTGGTTTCTTTGGAACAGCACGTTGTCAACAGACCCTCTGATCTGGACGGCGCGCCAGTCTCCATAATAGACGGCAAACGCGGTGTGGAGATGTCGGCAAAGAGGTTTGTCGTCAATAACAGCGAGCTGCACTCCTCCGCAGGTGATATCGTACTCCGGGCCGACGAGGGCATCTTTAACATCGATGATGAGTACATGACTCTGGAACAATTCGATGATAAATATCTCGATACCAGCCAGGGCAATATTATGGCGGCCGGCTCCGTGATCATGGAGACCTCTACCACCGCTGGGCACATTGGTGACGAGAATGACCGCATTATCAATGTAGGCAAAATTACCGCCCAGGGCAAAATACCCACTACGGTGCATAAACTGGGCGAGCGGGAATGGTGGCAGAACCTGGAGGATGTGCTCTGTAAGGGCAACGTTATCATCCATTCCTATGGCGATATCACCAACTACGGCGACATTACTACCCAGGTAGTGTCCACCGGAGAAACCATGCCCAAGGGTGCTGGCTCCATCATTTTGGACAGCTGGGGCAGTATTAACAATCACGGACAAATGACGGCCGCCAACAGCGTGGAGCAGGATGCCACGCAAAGCGTGCTGAACGTCAAGCATATCGAGGCTCAGCAGCATGTCTACATCACCTCCTACGAGGCGGGGGTGAAAAATACAGGCAACATCATCGCCAACAATGATGAGGTGAAGATGGCTGCAGTGGAGACCATTAGAATCGGCAAGGAGCCATTTGACGAGTCCATCTCCGGTGATATTCACAACACCGGCACTATCAGAGCCGGTAAAGATGTGACACTGGCCACCTACAACGGCGCTCTCATCAACAAGAAATCAATCCTCACCGATACCGGTAATGTCACCCTCACCGCCAAAGTGTATCCGGGTACCACGGCAACCACACCGGGGCTTGGCGATATCAGCAACACAGGGGATATTTTTATCGTCCATGACGGAAATGTTGAACTGAATGGCGATGATATTGTTACCAACAGCGGAAATTTCACCATTGGTGACAACGGAAACATCACCATTCACGCCGGCAATGATGTGTTCAATGGCACTCAGGGATCGGATGCCGATAGCGGCAACATGGAAATCAGCGGTAAGGGCAATATCACCATGCAGGTGGACAAGGGAACGATCTACAACTACAAGGGTGCGGATATGCTGACGGCTGACGGCAATGTCACCCTTGCGGCTGTAAGCGATGCTTTTGATGTCTACTTCTATGACGCAGACAACAAAAAGCAGTCCCTGCGGGAAATGCTGGCGGCAGGAGCTATCACCCAGCGGCAGTTTGACGATGTTGTCCTCAGCGAGCATGCGACCACTAAGATTACGGGGGCTGATGGGACGGAGATTTATGAGGGCAAGGTCTTCATTGACGGCTCCGTCTTTAACTCCGGCGATATCATGGCTATAGGCGGCAAGATTGCCCTGACCTCGCTGAAGGGCGACGTCTACAATTTCGATGATTTCAATACCCTGAGCTCCCTGAGCAACGGCAGCAAGACCGGTCAGTACGTAAAAAGCGGCGGCAGCCACGGCGTAATGATTTCCACCGGTGATATTGACCTCAGGTCACCGGAGGGTCTGCTCTACAATCAGCATGAGCTGATTTCCGACGGCAACATTACTATGGAAGCCGCAAGGGGCTTGGATAGCCTGGGACAAAACATTTATGCCGGCGGCAATGTAAGCCTGATCGCAACTCAGGGGGATCTCTTCAATCTGGCGAAGATAGTCTCCCTTGAAGGGGATGTCAATCTGAAGGCAGAGAACGGCACCGTCGTCAATATGCTGAATGCGGATATTTTCGCCATGGGCGGCAGCGTGAACATCCTGGCCGGTGGTAGGATCCCGGAGAATGATGTCTACACTGCCACCATTAACGGCGTGGAGACAACCTGCCGCAACCTCTACACGGTAGACGATGTTGGCAATGTCACAAAGCTGGCAGCTGATGTGGATGCCAATAAGAAAATCGTCGTGGATAAGTATTATCTTGTAGGCGGCACCGGCGAGGCAAAGCTGATTGACGATACCGTTGTGAAAGCTGACCTCTCTGCGGCAGAGCAGGCCAGCATCTACGGCATCATCAAAGAGGTTATCCGCTCCAAGGCAATTGCCGGACAGGACAAAAAAGACGAGGAGCTTAAAGAGCTCACCGATCGCACCGGCAATGTGCTGAAGGTAATGGGTGACATCGAAGTCTACCGATTGGGGGATGTGGTGAACCGCGGCGATGTGGTGGCTCTCGGCAAGACAGAGAAGCAGGCAGACGGCAGCTATATCAGCGTTAATCCGGGTACTATTACTCTGGAATCTGCCTATGGTAACGCCTCGAACTACGATAACTTCAGATATGCCGACGGCAAGGAAACCTACGACTTCAAGGGTGAGGAAATTTACAACCCGGGCACGAAGTTCTACAAGGGCAAGAAGTATATGATTTCCGCCGGCAACCTGACAATGGCCGTAGATGAAGGATACATCTACAATAAACTGAACTTCATAAGCAGCAGCGACGCAACGATACGGGCAAAGAAGGACATTGACGTCAGCGACTATGTAGCCGGTGTCGTGGCAGGCCAGCTGGTTATTCATTCCACCAATGGCAATATCACCAACGACGCTGATCTCGGGGCAGGAAAAGGCATTGTCATTGCCGGTGCCAAGGGTTTAACCTCCACCGGCAATCTGACAACCGCTGCCGGCGTCCTCAGGCTCTCCGCCGAGGAGGGAGATATCGACCTGACCGGAACTATCAGCGCAGGCGGCAGTGTGGACAGCGATGGAAACATGAGGCACGGCTCCGTTGACATCGGCGCTGCTGCCGGCAACGTAAATGCTGCCGAAGCTAACATCCTTTCCTCAGATCTTTCCGCTGTCGGCGCTAAGGATGGCAATATTACTGTCGGCAATATCAAGGGTGACGAAGTAATACTGTACTCCAACGGTGTGAACAAGACTGTTAAGGCCAAAGAGGTAACCGTGAAGGATTACCTGGTGCTCCGGGGCGATGTGCTGGAGATAGAAAATATCATCGGCACAGACAACGGAGGTTGGTTCAATGTAGATGTTACCGGTGCAAATGGCGGAGCAACCAGAGGGGATGTCCGGCTTAACGCTAGGGGAAATGTTCACTTCTCGACCCTCAGCGCCGAAAGGGCTGACATCAATATCACAGATGGTGGCAAGCTGGCTATGGACAAGCTGCACATCGTCGACAAAGGCTATTTCAATGCCATGGACTATGTGACGGCTGTCTACGGCACTCCCGTTTACAAGGAAAGCAGCCCGGCAGTTTATTTCGACGTAGGAGATGGTAAGGGAGCTTCCCTTGATGACAAGCTGCAGCTGGAGCGGCTGCTCTTCGGTACCTACGGTACTGACAGCGATGACATCAGCGAGTCCCCCGGCTACAAGAAGCCGGCCTACATAGAGGAGGTCAGAAAGCAGCTGGCTGAGCAGGCAGCTTCGATAGGGAATTTCACGCTGGACAATGACGGCTGGATGAATCTCTACATAGATACGCCGAACTTCCAGCGAAGCAATGGAATCCTGCTGAACCTGAAGGATTACTATTATGTAAACAATCAGCGGTATGCAGCCAATGACTTCGCTACCATGTTGGCCGATACCAAGGCGGTCAATGTCTATACCTGCTACTTCAAGGATCCGGTTGGCTACTTCGACCGGTACAATCTGATTGAAATGCCGGGGGTAGCACTGGTTCATTACGGCGATATTCAAGCAGGCGGCAACAGTAACGGCCTCATAACCGTGGCACCTCCTGCCTCTGCGGCTCCTTTCTCCGATGAGGAAACCGAGGCCCAGATGCAGTAGAGAGAATGGGAGACGTTCAGGCGTCAGCGAAGCCCAAAGGCTCCCATTGAGGGGAGCTGTCTGCGGAGCAGACTGAGGGGTGCTGGTTCTCCCTGCGTGCAGGGCGGGTAAGAGATAGCCGAAAATGTCCTCCCTACGTGCGGGGATGGGATAGCTGCACTAGTCAAGATATTTTAGACACAAAGGGTACAAATTTTATTCACGGGAAAATTAACATTAGCCAGCAGCATTCGCACAATGCAACTCACGGTACTGAACAGGAGTTAAATAATTAAGTGAATATGCTGGTCTTTG
>JAZLHS010000121.1:0-22857 GCA_045616885.1 Selenomonadaceae bacterium | reverse complement strand
GCTACAATCTCATATTCCTGCTGATATCCCAATCCTTGGAAAACCCGTTTTGACTTCTGCAAATCTTTCACAGCATAGCCTATATGATGTATTTTCATTATACTCCCCATTTAACACTAAAAATTTTTTCACACTCAATGTCATCTATTTTTTTACCATATTCCACGCCATTTTCAAATTCAGCGTATTTTGCTAAGCCCAATTTTTCCCACAGTCCTGCAACCGGACCATTTTTAGGTGTCACTATATATTTTGCTTTTATAAATTCATATTGTTCTTTCTTAAACCTGTCTATCAGTGCTCCAAATACAGCATTTTCTATTTTCCTGCCCATTACCCTACAACTTAAAATATAATTATCAATGACAACCACCTTATTGTCCACATGGTACATTATGATTCCAACAAGTCCGTTATCACCAAACTTATCCTCAACATAAACGGTAACTAATATCCCGCCATCATTCCTATACCGGTTTAAAGCTATCTCATCCATCCTTAAAGCACAAGTATTGAATTGATTTGTCTTATCAATTAACTGTATAACCCTTTCCTGATTGTTTGCCGTCATTTCTTTTATAGTGATATTTATATTCAACTGTTTTAAAAAAGCTTCATAACTAATTGTATTCTGTAGCTTTTTTCTTTTCATCTCTGATTGATAAATGTCCGTTTTCCTTAAATCCTCTTCCGTCAGGCTCCACGCAAAAAAATAGTCATAGCAAGTTTCTGCCAATATCTCCGGATATGTTTCAAGTTTTTTGGGAAAATCTATAACTGATACATCTGGCAGCTGCAGTCTAACTTCGTCCCGTTCCAAAACATTATCATCTAAAAAGACAAAGCTATCCAATCCGACATTTAATTCCTTCGATAACTCAGATATATTTTCACTTTTACATTCCCAATTAGCTATGATTTTAACAAAATCAGTCTTTTCTAAGATCATATGTCTGTTATTCTCAAAAACTTCCTCCACATCAGAAATGTTATTTTTGGAAACAGCACATAAAACCACACCCTGTTTTTTTAACCATAAAAGGATTTTTTGCACCTCTTGATAAATACTGCCTATCCCATTTGGAGCTAACAAAATCCCATCGGCTCCTGTTTCTCCAACAACCCCCCCCCACAAAGTATTATCTAAATCTGTAACCAGTACCTTTTTACGTTTCTGCATAAATCGATTTAAGATCTTTTCCATCTCATTATGCAACTGCTTTATCCCTCCCACAGAATATGGGATAGCTCCAGTGTACCACATTTTGGAGGAATACATACTATCTCTACCAATTTTAGTAATCAGCCGTTCTAATTCCAGCCTATAAATTCGAGAATTCCCAGCTATTAGAGACGTTAACATAGTCTCCCAATAATAATTAACTGCTATCGAGGAATCGCTTTCATTTCCCAACTTAAAAGAAGGTTTTATGTCTATAGTAGATACTACAACTTTAGCCTCTGTATATATTTTGACAAGATTCTCAATATATAGCTTATATTGGTTTATTTGTTCTGAAACATCCTGTCCTTTATCTACAAACAACACTGTACCATCTAATACGATAAATATCACCTGGGGAGCGAACGCTTTCAATTCCTGATTCGCTTTTAAGCAATACACCTCCCATGTCCCATACCCTTCCGGACAATATACATCATGATTCCTGCTTAAATCCTTAAGCAAAAAATCCAGGTTTACATTAGAAAGAACAGTAAGCCTCACATCTATCACCTATTTTTCTATATATTTCCAAAAATCCTTCACACTTTTTATTTGTGACACTTCTTCCAGCGGAATCTCAACATGATATTTTTCTTCTATTTCTCCAATTAAGCGCAACTGCATCAATGAATCCCACGACTCCACTTCATTTTGCTCTGTATCCATATTTATTTTTTTCTTGTCAATTTCCAATACCGATGCCACAAACTCTAAATATTCTTCTATTCGCATATTAGTCATTTCCTCCCTTATTTAATTTTAACATTCTATCCAATTCCAAGAATTTTCCGTTATATCCTGCTTTTTCCAGATCCGCCTTAATATAAACGGCTTTATTCAATAAAGTAATCAAAACAGCTTGGCCATTCATGTTTCCTAGAAGCTCTTGCGATGGCCGTTTAACCTCTAATTCATTCCAAACCTCACGCGGCGAGTATTTATCCAGAATAAAATCCACATTGATTTCGGCCCGCTTAAACAATCTATAAAGAATCTGTGCCATCTCACTAATACCATATAAAACTATTCCAGTAACATTATAATTTTGCAAATAATCCTTTATAGCATCTATAGGCTCATCATGCAGATAGAACAGTTTTAAACACTCATAGCTAGATTTTGCCGGAATGTCTCCTTGCAACGACTCACTGTACCCCATCCAGTTCAATACTTTAGGGTGTTTCATTATATCATGCTGCATGACTTCTAAATATTCTTCATAGTACGGATGCAAAGGATTCCTGACATTAAAAAACCACTCTACATTTTTGTCACAGGCGCCCCAAGGTTCAAAGCCTCTTATCCTTACCGTATCTGCATCAAATTCATTAATACATCTTTCCACAAATTCAGGCAGCTCTCTAAAGTTTCTTTCCTGAACTACTGTTGCTATTTCAAAATGATTTATAATCTCCTCTTTTCTGAGTCCGTTTACAAAATGAAGATTTTCAACTACACGCTCTACCGACTGGGTTGTACCTGATAGGAATCTATAGGTTGATTCATTAAAGCTGTGTATTGTAATCTGTGCATCCACATAGTATTTCTTTATGTTATCTATTTTCTTCCAATGTATTTCATCAAATAGGGAACCATTTGTTTGCAATATCACCGAACACTCTTCTGCCGGCCATACCGGATTCCATTCAGCTAATAAGCGCATAATACTTTCACTAGCAAAAAGCTCTCCGCAACCATTAGCAATAATTTTCTTCGCGTAAGGCAACGCCGGCCTTATCCCTTCTTCTATCTTTGCGATTACTTCTTTTTGTTCTTTCGGATATTTGCAAAAAACACAGCTTTTGCATCTATAATTACATGTAGTATCATACGCTAAATTTAGCTCCCAAGGATATTCTGGAATCTTGTCTACTGTCTGTAAGAAATCCGTACCCCCAATGGCAAGATTTCGGCAAACATCCTGCCTGCAATACTTAAAGTTCTTCCCCTCCGAAACCATTTCCCTTAAGTTATTCGCCTTTGCACTATGATATATCTCATATAAGCTAGACTCCAACAAGGAACCATATTCTTTGGCCTGTTCTGGATTTACCATAAATTCACAGGGTCTTACATACCCACCGCTTAGTATTTGAAGACGGAGCGCACCTCTTTTACAAACTAGCATATTCAAATCACTCCTGCATATTCTCCAACTCTTTCAAAACATCTTCCAATTTCAGAATATCGCCTGAAAAGCCTGCATTTCGCAAATTATCCTCAATTTCATTATGCCTTGCAGCCAGTGTCACCAATATCGGCTCCTCAGTATGCTGCAGATTATAATGTGTCGGTCTTCTCACCTGCATTCCCATGCATTCTTCAAGTTTCGTATTCCTATCGTATAAATATATTACCTCTATACGGTTATCAGCAAATAAATTCAATAACACTTTTGCAATATCTGTAACTGCATATAAAACAAGCCTTGAATATCCTCTTTCAGCTAAATACTTCTTCCATTTATCAGCTATATGCGGAATTAAGCATATTTTTTTTAGCACATCATAATGGACCTTCGCAGGAATATCTCCTCTATTGCTAAGATGCTCCCCAGTCCATATAAATACCCTTGGATGTTTAAATATAGGATTTTTCATCATTTTCAGATATTCCTTATGATACGGATGCAAAGGATTTCTTACATCAAAAAACCATTCAATATTTTCATCCATCGCTTTTTCCGGCAGAAACCTTCGTACCCTTACTCTATCTGCTTTATACTCATTCAAGCAACGTTCTACAAAATAAGGCAGCGTCCTAAAATTTCTCTCCTGCACAACCGTGGCAATCTCCAAATAATTGATGACATTATTTTCCCGCAGTTGCTTCACAAATTCCAGATTACGCTCAATTTGCGTTATTGGTAAAGCTGTCCCGGATAAATACTGATATGCATCTTGCTCAAAACTATGTACAGTTAAAAACACTTTCAAATTATATTTCCCAAGATTTTCGATCCTTCGCCAATTTTCCTCGTTAAATAACGAACCGTTGGTTTCTATCTCAAAAGATGCGTTTTCCTCATCCAAAGGGTTCCACTGGGAAATAACATCGAGAATACTCTCACTTACAAATAGCTCTCCAAGCCCATTAGCCGACAAAATTTTAACATGCGGAACAACTTTATTTAATTCGTCCTCTATACTTTTTCTGTTATTCTCCTGCAGCCTTACATTATTTTGGGATATACAACATGTACACTTATAGTTACACCGTCGCTCATACGCTAAGCTCAAAATTTGCGGATAATATGGAATCTCATCTATCTCTACCAATTGCTCATCTAAAGTTCCGTTTGCCATATAAGGACAGTTTTCCGCATTACAATAATCATATGTTTTCTCTATCAATGATTGCTGAAATCTTTTAGCAGCCTCTCCATGATATATTTCGTGCATGCCCTGTTCCGTTAGTTTGCCCAAAATATAGTATCCTGCCCAACCACAGGCTCTGACAGTACCTTCTTCATCTATTACTTGAGCATATAACGCCTGTCTGCATATTTTCATTTTTCTCCCCCTTATACGGAAAAAGGTTCACACCAAGTGATATGTTCTTTACCTTTAAAGTTTTGCAAAATAATATCTAAATTTACCGGCTGAACTGCCATAATAAATCCGACCTTGCAATTTTTCTTCTCTATTTCCCCTAAAAAATACACCTTTTTCTCACAAAAAATATCTTTCTTTCTCTGGCCATCCGATACAACAAAGCCATTATACTGCAGGTTTCTATATTCCAATTGTTTAGCACAGACCTTCGCCAGCTTACTCGTTCCATATATATATACTTCGTCTACACTCTGATACAACTTCAAAATACTTTCATCCAAATAAGCCTGCTGTATCTTCTGAAAATATTTCTTCACTTTATTAACATCAATATATTTAGTACTTTTCAAGTTTTTAAAATCTTCCTCCCTAACAACACAACACAATCCATAGTAATCAGATATTATCTTTTTTTCTAATATTTTTCTGTATTTATAATCAGTGTACTCATTGTATTTTTCAAAGAAATACAACATTTCCAGTACATAGTCTTTATAAAACTGCACATTTTTTTCTGTTTCCTTCATAAAAGATTCCGCAGTTCCTGTTCGATACACCGACATAATTTCATCAAGATAATAGATTTCCCCTTTACTTGCACATAGCTGCCTAATTGAATAGTCAATTGCTTTAGGAAACAAAAAAAACTCCGGTGCTTCCAACATCACTTTTTTTCGCCACAACATAGACGATGATATCGGAAAATTAGTGCCTAACCCAGCTAAAATATTCTCCTCCTGACTATAGAATCCGGATTCCTTAAAGGTGCTTATTTCCCTTCTGTAACTATTATCAGCGGCTTCCTCAAAACCACCATGAAAAATCATCGAACACTCTTGATGTTTTTCCATAAAAGCCGTTTGTTTCTGGAGTTTATACTCATCAATCCAGTAATCGTCTCCATCACAAATTGCGATGTACTTACCTCTTAATTTAGGAAAAACTATTTGAGGAAATATCTTTTTAAGTTTAAACTGATTCTGACTCTGGTATATAGGCACTACTATAGCAGGATAGTTTGCCTCATACTCTTTTATTATCTCTGCCGTTCCGTCTGTAGAAGCATCATCATGTATAACTATTTCAAAAGGATATTCCGTCTTTTGCTTTAAAAAGCCATCTAAGCAATCCCTAATGTATCTTGCATGATTGTAGGTAAGACAAACAATCGACACCATTATATCTTTCATTTACCAACCCTCCAATCTGATTCTTGTCTTATAAAAAGAATCTTTTATCTCTCTATTCCAATACTTATAAAATTCAATCGTCTTACTTATACCTTCCTCAAATCCAATATTTGGTGTCCAGCCTACATCTTTTGTTATTTCAGACACATCTGCCGCCAGGTACATAATCTGTTTATCAGAATATGGTATCACGCCAAATTGCATTTCGTTCTCTCGATGAAATTTTCTGCCGATTATTTCTAAGTAGGACCTCAATGTGGCTTCATTTCCACTTCCGATAGGATAACAAACATCCGGACTTCCCCATCTTGCAACTAAGAACAAAGCGCGTGCTATATCATCAACATGGACAAAATCCCATATCTGCCTTCCTTCTGAAAACAGTAATTCTTTTTCATTATTGATACACTTTAATATTGTACTGATTAAAACAGATTCGACATTATCATACGTACCATATGCGCTTAACACTCTAGGCCAGCAATGCCTAATCCCCATTTGATGGCACATTTCTTTTGTTGCCATGAATGCAGAAAATTTCATTATGCCATATGCAGAATCCGGTCTGCACACGGTATTCGATGAAAGTTTTTTTTCATGTCGTCCATATTCAGCCTGACTGCCTACCCCAATAAAGGTATGACACCCCAATTTGTGCGCCAGTTTGACTGCCTCGCATGCATGTATCACATTCTCATTCTGCAGCAACAAATCATTTCTGAAATTTTTGTTAGTATTTGTCCACCCCAAATGAAAAAAAGCGTCATAATTATTTTCTACCGGTATATATTTATGCAACTGCGTCAGTTCACAGTCTATAACAGTAAGCAAATCATGCTGTGGCAAATACATTTTTTTAGCTGATTTTTTTCTCTGAAACAGCAATATTGAGATATTTTCTGCCAATAATTTTCTTATCAATGCCAGTCCGATTGGTCCAGTACCTCCAGTAATTGCTACTTTTTTTATACTATATTCATTTCTCAATCTAGTCCTTCTCTCTTAACCCCATCTGCTGAAGATTTCTCCTCTGAATTTTCTCTTTATCTTTGAATGTAATTACCCATGATTACAATAATCCCTCGTAACAACTTATTTCAATGCTCTTGAAACAAAGGTATCAGCATATTGCTTTCAAACTCTTCCTGCTCCAAAGGAGGATTCATGTATTCCAGCGGTTTAGACTCCATTTGTCCGTCACTGCGTTTGTAGGAAACCTGCTTCGGCATTGCCGTCAGCTCAATAGGAGTATTGACCTTACAGATTACCGGTCCGCTATATTCCAACACCTTGGCGACCATTTCTTTTAACTCACTGTTATGAGAAATAGTCTCTGTTTTTATACCGTAGGCCTCGGCAATCTTTCCAACATCGGGCAGTGATAACCCTGATACATTGTTACAAGCAACAAAATGTTTATTAAATATATTAGTTTGGGTTGCCTGAATAGCACCGTACCCATTATTGCACAGGACAAATATCTTTATAGGCAGGTTCAGACGATGAATTGTTTCCAGCTCCTGTATATTCATTACGAAGCCGCCGTCACCATTTACCCCGACCGTTCGCCGGCCTTCTCCCGCCAAGCAGGCTCCTATAGCTGATGGCAAACCGTAACCCATAGATGCTAGTCCTTTTGTGCAGAATACTCGCTGCCCCTTCTTTACCTTGAACCCTTGCATCGAGATATCTATACAGCTTCCGGAGCTGCCAGAAACATATATATCCCGTTCAGTCATCTGCTCGGATATTGTTTCTATAAGGCAGTATGTATTGACCAGCTCCTTTTGTTGCCAGTATTCATCTTTCACCAATGGATACTTCCGTTTTACTTTTTGGGCATAATCCAGCCAAGCAGTCCTATCCTTTGGCTGGATTTTTTCTTTGTATTTGATTAGCGTTTTTATAAATCTCTTTGCATCTGATTTTACCGCAATATCAGGGCGGACATTGATTTTATGCAGCTCATGCTCATCAATATCGACCATTACCCTAACGGCTTCCCGGGCAAAGCCATCAAAATTGTATCCTGTCTGAAGAAGGTTCATTCTTGCGCCGATGCTGATGAACATATCTGAATTTTGCTGGATAAAGTTAGCGTACCGGTGACCAAGCCCGCCGGGACGCCCAAAATAATACGTATCGGTTTCTTCTATTAGATCTATTCCGTTCCAAGTTGTAAGCACAGGTATCCCCAGAACATCTTTCAATTCCAAGAACTCATCAATAGCACCGGCCAGTCTTATTCCGTTACCAGCCAGCAAAGCCGGACGCTCTGCTTTGTTCAGCTCGTCGATTATCCTGAGCACTGTCCTGTCAATGTCAACTTCTGGAACAACAAACGGCTTATACCCAGCCAATTCTTCCTCATCAACCACCGTCGCCTGAACATCCAAAGGAATATCAAGCCAGACTGGACCCTTTCTGCCGTTCATGGCTTCATAAAAAGCCCTGTCTATATGATACTTAATCATGTTCGGCTCATCAACCAAGGCTGCATATTTTGTAATCGGCTTAACAACAGATATGATGTCAAGCTCCTGCATTCCCTGCTGTCTAAGCCCCTGATTCCTAATCATATCAAGCCGTTTTACCTGTCCTGATATGACGATAACTAGAGTAGATTCTAAAAATGCTCCTGCCACACCAGTCAGGGCATTTGTCCCGCCAGGGCCGGTAGTAACCATCAATAGTCCCACATTATTATTCACTCTGGCGTAAGCTTCGGCTGCTATCGCCGCCCCCTGTTCGTTCTGGCAGCAAATAAAGGAAATTTTCTCACTTTTGCCTAGCGAATCATTCAGATGCATAGCTCCGCCACCTGGAACCATGAACATGTGCTTTGCCCCGGTTTCCTCCAGCCTTTTTATGACATAATCCGAAACTTTAATCATGTTAGTATGCCCCTGCAATATAATTTATTCAAATATGCTTTCCGTCAAGAATGTTATTTCCCTTTTTCGCCCAATGCTATTTTTAACATCGGCAAACATATCCTTTATCTCATCGTTCAGCTCGTCCCATTTGCCCTCTGCATTCAGAGACGGCAACGATGCATCACAATAGCTCTCATTGTACGCATGCTTAAAGCCATCGAATCCTGCTAGTATGATGTCTTCAATGTCCAAACTATTCAGCAATCTGAGACAGCATATCACCGCATTATCAAAGTGTTCCCAGCCTCGCTTGATGGCTCTGGTATAGTTCAATACCAGCTCAGACTCACCGGGCTGCACCTTTATATTTGATAGTACCATTTTTTTCGTTTCGTTGAACTGCTTTGAATATGCTTGCTTGGCGTACTCATATCGCACGCTGTTAGCGAAAAAAATGTAGTCATATTTATACGCTGCATTAATAGCATTGACTCCGATAACAACCGGATTGTATTGCTCAATATATCTTTTTATTTCAACTTGTTGTTCGTCTATAGATTTGCCGGGTGCCAGCAAAAGCACTTTTCGACCTTCCAGTACAGCCTTGATTGTTTCACAGGCTTCCTCATCGTCTACGTTGCGGCTCTGATTTTCTATATAGCGTTCTTCCAACAGATCATAGTCATATTTGCGGCGCTGTTCTGTCGTCAGCGAATCAATAACATTTCGCATATCATGAGAATTTGCCCGATGATTCTTCAACAGATATGCAATATTATTTACATGGCACTGATACATACCGGCAATAAAATACGGGGTGGAATAGCCCCAAGTATATTTTGCCTTGAAGCCTTCCATGTACATGTCTATTGCGTCCATAACTGCATTCATATCGTAATTGCCGCCATGCTTTAAATTAACATAGTTTGCCATTAGTTCAGTAGTGGCATTTCCAGCTCCACGTCCCATTCCGCAAAGACTGGAGTCAACTATTACCTGTCTTCCGCTGTTTTCCAACAGCTCTACAAACTTCATAGACAGGGCGAAAGACAGCTGCTGATTGTTGTGTGAATGGAAGCCGAGACCTATCTTCCTGTCCAAACGTTCATCAAGTATCGCTACTATCCGCTCTAGATCATCAGAATACATTGCGCCAAATGTATCTACCACAGACAACGAAACAGGACACAACTCATTTACTGCCTGTGCCGATAAAATCAGATCTTCATCACTATACGCTAAGGTATTTGCAGCCTGCAGGAACACCTTATAACCTTTTTGTTTTATCCTCTTCGCTACTTCAATGCCCTCTCTATGCTTTCCATGCGGAAATACCACACGCACCGCATCAATAGAGGAGCCATCATACTCCGGCAGATAGTCAAGATCATAGCGATCCCAGTCTATCATGACTACATATATAGTGTTCTTTTTCTTTTTACCGAGGTATTGGCAAAGGTCTCCGGGAACATGATAGTAGGTGGTGCCTGCCTCATATTCCTGATTTTTAAGCCAACCACACTCAATGACATCAACCTCAGCCTCATTCAACTTCGAAATGATACCACGAATTGCCGGTTCACCAAACTTCCCATCTACAATGTACGCTCCGTCCCTCAATGTGCAGTCTAATAGTTTAATGTCCGCCATCACGCTTTTTCCTCCCCTTTATACCCCAACTATAACATTCACATAGTTCAACCAACCAAATCTATCTCCAAACCTTCCACGGCGCTCTGTCCGTTTTCCACATCTTTTCCAGCAGCTGTTTCTCTCTTAATGTGTCCATACACTGCCAGAAGCCATCATGTCGATAGCTCATCAGCTGGTCATCAGCGGCCAGTTTTTCCAAGGGCATTGCTTCAAATATAGTTTCATCGCCTTTTATGTAGTTCAGCACATTTGGCTCAAGTACCATGTATCCGGCATTTATCAGCGCACCATCATCTATTGATTTCTCACGGAATGACCGGACGCTGTTGTCTTCTGCTATATCGATTACACCTTTCTGCTGCTTCTGGCGCACTGTGGTGAGGGTAGCAAGTTTACCGTGTTTCTTGTGGAAATTCAGCAACTCAGCAATATTTACATCACAGACACCATCGCCATAGGTCATCATGAATGTTTCATCGCCAAGATATTTGGCAACCCGCTTTATGCGGCCGCCTGTCATTGTCCCCTCGCCGGTATCGACAACGGTGACTTTCCACGGCTCGGCATGACGGTCATGGATAATCATCCGGTGGTCGTTATCCTGCGTGAAGTCAAAGGTAATGTCAGATGTATGGAGAAAATAGTCGGCAAACCATTCTTTAATCATGTGCTGTTTATAACCAGCACAAACGATGAATTCATTGAAGCCATAATGGCTGTATTCTTTCATAATATGCCAAAGAATCGGCATACCGCCTATCTCGACCATTGGCTTTGGTCTTGCCTCAGACTCTTCCATTATACGGGTACCTAAACCACCAGCGAGCAGTACTACCTTCATGTACATCCATCCTCTATAATCTAAATATAGCAATAATACTTTATAGTTTTATCGTTTGATTCTCTGTTTTTCTTTAGTATTATTCCGATTTATATTCGCCATTTTTTCTTATTATATCACATATTTTCCTACACCAAACCACTTATTATTTAATCCACGTTCTCACTAGTTAAACAATTCACTAATAAAAAAACACAACTTTTTATCTTCCGACTGTACAAAAATAAGGCTGTCGCATTTGATGTCATTCCATCAAAGCTACAGCCCCTTTTGAATATATTCTTTTAGTATTCCTCTATTACGCACTCATGGTGCTTTGTTTCCTTATCGTAGGTTATTCCGACCAGCAGTATTTTATCCGTATAGCCGGACAGTTCTCCTGCATACCGTTTTTCCTTTATCTGCCTGATAGCTGCATCGGCGTCCTTGTTCCACTTCAGCTCGATGACGATTGCCGGTTTATTGCCTAAGTCCTTCTGCAGGATTCGTTACCGAATCGCTCACAGGACAGCGATTTTCCTAAAAGCCGCCTCACTCAATCCCATCTTCTTAGCCGCTTCTGCGACTGTCACTATACCATCCTGCACCAATTCAGCCAAAATAGCTACTCGGCCTTCTGCTCGACCTTCCTCACGGCCTTCCTTTTTTGCTCTTTCCTTCGCAGTTTTTATTTCCGCATCTATCTCCGGTCGCATAATATCCATCAATTCTTTACACATGGTGTCTTCCTCCTTTATCTTCTGTATCGTTTCGTCATTCTCTTTGGTCAGTACCGCTAAAATATCATCTGCATACTGTTTTTCGTATTCCTTCTCCAGCTTCTTTACCGCCACTACTGTCTGTCTGATTTCCTCAGCATCCAGGCCTTTGGCTACAGTTCTTATCCAATGAAGTCTTTCTCTATCCAATTCCTTGGTGACAATAATCTGCAAGGGAAACTGGAATCCACTATCAATCCTATAGATACCTGGCTTGGCATGTCTGACCACATCACCGTCATCCTGCAATTCTTTCAGGAGCTTCTGTGGCTTCGTTCGCCGGATTAATGTTACTGTCACATCATTTCTACCAACGCTTTGCGGTGGTCTCCCGTAAGCTTTGTACAGGCAGGCATATCCCATAGTCTTATAGACTGTATCTATATTCAGCGCATCCTCCTCCGATTTGAACTCCACCAGATTATGTCCTCTGAACATTTCACCTATCTCGTTGACCAGCTTTACATTTGCATTTTTCTTGATAACGATGAAGTCTACCTTTAGTGGCTGCTGATTCAGCACATGCTCCACTTCATAAATCAAATCACTTTCGTTGTCGCGAAACTCCAATCTCATTGCACTAGCAAAAGCTGGATGCCATGCCGTGCGTGCCGTTTTCTCTTTGACTATGTTGCTCACCTCCCTTAGTAAATATATCGACATTTACAAAACCATCTAAAGCTTTAATAACATTCTAAAGTTTGTTCTATATGTTGTCAAGTAACTCTTTTTTCATTTCGTTGCCTTTCATTATATGTTAAAATAATCTTAACTCCTGATTTACACGAAAGGTTTCCTTATGGCAAATTTACAGTCAAAAACAAATATCGTTGCCGTCACTATCGCCAAGAACGAATCGGCAGAAATTGTCGACTGGCTGGATGCCTGCCGTCAGTTTTCTTGCTGTCAAATCATAGCCGACACCGGCAGTACAGATGATACAAAGGTGCTTGCCGAAAATAACGGTGCTACCGTGACAGAAATTCCTTGGGCAGATGATTTTGCTGCCGCTAGAAATGAAGCACTTAATGTCGCCGCAAAACATCCCATTGCCAAAAACTGCCAATGGATTGCCATGTTTGATGCCGATGAGCATATCACACCTGCCTCTGCAGAAAAACTCATGCAGGTTATGCAGTCATATACTGAAGAATCTGACACAGCACCTGAGGCCATATCCGTCACCATCATAAACATTGATGCCGATGACAAATACATAAGGAACCGGGAAATCCACCGCTTCACAGCAGTGCGAATTTTCCGCAATATCCCGCAGCTACGCTATGATGGGAATATCCACGAACAGCTATATTTCATAGATACCGACAGCAAGGGAAACACAATAAAAAGAAATCCCCGGACTGTCATCCATCCGGAGATTGAAGTTATACATACCGGTTACTCCAGCAATCGCGTGAAAGAAAAAATCTGGAGAAACTTAGAGCTTCTACAGGCAGACATTGCCATTAACGGCGAAGTGCCACGACACTATCGGTATCTCGCCGATTGCTATCACGGTTTGGCAGATTACAAATCCGCTCTGCACTACGCGGAGTTGGCTATCGTATCCCCGCTGTCAGCAGGGGCCTCTGACAGTGACATGTATAGTGTTCGTCTCACCTGTATGCAAAAGCTGAAATATCCTCTTGCGGAGCTGATTGCTGCTGCAGAGGAAGCGGCAAATAAATTCCCCAGTCTGCCTGACTTCGCTGCTACTCTCGGCGAGCTGCAGCTTTTGTCAAATGACTATACTCAGGCAAAGGAAAGTTTGCAGAATTCACTCAGTCTCTATGAAGCTTACTGTCAGTCACTCGCTGACGGTACAGGGAATAATGCCAATCCGAGTGCCAGCTTCTTTGCGGAAGAGCCGCCAAATGTTCACTATCGTCTCGCCTTATGTCATCATGCCTTAGGCGAGAATGATGTCGCCCGCCGGGAAATTCTGACAGCACTTTCATCGAGGCCGAAAACCATCGAATACCTCACCGCCGCCGAAGAAATTCTCGGCGAAGACTTTCTGACGGATATTGCTATCCCTGCCATAAAGCAAAACCCAGTCGATAAGCAATTCTATCTTGATTTCGCCGATTCCCTTGGGGCTGTAAAGTTAAAGCAGAAGATTAACGATATACCCGTTGAGTGGAAGACTTCATCCATGAATATTTCAGTGAAACCATTGCCGCAATGTGTCGAAGCGGCCAGGAAAAATACGGAACTGTTATTCCTGACAGCATTGGAGCTGGCTGCCGCCGAAAGAAACGAAGAAGCGGCTACTGCCGCCGCTCAGCTTTGTCCACCGTTTTCCCTGCTTATCGAAACACTTGTTAAGGGAGATATCGAGCCATTGCTTGTCTCCCCACTACGAAAGGAATGCAGTACCTTTTGGTGTGAATTGGCAGATGCCGTGTCTCTGCGGGCAACCGACGATGCAGCTATGCAGTTCGCTCTTCTAGCTCCTGTAGTTGACTCTGATGCTGACCGTCTTGCTGTCGCCCGCCTGTTTTACAAGGCAGAGCGATGGTCTGCCGCCGCCTCCGTCTATGGTACCATTCCCACCAGCTCGGGTGCCTTTTCTGTCGAGAGCAAGGAGGAATACCTCCGCCTGATACTGAGGCTGATGGAACAGGACAAGTGGAGTACCGCCGATACGATTGGCTTGCTGAACGGCCTTTTCGCTACAGCTGATTATCATCTGCTCTGCCGAACTATGCTCCCTCTAATAAATCGTCAACCTGAAATTGCTCCCATATATGTCTACTACGGAAAGAAGACAGGCGAAAATCTTACTAATCCTCTTCTCATGCTGGCTCTGAAAAACTATGAGGCCGTTTCCGGGCAGGCTGCTGCCAACCTCTCCAAAGCAATTCGCTATGGTCTTGCGAAATCTATTGCCGGCAACGATATCCATAGCAGCGATATTCAGGAGCTCCGTAGCCTTGCAGTCAAGGAAATTCAAACGGCATACGAACTTCTGAAAGCAAATGAACTTGTGCCTAAAGAACTGTCCAATCAGCCGCAGGTAAAGGCTCTGTGCCGATATATTAAAGAATCTGAGGGCTGATTTATCACCCCTCCGCCCTTCGGGCACCTCCCCTAGAGGGGAGGCTTTGACGCTGGCTGATTTACTTAGAGGAAAAGAAGAATGACAAAAAACGATACTGCTAATGAATTAAAACAGCTTGCTCAGGAGGAGAGATGGGCAGAACTTTCTTCGCGAGCTGAAGAAACTGCCCTGTTTAACACTCGTCTGTTATTCATCGCGGCTCTTGAGCTTGCCGCACGAGAGCGAAATGAAGAAGCCGCCGCTGCTGCCGATAGCCTCAACGCTCCAATGGCAGCTCTAATTAAAGCTCTTATAAAAGGCAGTATTGACGATATACTAGTTGCCAACAACCGAACCATCATCGCCGATGCCTGGACTTCTCTTGTAGACCCTGTGGTATCCCGCAGCAGCGAAACCGCTGCCCTGCAGTTCGCTTTACTGGCTCCTATTGTCGCCGATGACTCTGCACGCCGATCAGCCGCGACCGGCTTTTACAATAATAATCTGTGGAAGGCTGCTGCCCAGATACTTGGCACTATCTCTGCCGAATCTCCTGTTGCAGACAATGAATTCTTCAAAACGCTCGGCATATCACTTTATCGCTCTGCCGACTATACCGATGCAGCCGCTGCTCTCATAGTAGCGGCTGAACATGGTGACACTTCCCCGGAAACCATGTCCTACCTGACCTGGCTGGAAGAACGGCTCACAGATGAGGGGGAAGCATCTCATGAGTAACAAATATGAGAGTAAGCTGCGAATTTCCGCTGTTACTATTGTAAAAAACGAGGAAAAGAACATCGGCCGCTGGCTCCAATCCGTAAAACACTATGCCAATGAAATAATTGTAGTTGACACCGGCTCTACTGACAACACCGTCTCCATCGCTGAAGCCGGCGGTGCCAGAGTCGAGTATTTTCAATGGATAAACGACTTTGCCGCTGCCAAGAATTATGCTTTGGAAAAGGCTACTGGTCAGTGGATTGCTTTTTTTGATGCAGATGAGTATTACTCTGATGATGATGCGAAAAAAGTCCGTCCCCTTTTGGAACGTCTTAACCCGCGCCTCCGCACCATTGGCGTCATGCAAAAGCTCCTTAACATAGACCAGGACAAGCATAACCATCTCATATCAATCACTTACCAGTTAAGGTTGTTCCGTCGTCTTCCTGATATAAAATATCAGGGAAAAATTCACGAAGGATTGACCGGCATAAAGGAGAAGCACCGGGATATTTTTATGGACGAAGAGCTCCGAATTCTCCACACAGGATATTCAAGCGCAATAAACAAACAGAAAACCAAGCGCAACCTCGAAATTTTACTAGAGGAGATAGCCGATCGCGGCCATAAGCCTGGCGATGACCATTATCTATCTGACTGCTATTACGGGCTTGGCAATTATGAGAAGGCCATTGAGCATGCGAAGAAACATATTGCCTCTGGAGATATGATTGCCGGTGACGAGACAAGCACCCATATTAATCTCCTTACTTCACGATACATACTTGGTCAGCCATCTTCTTGTCTTTTTGCAGAGGCTGCGCAGGCTATAAAAAAATTCCCCTATACTGCATCGTTCCACTTCCTGCTGGGAGTCAGCTATTTCCGTGAAAGGGATTACCTCTCCGCTGCCAAATGGTTTGATGACGGCTTCAGAGTCTATAGCACCGCTGGAGATGACACAAGTATTGACCCTGCAGCCAAAGTAACCGGAGCAAACACCGGGGAAAATTTTCTTCCCATTTCTTACTTTCAACGGGGCTTGATATACGAAATTGAAGGTAATCCGATAAAAGCACTTGAATACATAACAGCTTCACTAAAAGAATACCCATATAACAGTGAATATCTTTCGGAATTATTAAGATTAATATCGAAAAAACATACATCTACGGTAATCATCGAAAAGCTGGCCGAGCTGTACAGCACTGGAGATGAAGCTATAATTTGTCAGTCATTGCAGCCAATAATCAACCGATATCAGGTTCTTACGGAGGTATATTCTCATTTTGCTGCGACTGCTGGCTATCCGACAGACTCCCCGCTACTCAGTCTTGCGAAAGGCGAATATGCCGTAACGACCCAAACAGCCGTAAAGGAGCTAAATGCCGCCTGCTGCTTCGGTATTACTGCCGCTCTGAAATCAGGCAGCCCACAAAACACTTCTCCCATCAGTCTCTATGCCACGGAACCATTAAAACAGGCATGGTGGCATCTCGATAGAGGCGAGCCGATACCTGCAAAATTATTTGCTTCGCCCGGCGTGAAAGAATTAGCTGAAATGGCACGAAACATCTGACTAACCTCATCCGTCTCGCTTCGCGAGCCACCTTCTCCAAAGGAGAAGGTCATTAAGTCAATTAAAGGTAATCATTATGAGTAGAAAAACTTCAAGAAAAGCTATTGCCAAGGCAACACCAGAAAACAAAGCCTCCTTTCTCGCCCAGGAGGATGCTGTATACGATGCCCTGATGGCAGGAAAACACGATGATGCCAGAGAGCTTGCCACTGCTCTACCAGCTATTGACGGGTTGCTAGGTCAGCGGGCAAGAATTCGTTGTGTTGCTGCCTTGGAAAGCGGTCTTTTGGACGAGGCGCGTACCTACGCTGATGAATACTGCCGCCTTCAGCCGGATGGCAACAGCCACTTCTTTCAGGCTCGTGTCCGCTATGATAACCACGAGCGTTCCGGCCTCCTGCCTATTTTAGAGAAAGCACTGACAGAGAACATTTCCGCCGGTAATGCCGTCCGCTGCTACAATCTCATGGGAATGATATATCGTGGCCGCGGCGAGTCCGACAAGTCAGCTGAAAACTACTACCGTGCCTATGAAACAGCCACCCGCTACGGCATTGATACGTCGCCTGTTGAATATGACAATTTTCTTTTCAACAGTCACTACCTTCCCTATGATCCTACTGACTTAGCAGAAAAGCATTTCCATTACCAGGAAGTTGTTGGTACAACCACCAATATTAGCCCATTACCTTTACGGCACCGGGTTAATATACGAGCCGGTCTCTCCACCGAGCAATCCCGGAAAATCAGAATTGGTTACATTTCCCCCGACCTTCATGAGCATGTAGTTCTTTATTTCTCACGATTTATGTTCACCTGTGCCAATCGGGAAAAGTTTGAGATATATGCCTATAACCGAACCATCGAAGACATCTACAGTGAAGAGCTGAAAGCCTGTGTCGATGGCTGGCGGAACATTGCCAATCTCTCCTACGAAACGGCTGCAAAGCTGTTGGCTGCCGACAATCTTGACATCCTCGTTGATTTGTCCGGTCATACAAAGAACTCGATTCTTGGCGTCCTTGCCTACAAACCGGCTCCCATCATCATAAGCGGTATCGGCTATTTTTCCACTATCGGTCTTGATGCTATAGACTATTTCCTCAGCGACGTTTACCTATCCGGCGCAGAAGAGCCAGGCATCTATGAACACCCTCTCTTTAAGGAGAAATTGCTTGTCCTGCCCCACTCCCACTGGAGCTACAGTCATCTTCATCCACGCCCAGCATCATCCCTCCATGCCCCAGCAAGAAAAAACGGCTATGTTACTTTCGGCAGCTTCAATGCCTTGGCTAAAGCCAATGACGATGTGCTCATTACGTGGAAAAAAATACTCGACAGGGTGCCAAATAGTCGTCTCATACTAAAAGGCGATGCTTTTGTTGACCCCATGGATAGGGAATTCATGAAAAACAGGCTAAAATCCTTCGGCTTCGATATGTCCCGCCTTGACCTACGCGGCTCCTCGCGAGACTATCTTGATGTCTATGCCGACATGGATATTGCTCTTGACACCTTCCCATACGGCGGTGGTGCCACTACCATGGATGCCCTCTACATGAGCGTCCCTGTTATTTCTCTCATCGGCGAGACTCATCATGCCCGCTTTGGCTACAGCATCCTGCAGAATATCGGCCTTGGTGAACTGGCCTGCGCTACTGTTGAAGACTATATTGACAGAGCCTGCCTTATTGCTTCGGATATCGATACCATCGAGGCACTGCATCAGAATGTCCGGACAATGCTGGAAAACTCCATCCTCATGGACGGCAAGCAATATATGGCCGA
Source organism: Selenomonadaceae bacterium (assembly GCA_045616885.1). Classification (GTDB taxonomy): domain Bacteria; phylum Bacillota; class Negativicutes; order Selenomonadales; family Selenomonadaceae; genus RGIG250. The sequence continues at coordinate 3,627 of JAZLHS010000121.1, read as the reverse complement.
ACTAGAGCCATTCTTTGAAGCCATTTATGAGGACTATCTGCAGCTGGAGACTGCTTCAGCCTCTTCTTCAGAACAGCTAAATTCTCTGTGTGAGGAAATGCACAAGTATTTAGAATCTGGAGATAATCAATCGGCACTTGCCATTGCCGATCAGATTTCTGTTGCAAAAAATGCAGATGAACAGGCTTTGCTTGCAGCAGCCGAGTGTTATAAAGAAGTCGCTCTCACCTACTACACAGGCTCCGCTAACAGGAGACGAGAAGCAATAAATTGTCTTAGTGTCATGCAGCGACTGCACCCCTCAGTCAGCTTCGCTGACAGCTCCCCTCAATGGGAGCCTTCTACAGTTACCGCTCAGTCCAACCAACCTCATCCGTCGCCTTCGGCAGTTACCCCCCAGTCGGCTTCGCCGACAGCCCCCCTAAATGGGGGCCTTTATGAGTACGCCTCTCCTCTAGGGGAGGTGGTCGAAGGCCGTAAGGTCAGAGACCGGAGGGGTAAAACCGCCCAAGAATTACTATCATGGGCAGAACGAGAGTCCGTTGACATCAACCATAAGTCTGCTGAAATCTGTAATAAGGTCGAGGAACTAATACTTAACGAGTGCGACAAACAAGTAATACATCAGGAAGCAGAAAAGTCTGCCGACCTTATCCGCGAGCTGTTTGCTCCGGAGCCGTATTCCTACAGCCACGATGACATCCTGCGGCGATTCAACCGGCAATCTGAAACAGCAAGCGAAAATGAGACAAAAAAAGAAGACGGTACCATCCGTCTCGGCTTTATTTCTTACGATTTCTACAATTCTGATTTAGCGAAATCCCTCTACCCGATGTTGGCCTCACTTGACCGGCAGCGCTATCAGCTCACTCTTTTCTTCATTGGCACATCTGACAGCTACACAGCGGAATTCAGAGGTATTGCCAATGAATTTGTCTACATTACCTCTCTCGGGCTTGACTCGCCACAAGCTATTGCCGAAAAGATTCACGCTTCTGACATAGACATACTTATCGATTTATCAGGATACTCCAATGATGGAGCTACTCTGCCTGTGCTGATGTACAAGCCTGCCCCTATCATTATCGGCGGCATCAGTTACACCAACACGACAGGACTCAATGAAGTAGACTATATCATCAGCGACCGTTTCACCGTATCCTCTGCTGACAAAGCCCTTTCCATATCTCCACTGGAATTCTCTCTGATAGAGCCTGGGATGTCTGCTCCAGTAGAAACAGCTATCGACACCCGTGATACCATCAATATAGTCAGTAGCACCGATTATACAGAGAGCCTGCTAGTGCTTCCCCACAGTCACCATTCCTTGCTTCGGGAATACACGGATATTCCCCTACCATCCGCAATCAGTGATGAAAACTGCTACATTCCCCATGACACGTTTAAGGCAAAGGCTTGTGTCAGATACGCCGCTCATCTGGAAAATAGTCTTGAACTGATTCTCAACAGATTCTTTGCCGAAAAACTGGGGACAAATACCATCACCTCACAATATGCTGCGCTGTCAGAAATATGCCGACAATATGTCTATAGGGGCGAATTCTCTGCCGCAATTATTTCCGCCTACCGCCTCTCCGGCTACGGCAGCCAGCTTTCCCCGGATGATCACGGCATACTGGGCAACATCTTTGCCCGTACCGGTAAAGCCGAGAAATCTATAATCTGGCTTCAGCCATTACTGAATACCGCCAGTCAGCTCATCTCATCCGCTGCCAACCGCTCCGACTATGATCCTCCGGCTAACCTTTCTCCCGTAGAAAAAACAGAGTACCGACTCTCCGTCATCAGCGATGAAGCAAGCCGAGCCGGATTTCCTGCTCCGTCTGCTTTGGCAAAATATCTCTATATTCTTTCCGAATCCTATCATGACCGGGTTTATCATATACGGGCTCTCGTTACCGCTTACCTTGGGCTGTCCTTATTGGGAGAAGATACTAGCGACTACCCAGTAGATACACCAGCAAAAGTAATAAATCCGCTTGACACCCCACCATACGGCGAAGAATCTTATACTATTTTAGACGAAAGACAAACACTCATCTCCGACTTCTACATGAAGGTCGGTATAAAACTTCTTGATCTTTCCTATAGCCAAACTACGCACCTATTCTACCGTCGTTCTGTAGAAGTTCTTCCAACAGACCGCCGCAATACAATATACAGTGGATGGCTGATGAGCTATAATTTCGGCGGAATGACCCCGGAGGACAGAGCTGCACAGCATTTCCGGTATAATGAACTGCTGGAAAAGGTTAAAAAAGCTACTATCCGTCCTCCCAAAAAGCGGCCCAACAAACTTCGTATCGGCTACATGTCTGCTGATTTTCACCACCATGTCATGTTCTGGTTTATTTACCAGCTTGTTGCCGGCTATGACAGAGAGAATTTCTCTGTTACCTGTTTCTCACTCAACAAAGCTCGTGACAATTATACAGAGATGATTGAAGAGCAAGCTGATGCTTTCATCAATCTGTCCGGAAAAAACTACGACGAACAGGTAAAGATTCTTCGCAAACATCAGGTAGATGTACTGGTGGATTTTTCCGGTCACACCGTAGATGGCGGGGTCAGCCTCTTTGCCGCCCGTGTTGCCCCTGTCCAGATTTCCGGCCTTGGCTACATGACTACAACCGGACTAAAAGACACAGACTACTTCCTCACCGATGAAGCCGCAGATCCTCCATCAACAAATCCGGGAAACCTATTCAGTGAGAAGCTTCTGTATCTTCCCAGTATGTTCTGCTACACCGGTCGCAGTGATGTTCCTGTTCCCCAATATGCACCAGTTACGAAAACTGGGAGTATTCTCTTTGGTAGCTTCAACACATTCAGAAAAATAAATGATGATGTGCTAAAACTTTGGAAAGAAATACTTAACCGGGTCGAGAAGTCCCGACTCCTCATCAAATCCCAGATTTTTATTGACCGGGAATGTATGCTCCATGTCTATCAGCGATTGGCGCAGCTTGACTTTGATATAAGCAGGGTCATCATCGAGTGCGGCACAGATACGTATATGAACCGGTATCTTGATGTTGACATTCATCTTGATTCCTTCCCCTACCCCGGAGGCGGCACCACGGCAGATGCACTCTACATGGGCGTACCGGTAATTGCTATGAAAGGCAAGGAACATTCTGCTCGTTTTGCCGACTCCTTCCTGACCGCCGCCGGTGTACCGGAGCTGCTGGCTGATTCACCGGAGGATTACATAGAAAAGGCTGTTGCGTTAGCTACGGATATTCCTCGATTAGATAACTACCATCGTACTCTAAGAAATACTATGCTGAATTCAAAGCTCATGGATACTCCGGGGTATGTGTCTGCCCTGGAGTCTGCCTATCGTCGGCTATATGATGAGTGGTATGATAAGAATCGTTGCTTATAACCTCGTCCGACCTCGCTATGCTCGGCCACATTCCCCAAGGGGGAATGTTATTGGCTGGATAATAGGTGCTCATCCACCAGCTTCGCTAGGCCACCTTCCAATCCGGAAACACCATTTTTTGAAAGCTTATGACTACATAAAAAGGCTCCCGCCTTTCGGCGGGGCCCTTTTTGCTAGCAGATATCCTAATCCTTAAGCGACCTGTCGGTAAGAAATTA
>JAZLHS010000120.1:0-3345 GCA_045616885.1 Selenomonadaceae bacterium | reverse complement strand
GCCCCTGGAGCGGTGGAGCGAGTGGCCGGCTTTTTCACGCCGGAGCGCCAGCCGGTCATCCTTCAGCAGCTGGCTCAGGTGCTTGTCGCGGTCATAGCCCAGCGACTTGTTCGGTCTGCTGACGGCCGTCGGGCTATCCATGAGATACTCACTGCCACCCCGGCTGTTCGTAATCTCGTCCGTACCGGCAATACAGCTCAGCTGGCCTCGGCCATCGTCGCCGGCAGCAGTGATGACATGATTACATTTGAGCAGTCTACAAGAAGGATATAACATGCCGCTGTATAAATATCTGGGGATTCATCGACACTCCGGAACCGCCGCAAAAGGAACCGTTGAGGCGGCGACAAAAATAGAGGCGGCCAGAAGTCTGGCCGCCCGTGGAATCACTGTTATCTCCGTGAAGGACAGGAATTCTTTTCTTAGCTGGGAGATTGGAAGCGATGGAGTATCGACTCGCTGGAGGATAGATTTCTTTCGAAGATTGGCCGCCTTTGTCGGTGCGCATTTGACGGTGTCGGATGCGCTTTCTTTAATGGCAAAGGACGCTGCAGACCAGACTGTTAAGAAAAGCAGACAGCAAGAGATTGTGAATCAGCTGGCAGAAGCCACTGCCGGTGGCAGTACACTTACTTCGGCTCTGCGGCAGGCCGGCGTATTTCCGGCTGTCGCTATTGCTCTGGTTGAGGCAGGCGAGCTTTCCGGTGAACTGGAGCAGCTGTTGCCCGGCGTGGCAGATATGCTGGAGAATGGATACCGGGCGAGGCAGCGGCTGATAACGATGCTGATTTATCCATCACTTATGCTGTTGGCACTTGCCGGGGTTATGGCCTTGCTGCTTCTCTTTGTCCTGCCGGCCTTTGGACAGCTTTTCGCTCAGCTGGGGACAGAGCTGCCCCCATTGACACGGCTGGTGCTGTCGATTGGAGAGGCACTGGCAGATTTTGGCTGGCTCATACTGGCGGGACTGCTGCTGACGGTAGTATCTTTTGGTTTTGCATTTGCTCGGCCTGATTTTCGACGGAGAGTTGATTGCCTTATACTGAGATTGCCTTTGATGGGAGAGATTTTCACCCTGTCCGACTCGGCTGATATGGCGGCAGCATTGGCTTCACTCACGAGGGGCGGTCTGCCGTTGGCGGACTCCTTGGATATTGCTGCCGGAGTGCCGTCAAATACATACCTTGTATGGCAGCTGAAACGGGCGGCTGCTGCAACGAGAGCAGGACGGCGGCTGATGGCAGCACTGGGGAGTGACAGCGGCTTCTCGCAGATTTTTCTGGGACTGGCGGCGGTAGGAGAGGAGACCGGCACCCTTCCGGAATCTATGGGACGAGCTGCGGAGATATGCCGCTACGAAAGCCGCAGCCGGAGGAAGAAGCTGGAGACATTGGTTGAGCCTGTAATGCTTCTTATGATTGGCGGGCTGGTCGCAGTCCTCGTCTTCGCCCTCGCCTTGCCTCTGCTTGATACAGTGACAATGCTGTAAAGCCTCCCCTCTATGGGAGCCTTTGGTTAGTGACGGCGAAACCCGAAAGCCTCCCCTCTAGGGGAGGCGGCCGAGCGTAGCGAGGTCGGAGGGGTAAAATCAAAAAACATAAAAAAACATTTGCATTCACAAAACATTCGTGATATCATGACCATAGTTACTGCCAATGGGGGAACATTCGAGGAAACATGGACACTCGTCATCGACCTCCCGGCGGACAGGTAGCTGCCGTATTTTTATATTTTTTGTTTGGGAGGATTACACAAATGAAAAAGTCTCTCGTATCCGCTCTGACTACCGCTCTGGTAGTAGGCGCAGCCAGCACCACTTTCGCTGCTGCAAATCCGTTCTCCGATGTTCCGGCTGATCACTGGGCCTATGATGCTGTAGCTCAGCTCGCTGCTGAAGGCGTAGTTGAAGGTTATGGCGACGGCTCCTATCGTGGCGAGCAGGAAATCACCCGCTACGAAATGGCTCAGATGGTCGCTAAGGCTATGGCCAAAGGCGTAAACAGCGCTGTTCTCGACAAGCTCGCTGCTGAGTTTGCTGAAGAACTCAACCAGCTCGGCGTTCGCGTTGCTGCCCTCGAGAAGAAGGTTGACAATGTTAAGTTCGCTGGTCAGCTCCGTTATCGCTATGCTCGCAAGAGCACCAATCCTGAGCGTCATCGGGGTAACACCAATGAGCTGAAGTTCCGCATCGAGCCCTCCGCTACTGTTAACAAGCACTGGACTGTTAAGTCCCGTATGGACTATACCGGCTCCACCAAGACTTCCGCTGATGTTACTGAGGTATCCGTCGACCGTATGTATGCTGAAGGTAAGTACAACTTCGGTACCATCCAGCTCGGTAAGTTCAATGTAAAGACCAACGCTGACTTCGGTCTCGTTAACAACGACACCATGACCGGTATCTCTGTTGAGGCTGGCAAGAAGATTAAGGTAAAGGCCGTTGCAGCTCGTTACCATCTTGATAACTTCGGTGCCGCTCCTGCTGATGAATCTGCCGGCAATGTAGGCATGATTGAGGTATTCGGCAAGGCAAAGAAGCTCTCCTATGGTATCGGCTACACCCAGTTCTCTCTCAGCCAGACTACTGGCAAAGACAAGGCTGAGGTTATCTTCGGCGGTCTCGGCTACAAGTTCGACAAGAACTTTGCTGTAGAGGCTGCTTATGCCGTCAATACCGAGAAGAAGATGGGTAACACTGATCTTTCCAAGGCTGCCCGTGAGCGTATGGCTTTCACCCTCAAGTACAAGGGTTCCGATAAGGCAAAGGTTGGCTCCTATGGTCTGTGGGCTGGCTACCTGAACATCGGCAACCGTTCTGGTCTCTACAGCACCTACCGTGCAGATAACGGCGGTATGCAGGATAACTTCCGCGGTTGGGAAATCGGTGGTCAGGTAACCCTCGCTAAGAACATCCAGGCTCAGCTCCGTTACAACTGGGGTAACACTGTAAGCGCTACTTCCACGGTTCCCGCTAGCACCAAGTACAAGGCAATCTTCTCCGAAGTTAACTTCTGGTTCTGATAACAGCTCGCCAAAAGCGACTCTTATCATACCACCACGTGCATCCTTTGCACACCCTATAGCCTCCCCTCTAGGGGAGGTGGCACGAAGTGCCGGAGGGGTGACTTGCAAGAGTACATCAGTAGTGGTAAGCAAGAAACTTCATATTGTCACAAACGCTAGAGGTCGAGGCACCACCCAGCTTCTCCCTACGGCGTAAACGGCATACAAAAACCGCCCTTCGGGGCGGTTTTTCTTTTGTCTATCACCCCTCAGTCGCCTTTGGCGCCAGCTCCCCTAAATGGGAGCCTTGAGTGGGAGACGGCGTACACAAAGTAGCCTCCC
>JAZLHS010000119.1:0-8277 GCA_045616885.1 Selenomonadaceae bacterium | reverse complement strand
AGGTATTGCCGATGGCTCTTCGGAATAGAGCCGATACCCATTAGGGTAGTGACTACCGGGAGATTATATTTCTCGACAAAGGCCAAGAATTCTTTGGAAGCACTCGCAGAAATAACCCCCCCGCCGGCAATAACCAGCGGACGCTTCGCCTCAGTAAGAAGCTCTGCCGCCTCTGCCGCACAGATAAGGAAATCTGCATCCGGCTGACCCGGCTCTTTCTTTTCTTCCTTGTGAGGAGCGTAGCTGACATCGGCAAAGAAAATATCCTTGGGAATATCTACCAGCACCGGACCGGGACGACCGCTCTTTGCAATCTTAAATGCCTGACGAACCGTATCCACCAGTTTCTTCGGATCCTTTACCTTGAAGTTGTGCTTAGTCACCGGCATAGTGATGCCAACGATATCGGTCTCCTGAAAAGAATCGCTGCCCAGCAGTCCCGTGTCTACCTGACCGGTAATGGCCACCATGGGAATAGAATCCATATAGGCAGTTGCAATACCGGTAACAAGGTTCGTTGCACCCGGACCGGAGGTAGCAATGCAGACACCTACCCGACCGCTGGCTCTCGCGTAGCCATCGGCAGCGTGAGCCGCACACTGCTCATGGCTCACCAGTATCTGATTTATTCTCTTTTCTTCATAGAGGGCATCGTAGAGTGGCAGAATCATTCCGCCGGGATAGCCGAATACTGTATCGACACCGGCTTCGACAAGACATTCGACGACGGCTTTTGCTCCTGTCATTGAGGTTCCTCCTCACGATAATTATTGGTTAGAAAAATAGGTCGTTGCAACAACAAAACTCTAAAGCCTCCCCTGCAGGGGAGGTGCCCGAAGGGCGGAGGGGTAATAGAGACCTTTTACCCCTCAGTCACCTTCGGTGACAGCCCCCCTGAATGGGGGCCTTTGAATGTTGTGCAATGACCCTATTACTTCAATTACAGTTCTTTGATAATGGCATCGGTCATGGTGACAGTGTCAGCCTTGGTGAAGCCCGGCTTCCAGAGCTCACCGGTGCGATAGCCGGCCTCGAGAGCACGGTCGCAGGCCTTTTCAATGGCTACGGCAGCTTCCTCCTGCTTCAGAGAGTAGCGGAGAAGCATAGCAGCGGAGAGGATGGTGCCGATGGGGTTTGCAATACCCATGCCGGCAATGTCCGGGGCAGAGCCGTGGATAGGCTCGTAAAGGCTGGTGCAGGTACCGATGCTGGCAGACGGCATCAGACCGATGGAGCCGCCGATAACAGCAGCCTCATCACTGAGGATATCACCGAAGAGATTGCCGGTGAGAATGACATCGAACTGGGTGGGCTTTACAGCCAGCTGCATAGCGCAGTTATCTACATAGAGGTTGTCCAGCTCGATATCCTTGTATTCATCATGAATCTGAGCCACGGTACGACGCCACAGGCGGCTGGTGGCCAGAACATTGGACTTATCAACAGAGGTTACCTTGCCGCGACGAATCTTTGCAGTCTCGAAGGCAAGGCGGGCGATGCGGTCAACCTCAGGAACGGAGTAATTCTCCAAATCCCAGGCACGCTCAGCGCCATCCTTCATTTCGCTCTCGCAGCGCTCACCGAAGTAAATCCCGCCGATAAGCTCACGAACGATAACGAGGTCAACGCCCTTTACCAGCTCCGGCTTCAGCGGAGAATACTCAACGAGGGTGTCGGCAACCTTTACCGGGCGGAGATTAGCATAGAGGCCGAGGCCCTTGCGGAGACCGAGAATGGCCTTCTCCGGACGGAGTGTAGGCTCTACATTGTCCCACTTGTCGCCGCCGACAGCGCCGAAGAGAACGCCGTCAGAAGCCTTTGCAGCCTCGAGAGTGCTGTCCGGAAGAGGTACGCCGAACTTGTCATAGGCGGTACCGCCGGCATCATGATACTCATAGGACAGGTCGAGGTTGAACTTTTTATCTACAGCCTCCAGCACGCGGACTGCGGAGGAGGTGATTTCCTCGCCGATACCATCGCCGGGGATAACAACGATTTTGTAACCCATTATTTCTTCTCCTTGATATAGTTGATGAGGCCGCCGGCCTTAGCAATTTCCTGAACAAAGCCCGGCAGCGGATGTGCCTTGAACTTCTCACCGGTGGTAACGTCGGTAATCTCACCGGTCTCGGTATCTACGCGGACAACATCGCCGGCCTTGATACCCTCGACAGCCTCGCCGATGTCGAGAAGCGGCAGACCGATATTAATACCGTTGCGGTAGAAAATGCGGGCAAAATCAGCCGCGATAACGACCGGCACACCGGAAGCCTGAATGGCAATAGGAGCGTGCTCACGGGAAGAGCCGCAGCCAAAGTTCTTGCCACCGACCATGATGTCACCGGGCTGAACCTTCTCGGCGAAGGTGGTATCTATATCTTCCATGCAGTGAGCGGCCAGCTCCTTCGGGTCGAAAGAGTTCAAATAACGAGCCGGGATAATAACATCAGTATCAATATTGTCGCCGTAGCGCCATACTTTTCCTTCGTATATCATATCACTTTACCTCCTCGGGAGTAGCAATTCGTCCGAGAATTGCGCTGGCTGCGGCAACATGGGGGCCGGCGAGATAGATTTCGCTCTTTACATGACCCATGCGGCCAAGGAAGTTGCGGTTGGTTGTGGATACACAGCGCTCACCCTCGGTGAGGATACCCATGTGTCCGCCCATGCAGGGACCGCAGGTCGGGCAGGATACAGCGGCACCGGCCTCAACGAGAGACTTGATGAAGCCCTTCTCCATAGCCTGCAGATATACCTGCTGACTGCCGGGGATAACAATGCAGCGGACATCCGGATGAACCTGACGACCATTCATAATGTTAGCGGCAATCTCCAAATCTTCGAGACGACCGTTGGTGCAGGAGCCGATGACTACCTGAGAAATGGTAATCTCGCCGTCGATGTCCTCGACCTTCTTAGTGTTGCCCGGGAGATGCGGGAAAGCTACTACCGGCTTCAGTTCATCGAGATTAATCTCGACTACCTGACAGTACTTGGCATCCTCGTCCGGCTCTACCGGCTCATATTCACTGTGGAAGTGTTCTACGCAGTAAGCCTTCGTCTTTGCATCGAAGGGGAAGATACCATTCTTGCCGCCGGCCTCAATAGCCATGTTGGCAATAGTGAAGCGGTCGGTCATGGTGAGAGACTCAAGACCGGGACCGGCGAACTCCAGAGACTTGTAGAGAGCGCCGTCAACGCCAATCATGCCGATAAGGGTCAGGATGACATCCTTGCCGTTGGTGTTTGCCGGCTTCGTGCCGGTAAGATTTACCTTGATTGCCTCGGGAACCTTGAACCAGGCTTCACCGGTAGCAAGGGCAACCGCTAGGTCGGTGGTGCCTACACCGGTGGAGAAACCGTTCAGTGCGCCGTAGGTGCAGGTATGGGAGTCGGCACCGATAGTGAGACGACCCGGTCCTACGAGACCCTTCTCCGGCAGGATTACATGCTCGATGCCGGCATCGTGACCGACCTCGAAATAATTTACAATGTTATGCTCCTTGACGAAGTCGCGAATTATCTTCGTCAGAGCAGCGGTCTTCATGTCTTTGTTCGGTGTGAAATGATCCGGCACGAAGCAAATCTTCGTATTGTCAAAGACCGGACGGCCAATCTTCTCAAACTCTTTGATGGCCGGCGGTGCCGTGATATCATTTGCCATTACCATATCAAGCTTTGCCGTGATAAGATCGCCGGCAGCGACGCTATCAAGCCCGGCATGACGAGCCAGGATTTTTTCGGTCATATTCATTCCCATAGAAACACCCCACTCAAAAAATATTTCTCAATATTTTATCACAAGAAACGAAAAAAATACACTAAAAGTTTACAAGTATACAAAAAAGCTGGGCAAGTCACTATACTGACCGCCCAGTTTTCTTTGTCGTACTGATTTACGACTACATGACGATTTCGCCACATCAATCGCCAAAGCTTATTCCCATCAGCTTAGCCTCACGAATCAGCGTACAGTCAGGGGATACTCTTTTCAGCTTTCCCGCCACATCTGCCAGCGGGACATAAACAATTTCATTATTTTGCACACCTACCATACAGCCATACTTCTTTTCTATTATCCTCTGCGCTGCACTTGCACCAAGCCGGGATGACAGCACACGGTCATAAGGACAGGGCGCTCCCCCTCTTTGGATATGTCCCGGAATGACCACTCGTATCTCAAGACCGGTTTTTTCTTCTATGCGTTTTCCAATCTCGTAAGACACCGAGGGAAATTCTCTATTTTTTACCTTTTCCTTGTATTCCTTTTTTGTAAGGCACGCCTCTTCTCTGGCAATTGCTCCTTCAGCCACAGCTATGATTGAGAATTTCTTTCCCTGCTTTTCCCTTTTCTCCACAGCCTTGCAAACAGAATCAATATCGTAGGGAATCTCCGGCAGCAATATGACATCCGCTCCGCCGGCAATGCCGGCATGTAGTGTCAGCCAGCCGGTTTTATGCCCCATAACTTCGACGATAAAAACCCGTTGATGAGACGATGCCGTTGTGTGAATATTATCAATTACATTTGCCGCTATATCCACTGCGCTTTGAAAGCCAAATGTGACATCGGTTCCCCAGATATCGTTATCGATAGTTTTGGGCAACGTAATGATATTCATACCTTCTGACGCTAAAAGATTGGCTGTTTTATGACTGCCATTACCGCCTAGAACAACAAGGCAATCCAGCTGCAGCTTCTTATAATTCTCCTTCATTGCCTTGACTTTATCCAAGCCGTTTTCATCCGGAATCATTATTTCTTTGAACGGCTGACGAGATGTACCGAGAATCGTTCCTCCCTTTGTAAGAATTCCCGAAAAGCTGCGTGGATTCATCTTGTGGCATTTGCCATAAATCAACCCTTTATAGCCTTCCTCAATCCCTATTATTTCAACATTTTTCACTTCATTATACAGAGCCTTTGCCACACCTCTCATCGTTGCGTTCAAGCTCTGACAATCTCCTCCGCTCGTAAGAATGCCTACCTTCAACATACCGCTCTCCTCATTACATAATTCTCTGCCTCTCCCACAGACGATTTCATCACAAGATATTTCTTAACAGCTTTCTCATTACAAAAATCTGCGCTCATACCTTTTCCCCGGACATTCTATAGGCATTCTCATAAAACATTTCCTGTGAATTCAAAGGAATTTCGTTTATCTTTCTGGAGCGATAAACGCCGTCGGCATCCTGCTCTTTTCCTTTTTCATCGTCCTTAAACTGTATGTCAAACATCTGAACAATGCGGCTCCTGATTTCGTCGTCCAGTACGGGCATTGCCACTTCCACACGACTAACGGTATTTCTGGTCATGAAGTCCGCGGAGGAAATATATACCTTCCTGTCCTCTCCTGCACCGAAAATATATACGCGGGAATGCTCCAGGAAACGGCTTACGATACTGACGACCCTTATGTTCTCGGTAAAATCCTTTATCCCCGGCTTCAAGCAGCAAATCCCTCGGACAATAAGCTCGATTCTTACTCCTGCTTTGCTCGCCTCGACAAACTTCTCAATCAAAACCTTATCAGTCAACGCATTTATTTTTATGCCAATGTATCCGTCATGCCCCTTCGCGATTTCTCTGTCCATGTGTGCAACGATTTTATTTTGTAAGGATTTTGGTGCCACCATAAGACATTTCGTATCATCGATAGTTTCTCCCTTTTGCAGTGCAGCGAACACAGCGGCTGCTTCGGTACCAATATCCTGACTGGCAGTCATAATCGAGAAATCGGTATATAGTCGGGAAGTCTTTTCATTGTAATTGCCGGTTCCGATTTGGGTGATATAGCTCTGCTCCATTTTTTCATTCATCTTCGTAATCAGGCACAGCTTTGAATGCACCTTATAATCGCCTAAACCATACAGAATCTGACATCCGGCCTCCTGCAGTCTTTTCGACATTTCTATATTATTGGCCTCATCAAACCGCGCCCTGAGTTCCACAAGGACAATGACTTCCTTTCCGTTTTCCGCGGCTTCAATCAGTGATTCTACAATCCGGCTTCTCTCTTCTGCCACTCGATATAGTGTCATTTTTATTGACACTACTCTCTCATCCTGTGCCGCCTCATCAAGCAGCTTCAGGAAAGACTTCATCGACTCATACGGATAGGACAGCAGGACATCCTTCTTTTCCACCTGCTCCATAACGCTCATCTTCATATCTACACCGGCTGAAATTCTCGGTGAGCGACTTTCATAGAAAAGTTCACTTTTTTCTTTCAGATAATTCTTCAACCCTGACACGAAGGATAAATCCAGCGGCGTTCCTACATCAATACAATGTTTAATTCCAATTTCAAGATATTTCGACAGTTCCTTTTTGGCTTTGTCATTAATTCTCCGACTTAATTCCATACGAACCGGGGTTAATTTTGTCCTTTTCCTGATGAGGTTTTCCATCACATCCCGATAATCAATATCCTCATCGGATATTTCACCGGCATCTATATCGGCATTGCGTGTTACTCGCATAGTCGACTTTTCACGAATTGTATATTTTGAATACAGCTTTGATATAAAGTGCAGTATCAATTCCTCAGATAGCATAAATGTTCCCGGTCTCGTAGGAATCTCAATAAGGCGCGTAAACACCGAATTTTTACACGGCACTATGCCAATCTTATTCTTTCCATTGGCTGTCGATAACAGCACGATTGCATACAGCTCTTTATTCGTCAGAAAGGGAAATGGGTGCTGCTTACCGATAATCATCGGGGACAGAAAAGGGGCAATATGCGCATCAAAATAATTTTCCAGTACCTTTCCTTCTTCGTCAGAAAGTCTGTTGAAATTGATGATTCGTATTCCCTTCGGCTCCAGCTCCCCCATAATCTGCTCAAAGGTCTTTGCCTTCTTTTCTTCCAGACGCTTTACTTCGTCAAGAATAGCTGTGACCTGCTCTTCACTGGACATTCCGGTTTTATCATCACAAATCTTTTCTTTGGAGTGCATCTCTGTCATCAATGTTCCGACTCTTACCATGAAGAACTCATCAAGATTAGTTTGAAATATTGATGCAAAGGTAAGTCTCTCAGCCAAAGGAACCGTAGCATTGCCTGCCTGATCCAGTACCCGCTCGTTAAAGGCCAGCCATGACAATTCCCGATTCGTATAATACAAATTATTCAGTTCACCTTTTTTATTATCAGACATATCATTTTCTCCTCCCGATAGCACACTTTTTATGTATTCCAAACATCCAATTATTCTTCCAATGAGTCCCATCGGCTTTGTTCCTGTATCTCACACTTTATTATCCAGCAATAGCTGCAGCCCCTTGCCGGTGGTTGCCATGTCCACCAGATTCACACAGCTGTTGCCCATTCTGTCGATGTCGTGAAGAATATTCGTGTAGAGTGCCGTCAGCTTAGCACTGCACTTTTTCTTTCCTACTCTTTCAATATGTGCCTGGCGCATTCTGTCATCCAAGAGCAGGACTTCCTCTTTCTTCTTCTGAACATTCTTTATATGTGCTGCATTGCCGGAGACCAGTGTATCTATTGCATATTCATACATGTCATGAATAAGTTTTACGGATTTTTTCAAGTCCTTTGTTGCTTCTTTGGAAAGCTTCACCGCACCGCTCTCAGGTACGATGACAGATTTCGCAATATCACTGCAAAGATTACCGACGCGCTCTACATCACAGAGTATGTACATCAGTCTTGTCGACTCTCCCGCCTGTTCTTCCGTCATTACACCTTCCGCAAACATGCCATTTAAGTAATCATTGATGCTTGCATACAGTTTTCTTACAGCACTTCCCGCATTTTCTATTTCTGATAAAAGCACCGCCTCGTCTTTTTCCGACAGTTCATTTACCTTCGCCAGCATTACTTCTACCATTCGTCCGCAGCGAATTACTTCTTTCGTCACCAGATGCAATGCCGCTGCCGGCTGATTTATAATTTTCTCATCCAGATACTGTGCAACACCGGGAACTAAAATTGTCTCTTCCTTTTGATCAGGTACGAGCTGCATTACTATCTTCACCAGAATGGGAATCAGCGGCAACCAGAGGATTGTCATTGCAACGTTAAATCCGGTATGGGCATTTGCTATCTGTCTTGATATCACTTCTACTTCATTTCCGCTTGGCGAAATATACTGAATAAGTGATGCATACGGACCTACAAACCAGACAAACAGCAATGCTCCCGATACATTAAATACGCTATGCGCTGATATGCTACCCCCAAAGTAGACCATGGAAATATCCAAATCTACTTTGGGGGTATTTTTGTGCGAAAATCAAAGTTC
>JAZLHS010000118.1:0-10499 GCA_045616885.1 Selenomonadaceae bacterium | reverse complement strand
AGAAACTGGTGGCGGGATTGACAGCGGCAGGCTGCTGTTGGCTGTCCTTTGCCGGCGTCGGTGATGTAAATGCGGGAGGGTGCCCTGTGGGCAGCTTTTCTATGCCTGCAGCATCGGCGGCGGGACTGCGGGGGCCGCAGGTGGCTGGCCGCTACAATAGCGGAGACACTTGGGTCGTGTACTGGTATCTCTGCGGCTCCGATCTGGAGTCGAATTACGGGGCGGCGACCCTTGACCTGCAGGAATTGAGTCGGGTCAGCCTGCCGCCCAATGTGAAATTTGTCGTCGAGACCGGAGGCTCGAATACCTGGCATGCGGAGGGCGTAGATAATCACGCCCTTACCAGATATCTTTTTGATTCGACCGGCGTGCATGAGATAAGCAGAGTCGACGACGCCGATATGGGTGCGCCGGAAACGCTGACCGACTTTTTGGCCTTCGGTCAGCAGTTTGAGGCACAGCATCGAGCCCTTGTCCTGTGGAATCATGGCGGCGGCTCTCTGGGTGGCGTGTGCCTTGATGAGCGTACCGGCAGGATAATCGGACTGGACGCGCTGCAGAGCGCCATCAGCAGAGTATATGGAAGCGATGAAGGTAATCCCCCCTTTGAACTTATCGGCTTTGACGCCTGCCTGATGGCTACCGCCGATGCGATGAGCGCTCTCCACGGTCTCACCAGAGTGATGGTGGCGTCACAGGAGTCGGAGCCGGGCAATGGCTGGAAGTATGACGGCTGGCCTCGCGTGTTTAGTGAGAGGGATGTCGTTACCGCGGCGGATGTCGGTCGGGCTATCGTTGACAGCTACATGGACGGCTGCCGTGAATACGGTACGGAGGCCAATGCCACGCTCAGCCTGATAGACGTCACTCAGACACCGCTCATTCGCAAAGCGCTGAGCGACTATTCTTATGGAGCGCTGAACCGGGCGAAGCAGGAGCCGAAAAGATTTTTCTCGGCCTTCGGCCGTGCTGCTGACAGTACGGAAAACTATGGCGGCAATACAAAGAGCACCGGCTACATGGATATGATAGACCTGGCTTCATTGGCGGACAATACCGCCGGTATGCTGCCGAAAGAAGCCAGGGCGCTGGCCGGGGCCGTGGACAATGCTGTCCTCTATCGAGCCGCCGGGCCATATCGTCCCTACGCCAGAGGAATATCGGGCTACTATCCCTATGATGGCGGAGCGGAGTTGTTCAACAGATATGCTTCTCTGTCCGTGGCTTCGCCAGCTGTGAAATCACTGTACGGCTACCTGCTTTCGGGACGGACGATGGACTTTGGGGGAGAGCAGGAGTCAGGTAGCACAGTCAAGCCGCCTGCTCAGCCGTCTATTTCATCTGTAAATCATGGTATGTTCAACATCGAGTCACTGGAAGATACACCGGTCGATGTCGATAAGGACGGCAGCGCCTTTGTGAAGCTGTCGACCGAGGCGATGGATAATCTGTCGGCAGTTCATTGTCAGCTGTGCTATATCAGTCTGGAAGATGGTATAGTCCTGACACTGGGCAGTGACACGAATATTATTGCCGATTGGAAGAAGGGTATCTTCAAGGATAATTTTGACGGTACCTGGCCGATGCTGGATGGTCATCCGGTCTACATCGAAATCAGCGAGGAAAATGATGATTTCTGGCTGTACTCCATCCCGGTGAAGCTTAATGACAGGCCGTGCACCCTGGAGGCTGTCTATGACCTGAAGGAGCAGAAGTACAAGATTCTCGGCGTCAAGTATGAAGACAGCAGCAAAGGTATTGTCAGCGACCGAAATCTGGAGAAAATAAAACCGGGCGACAAGATAACTACCCGTCATTACGCGGTGAGTATCTCTGACGGCAAGGAAGGACAGGAACCGGTGGAGGTTGATGTAGATACCTTTACCGTGAGAGGGAGATTGAAGCTGGCCGATGAGTCGGTAGGCGACGGACTGTACGGCTATATGTTTGAGTTCGTTACGCCGCAAAATACTTCCGCTTTGTCCGACCTCGTTACCTATACGATAAAGGATGGCAGCATTACAACCGCTGTGGGCATACCGGATGGTTTTGGAGACAGCGCAGTCGGGGCGACAGTGGCCGACAGTCTGATGACTTCGGTATCGCCGGCCGCGTCGGGCGGAAGCATTGCTGAAACTATTGCCGGTAGCAACTGAGACATAATAAAAAGCCGAGCGCAGTGCCGCTCGGCTTTTTGAACTGTTGGATCTGTCAGCTTTTATTCTAAGCTTGCAGAGCCGTCTTTGTTGAGGGTGACCTGAGAGGTGGAGAGAAGGTCAATTCCGTACCAGGCGATGGAGGAACCATCCTCGAAGATAGCGTTGATGTCCCACATCTGGACATTGCCGGAGTTGAAGCCGACCTGGAGAGCCTCGCCGTTGTTGAGAATCTGTTTGCCGAGAACGTCCTCCTGCCAGTCGTTGGAGCTGGCTGGGCTGATGTTTACCTGATAGATAGGATAACCGGTGTTGTTCACAAGAACAAAGTCCTGAGGACCAGCGAAGCAAACGGCAGAAATGGACATGACGATAGCAGCGACCATAATGAAGATGCGCAGGGATTTAATGGCTTTTAACATTTATACAACCTCCTAGATACATTGCCAATATTGCTATCTGCACTGGGTAACAATAGGTACAACGCTGAAACTAAAAATGCATATATATATATATCATTCTTATAGTACATTGTCAATGAGAAAAATATATTATAACTAAAGGAATATTGTCCTTTTACGACAGAAATGATGTATTATAAATACAGGGAAGTGAGTGCGAAAATGAAGCTGAACAGACAGCAGTGTCAGGTAATCGAAAACCTGTCGGAGAACATCCTGCTGATGGCTCCGGCGGGAACCGGCAAGACAAACACGCTGGCTCTGCGGATAGTTAAGATACTAAAAAGCGGCAAGGCGAAGCCGGAAGAAATACTGTGCTTGACCTTTACCAATAAAGCCTGTCGGGAAATGAAGGACAGAATCAGGTCGGTGTCCGGAGAGACTGCCAATAATGTAGAGACGGCCACTATTCATGGCTTTTGCTATCGGCTTTTGAAGGCTTATGCCGGGAAGGGAGCCGCCGGGGATGTAGCCGGCGACTTTATCGTAGCTGATGAGGAGGATGCCGGAGAGATTGCGAAGCAGGCAGCTCCCGGTTTGTCATGGACTGGTCAGGGCTTGCTGAACTTCATTTCGCTGGTCAAGGAATCACGGCTCAAATATGATGTCTTTGACACCGATGATGACCTGTCTGCATATCGAATCACTATCGAGCTGCTGCGGGAGAGGGAGAGGAATCGTCTGCTGGATGCTGCCGCAGTGCCGGAGAGTCACTATGAGCCAATTCCTGAGCTGGCCGATATTTCACCGGAGACGGGCGCGAGAATACTGCGCCGTTATGATGAGCTGCTGGGGCAGTCCAAGCTGCTCGACTACAACGATCTTCTCATCCGTTGCCGTCAGCTTTTATCTCAGGAAGAAATTCTTCGTCGGCTGCAGGGGCGGAAGTATATATCTATCGACGAGGCACAGGACCTCAGCGAGGTGGAGTATCGCCTGCTGGCTATGATTTTTGGCGAGGCGCGGATTCTGCTGGCGGGAGATTTTTTTCAGACTATTTATGAATGGCGCGGCTCAAACCCGACGGCAGTCATTGAAGCATTTCGCCGCAGCTGCAGTCCGGTAGAGATTGCGTTCACAGAAAACTATCGGGCAACACCGCTGCTGGTAAATGCAGCCAATGATTACCTGCGGGAGATGGGCGGCGGCAGCAGTGTCTATCCGCTCATCGCTGCCGAAGCAGCGGCGGATGAGACAGAGGGAGAGCCGATAATCCTTCACGAGGCGGAGTCAGAGGCCGAAGAGGCAAAATGGATATATCGGCAGCTGGAAGGGATGAATCTCTCTGTCGGCGACTACAGTCGAACGGCGGTGCTCACCAGAAGCAATGCCGTAAACGAGCGGCTGGCTATGGCACTGGAGGCTGAGGGGCTGAGACGACAAAGCGGCAAGGGCATAATACCGTTCAGTCTCATTGATGAGTTCCGCTTTTTCCGGCACAGCGAGATAAAGGACGCGCTGGCCTTTATGCGTCTGGCCCATCGAACCGGTGATGATGAAAGCTGTCGGCGGCTGGCGAAGGATTACCTTCCCGGCATCGGACAGACTGCCATCTCACGGCTAACAGCTCCGGAGGCGGTGGCTGCCGGTCTGCGGCTCTGCGATTTCTTTGAGCCGCTTACGCTGTCCTCCGGCGAGCCTTACGCTCTGCTGAGGGGAGCCCTGACAGCAGGGAATGTGGTGGTGCTTGACACCGAGACCACAGGACTTGACACCGGCAGCGACGAGGTGATACAGCTGGCGGCTATCCGCATAGATGAGAGCGGCAGGGAATTGTCCCGCTTCATGCGGTTTATTCGTCCATCTGAGGGTCGGTCAGTAGGGGAGTCCGTAAATACTCATGGCTTTACCGATGAATTTCTGGCACCCGAGGGCGGTGAGGCCGTAGAGGTTTTCCGGGATTTCAATGAATTCGCCCGGGGAGCCGTGCTGGTAGGGCACAATGTCTACTTTGATTTGGACATAATGCAGTCTCATTTCAGCCGGGCAGGAGTAGAAATGATAAAGGCGGCTGCCGTCTATGATACGCTTGATATTTTCCGTCGCTTCTACCCGGAGCTGAAAAATCATAAGCTGGCGACAATAGGGGAATTCATCGAGGTAAAGCATGCGTCTACCCACGATGCCTTTGATGATATCTGCGCCACAGCGGAGTGCCTTATCTTCGCACTGGAGAAAAAGATAAAACCGCTGGCCGCAGAGCGGTCAAGGCTGGTGGAACAGTACCGACAGACAACATCAAAGGCGGCGATGCTGCTGGGAGATCTCCGGCAGGCGGCTCGAAACCGGAGACCCTGTGAGCTGATTCACTACATCGCGGAGACCTGCGGACTGAAAAAGCACTGCGAGGCAATGGACAAGCAGCAGGGAAACAGTCGCCATCTGCAAAATCTCCGGCACCTTTATCTGAAAGCGGCGGAGGATGATGATGCAGCCCTGTCACCGGAGGAAGCTGCGGCAGCATTTCTGCGGCAGGCGGCGCTCTCTGCCGGCAATATGGACGCCATGCTGAGGAAACGGCCCCGTATCCCGGTCATCACCATTCATCAGGCAAAGGGTATGGAGTTTGATACTGTGTTTATGGCGGGAATGAGCGACAGCCAGTTTCCTACATATAACGTTACGAAACTAAAGGATGGGCCGGAAAAGAAGAAAAAGCTAGGGGAGGAGGCCCGTCTCTTCTACGTGGGAATGACCAGAGCGAAGAAGCGGCTGCTGATATCCTGGCCGGCGGTGGGAAACAGCGGTCGGCGGACGAAGTCCAGCCGATTTATCGACGGAATACTTTGTAAGCATACGATTACGGTCTGATACAGTCAGATACCTAATTTATGAAAGAAATTTCAGAAAAATCTTTGCCAATATCCCAGAATTTTCACTTTGAATATTGTATTTTT
Organism: Selenomonadaceae bacterium; assembly: GCA_045616885.1. GTDB lineage: Bacteria > Bacillota > Negativicutes > Selenomonadales > Selenomonadaceae > RGIG250. Next base: position 4,985 of record JAZLHS010000118.1, on the reverse strand, counting down.
TAGTCGACTTTGCTATATTAAGGAAAGCAATTTGACTCGGAAGAAATCCCGGCGGAGGGGTTTCGGACGGGCGGGTAAATTTATTAAGGAGTGACTTAAGGTATGAAGAAGAAAAACATTCTCCTCTGCGTTGCTATCGCAATGCTGTCCCTGCTTCTGACTGCCTGCGGCGGCGGTCCGAAACCTCAGGGTTCCGGCTCCGGTTCCGGCAATCAGGCAGCAGCCGACAATGGCAAGAAGCTGGTCATCTACACCTCCATGAAGGAATCCCTCATCGGACCTATCGTTGAAGGCTTCAAGAAGGCAAACCCCGGTGTTGAAGTAGACTATCAGTCTGCCGGTGCCGGCAAGCTCATGGCTAAGATTGCCGCAGAGCGTCAGAGCGGCAAGATTCTGGCTGATGTCATCTGGACCAGTGAGGTTCCTGACTTCTACGCAATGAAGAAGGAAGGCATCCTCGAGACTTACAAGCCCTCTAATCTGAAAGAGCTCATCAACCCGTTTGATGACTACGATGGAAGCTTTACCGCTGCCCGTCTCGGTACCCTTGGTATCGTTATCAACACCACCAAGATTAAGGAGAAGCCGACCCAGTGGTCTGACCTCCTGAAGCCTGAGTACAACAAGGCTTTCGGTATTGCTGACCCGGCTCTCTCCGGTACCAGCTACATGTCCGTAGCTCTCCTCGAGAAGCAGTTCGGCTGGGACTTCTTCAAGAAGCTCCATGACAATGGTACTCGCATCGGTAAGGGCTCCGGCCAGGTTATCGACGATACCTCTTCCGGTGAGCTTTCCGCCAGCCTCGCCGTTGACTACATCACCAACAGCAAGATTAAGAAGGGTGCAAAGCTCGCTCTCTGCTATCCTCCTGAGCTGCTCGTAGTACCGAGCCCGGTTGCTATCTTCAAGGGTGGCAAGCACACCGATCTCGCTAAGAAGTTCGTTGATTACCTCCTTGGCAAGGAAGCACAGCAGGTTGTTGCTAACGAAGGCACCATCCCTGTTCGCTCCGATGTAAAGGTTCCTGAGAAGTTCGGCCTGCCGACTCCGAAGGATGCTGCTGAGCGCGGTATCAAGGTTAACTACACCGAGATTCTGCCGAAGAAGGCTGACACGATCAAGCAGTTCACCGAGATTATCGGCAAGAAATAAGATCGAAACCACTGCGGCGGAACAGTTTTGTTCCGCCGCTCTTTTTTAGGAGGTGCCCTAATGGATTTTATCCATGTTGAGGGTGTATCAAAAGCCTATGCCGACCATCATGTCCTGAACGACCTGACGCTCGACATTCACAAAGGCGAATGCTTCACCCTGCTGGGACCGTCCGGCTGCGGAAAAACTGTACTGCTGCGCCTCATCGCCGGCTTTGAAGTGCCGGATGCCGGCAAGCTGTACATAGACGAAACGCTGGTATCCGATCCCAGTGAGAATATTAATGTTCCACCGGAGAATCGTGCCATTGGCGTCGTGTTCCAGGACTATGCCGTATGGCCCCACATGACTGTATTCGACAACATCGCATATCCTCTGAAGATAGCCAAGTGCCCCAAGGCGGAAATTGAGAAGCGGGTAATGGAGATGGTGGATCTGGTCGCCATGCGCGGTCTGGAGAAACGCTATCCTTCCGAGCTTTCCGGCGGCCAGCAGCAGCGTGTCGCACTGGCTCGTGCCCTCGTTGCCAAGCCGAATCTTCTGCTGCTTGACGAGCCTATCGCCAACCTTGACGCAAACCTCCGTGAGGAGATGCGCTTTGAGATTAAGGAGCTTCAGCGCAAGCTGGGTGTAACCGTTCTCTATGTTACCCACGATCAGGAAATCGGTCTGGCTATTTCCGACCGGGTTGCTATTATGAACACCGAAGGTGTCATTCAGCAGATCGGTACTCCCTATGAGATTTTTGAACAGCCGGTCAATCCCTTTGTATTCAGCTTCATGGGTATTGCCAATTTCCTGAGTGCCCGTATGGAGAATGGTCAGTATCTGGCCGGTACCGGCAGTCAGGCAGTCCCTTGGCAGAAGCCTGAGAACCCCAACGGAGTCGTTGACTGGGTAGCGGGCTTCCGTCCCTCTGATGTAAAGATATCCCGGACGGCAGAAGCAGGAAAGACGCTGAAGGGTGTCATTCGCCGTGCAAACTTCTTGGGTGCTATGATGGACTATCTGGTCGAGATTGACGGCACTACGCTCCGTACCAATCTGGAAACTCACCGGGCTATCAGTGAGGGTCTCATGTTTGAGGTGGGCGACGAGTGCTATATCAGCTTCCTTGACCTCCACTGGTTTGAGGCAGAAACACTGAAGGGGGCGATTCTCGAATGAACGGCACAGTGAAAAACGGCAGCTCCTTCGGAGTTGCTCAAATTATCCTCTTCATTTCCATCGCCATTCTCGTAATCGTCGTTGCCTTCCCGGTACTGCTGATATTCTTCAATGCAGTCTGGGTTGAGGATCACTTCGAGTTTGCCAATGCCCTCAAGGTGCTATGGGAAGAGGAAGAAATATTCCAAGCGCTGATAAATTCCTTAATCATCGCCGGTGGTACCACCGTTGGCTCGACCATTGTCGGTACTTTCTTCGCCTGGCTGGTCACCCGCACGGATTTGCCTTATAAATCCTTCATGAAGAGCATGTTCCTAGTGCCCTTTATGCTCCCGTCTTTCATCGGAGCATTGGCATGGAAGATGCTGCTTTCTCCGAATGCGGGCTTTATCAATCGCTTCTTCATTGAGAATTTCGGCTTCGACGGCCCGATTTTCAATATCTATACCTATTACGGCATCAGTGCTGTAGAGGTAATGTACCTGTTCCCCTTCGTATTCATTCAGGTCTGCGGCGCTCTCGAGCGCATGGACCCCACTCTGGAGGAATCGGCTCGCATCTCCGGTGCCGGCCTGTTCACCATTACCCGCAAGATTACTATTCCGCTGGTAATGCCCTCCATCCTTTCCGGTGCCCTGCTCATTATGCTGTATTCGATGGCTCACTTCGGTACGGTTGCCGTATTGGGTATTGAGAACGGTATTTACAACATTCCGACTCTGATATATGAGCGTATCCACCAGTCCGGCGGCAGCTTTGCTTCCATCCGTACCGGTACTATTCTGGCTACTGTCCTCGTTATCAGTGCGGCTCTCATCATTTGGGCGCAGCGGAAGATTCTCGGCTCCGGTCACTATCAGATTATCGGCGGTAAATCTTTCCGTCCGATGGAGCTGAAGCTCCGTGGTCTGCGCTGGCCGCTGCTTATCTTCTGCTTCCTCTACATCGGCTTTACCATCATCCTGCCGACGGTTGTTATCTTCTTGGTCGGCGGTCTTTCCACCTACGGCCTGCCCTTCACGCCGGAAAATCTCTCCCTTGATAACTACAAGTTCATTCTCTTTGAATATCAGGTTACCAAGGATGCTATCTTCAACAGCGTATGGCTTGGCTTCGTAGCGGCAATCATCACCATGTTTGCCGGTGTTATGATTTCCTACGTCATCGTTAAGATGAAGGTTCGCGGCAAAGGTATTCTCGAATTCCTCGGTATGCTGCCCTTCTCTGTACCGGGCTCCGTTATCGCCCTTGGTGTTATCCTCGCCTGGAGCGGCCAGTTCGGTATTAATCTCTACAATACAGTATGGATAATCCTCGTTGCTTACATTGCCCGCTACATGGCATTCTCGCTGAAGGCGAACTCCGCGGCTTTGGAGCAGGTGCATGACTCACTTGTAGAGGCTGCTCGCTCCTGCGGTGCAACCATGTGGCAGTCCCTGCGGGATATCGTTATTCCGCTGGTTCGTCCGGGTATGTTCGCAGCCTTCTTCCTTATCTTCCTGCCGGCCCTCCGTGAGCTGACCGTATCCATCATGCTCTACGCGCCGACGACCCGTACCATCGGTGTTGCTATCTACACTCTGAACGAAGACGGTGAGACGGTTATCTCGGCAGCGCTTGCCGGTATCGCCCTCATCCTTATCGTCGTAGGTCAGACCATCATCAACAAGTTGACTAAGAAGGCAGGTGAGTAACATGGCTTCAAATTCTGAATATGTACGCCTCGTCAATGTGACGAAGCGCTTCGGCGATGTTACCGCCGTTGATAACCTTTCCTACAACATCGGCAAGGGTGAATGCTTCTCTATGCTGGGTCCTTCCGGCTGCGGCAAGACGACTACCCTCCGCATGGTAGCAGGCTTTGAAGATCTCTCCGAGGGAGAAGTTTGGGTTGGAGACAACCTCCTTTCCTCCCCGAAGAAGAATCATTACCTTCCGCCGGAGAAGCGCAACTTCGGTATGGTTTTCCAGGCTTTCGCAGTCTGGCCACACCTTTCCGTATATGAGAACGTTGCCTTCCCCCTTCGCATCAGAAACATTGATGCAGGAGAGATAGACCGCCGCACTACTGATGCCCTTCGTGCTACCAACCTGCTGAAGGTAAAGGATGAGTCTCCCGACTTCCTTTCCGGCGGCGGCAAGCAGCGCGTTGCTCTGGCTCGTGCGCTGGCTATCAATCCGGATGTAATGCTTCTGGATGAGCCGCTGTCCTCCCTTGACCCGCATCTTCGTGAAGAAATGCGCTTCGAGATAAAGGATCTCCAGCAGAAGTACGGATTCTCCATTATCTATGTAACTCATGACCAGTCCGAAGCAATGGCGCTGTCTGACAGAATCCTCGTCATGAAGCTGGGTGTAGTTCAGCAGATTGATACGCCGCTGAATATCTACAACAATCCGGCAAATAAGTTCGTCTTCAGCTTCATCGGACTTTCCAACTTCCTGATGGTCGGCAATGACAATGGTCGGGCTGCTATCGCCGGTGCGTCGGCGATTCCCGGTCAGTGGGCTATTCCCGAGCATCTGCGGGGAGAGGGCACTCTGGCGCTGGCCAGCCGTCCTTCGGAGATTGACTTCGTCTCAGCCGATGAGCCGGAGGCAATCAAGGGCGTCGTGACCCGTAAGGCATATCTGGGTGAAATCATCGACTATCAGCTCAAGATGGG
>JAZLHS010000117.1:0-1457 GCA_045616885.1 Selenomonadaceae bacterium | reverse complement strand
AGATTGAAAAGGTTCAGCCGGTTGGTATGTTCCCTCAGACGATGCACGTCGAGAGGGTTTGCCTAATTAACAGAATATAAAAGCGCCGAGAACTCTTGATATATAAGGGTTCTCCGCTATTTTGGTGCCTAATAGGTACGATATAAACCGCAGTTCAATTAAGTATCTGAAGAGACGGTGGGTGAGGTTATCATGCTCATGAAACCATATTGAAAAATTATTATTGCTGTGATAATATAAAACACAAATCGTTTAACAATCTAACGAATATTCCGAATAGAAATATCACTTCTATAGCTTGCTCAAAGAAGGAATGAATCATGAACAAGAAACTTTTAACCGGCGCACTACTTACCGGCTGGATGCTTGGCATCACTCCGGCTATGGCGGCTCCTACCCCTCCTACCCCGGCCGAGCTGGATGCGGCTCGCAGCGCCAATCCCGGCGTTCAGCTCAGTCAGACCATGGACTACATGGAGCGCATGCGGGTAGAGCAGCAGATTGAGGAGGACAGAGCCAGAGCGAAGTCTCAGGTAGAGGGAGCCGAAGCCCCGAAGCAGGCAGAGGAGGATATCGCCATCTCCTTCAAGCTCAACAAGCTGGAAACCGACCCCTCACAGGTTTTGTCCGACCGGGAGCTTGATGCAATTACCGCCGAATACATCGGCAGGGAAGTATCTGTCTCCGACCTGTACAAAATCGTTGAGAAAATCAACGAGCTATATACTCAAAAGGGCTATCTGACCTGCCGGGCCTTCCTGCAGCCCCAGACTATTCAGGAGGGCCGGGTGAAGATAACTCTCATAGAGGGCAAGACCGGCGATGCCTCAGTCACCGGCAACAAATCCACCAAAGAAAAATATATAACCAACCGTCTCCACCTGCGTGAGGGCGAAGTGGCAAATATCAACACCCTGAACAAGGATTTGCTGATATTCAATGCCACCAACGATGTCCAGCTCCGCCTCGTCATGCAGCCGGGAAAAGCCCCCGGCACCACTGATTACATCATCGAGGCATACGAGCCGAAGAAGCAGAACTGGACGGTTTTTACTGACAACGCCGGCAGCTACTCTACCGGCGAATGGCGCGGCGGTCTCTTCTACAATCAGCGGAGCCTCACCAGAGTCCGTGACAGCCTCTCCGTAGGCTTCATTGGTAGTGAAGGAACCAAGGCCGGTAGCTTTCAGTACAGCCGCCCTATGGGTCGGAGCGGCTCCAAGCTGAACTTCAGCTACAGCCTCAACGGCGTAAAGCAGACCAAGAATACCCGACAGTCGGAAGTAAAGGGTCACGCCAGCTCCTTCAATGTAGGCTTCGTTCAGCCGCTGGTGATAAACGCCAAGACCCGCAGCGAAATGAGTCTGGAATACAACCATCAGAAATCATCCTCAGACTTTTTGGCTCATACCTCTAATGTCCGTTTCAATATCGCCGACGATACTATGGACGATGTG
>JAZLHS010000116.1:0-6168 GCA_045616885.1 Selenomonadaceae bacterium | reverse complement strand
TTTAGCAATAGATGAAAAAACAACACCGGAAGATATTGAGACCGCGATAAAGAAAAATAAGCTGGAATATACACATGAAAATTATAGTGGCTATCATATGTACCGCATTGCTTTTGAAAAGGATGTGGCACTGCAGCGTCGAGGAAAAACCGGTGAGGCAATAGATATTAGCTTTGAGGATAAAGGAAATACTTTCCAATATGCAGCATATAATAGGGATTTAGGGACAACGGCAATTTCAATAGTCAGAGGATACTATTACGAATTACATGAGAAAGATAACAAGACGCCTCAATACTATTTGATGGAAAGTACCGGAGTAAAAAATGAGTATACACGATGCACATCAGCAGAGGCTGTTATAAAAAGAACATTGGAGAAACCTGTCAAGTGAAAAATAAATAAAAAATAATAGAGCAACAGAGGGTTTTCTTTTTGAATTACAGGCTGTTGCTCTGTTATTTTACATAAGGTGCTGTTTAATAACAAATGGTATAGGGAGTGCGACTAAATATTGAAGGATAATGCGAAATGGGGTATAGTATAGAATAGCAAACTATATTGTATTTTAATTCGTATAGATAATTTGGAGGAAATATGAACAACGAAGCTAATGAAAACAAGGGACGCAATGTAGGCAAGAAATGCCGCACTCATTACAGAGGTACCTTCAACGATGGTACCCAGTTTGATTCTTCCTATGACAGAGGGGAGCCGCTGGAGTTCGTCTGCGGCGCGGGCATGATGATAAAGGGCTTTGATGCCGCTGTGGCCGATATGGAAGTGGGGCAGGAGGTAGATATTCACCTCATGCCGTCAGAGGCCTACGGTGAGTCTGACCCGGATGCTATCTTCACCACGGAAATCAAGCGGATGCCCGGAGCAGAGAGCTTGTCCGTAGGGCAGAAGGTATATCTGCGGGATAATTACGGTCGGCCGGTGCCGGTGAAGGTGGTAGCAAAGGATGAGGAAACCATCACCTTCGACGCAAATCATGAGATGGCCGGCAAGGAGCTTAACTTCCACATCGAGCTGGTCGAGGTTTTGTGATTAGCCCATTAAAGTGGGTAAGATATGGAGTTTGTAATGGCTATAAAACTTATCGTCAGCGATATTGACGGCACCCTGATTGACAGTGTAAATCTGAAATTTGACCCTTCGCCGGAAAATGCAGCAGCCGTCCGGGCAGCGGCGGAGAGGGGTATCACTGTGGCGCTGGCCACCGGCAGAATGTATAAGTCGGCGGCGCGCTATGCAGTTGATTTGGGACTGGATGAATCAACGCCGGTCATCAGCTACAACGGTGCCCTGATAAAGAGCATCAAAGGCGGCGTGGTTTATTCCAGCTGTCTGCCGGGAGAGCTGGCGGTGGAGATACTGGAATACGCCTTTGCCCGCGGTCTCTACATTCAGCTGTACTACAACGATGAGTTCCACTATGAGACGGAAGAAGAGAAGGCGCGCATCTATCAGCGGGCGACCAGACTGCCGGGGGTGGCATCCGGTAAGGAAGGACTGAAGAAGCTGGCGGCGACCGGAACGATACCGAAGCTTCTGATTATTGCCGAGGAGGCCGAAATGGCCCGTGGAATAATCAATGACCTGAACCGTGATTTTGCCGGACGGATTATCGCCGTGCAGTCTGCGGAAAGATACATAGATATCATGTTGCCCGAAGTAAGCAAGGGAAATGCGGTGAAGCAGCTGGCGAAGCTCTATGGCTGTGACCTGTCTGAGGTCATGTGTCTGGGCGATTCGGAAAATGATATCTCCATGCTGGAGGTAGCCGGTTTAGCCGTAGCAATGGGTGATGCGGCAGAGCCGGTCAAGGTAGTCGCCGATTTCGTTACCGGCCCGGTAGGTGAGCACGGCTTCGCTCAGGCAATAGAGAAGTTTATCTTATAAGATAAGAGGTGCCAGTGGTGGAAAACTGCAGAGCAGGAGGCAATCGCCTCGTTATCGTAACCGGTCTTTCCGGCAGCGGAAAGACACAGGCCTGCCGATATCTTGAGGATATGGGCTACTTTGTGGTGGACAATCTGCCGCCGCTTTTCATTCCCCGCTTCGCGGAGCTCTGCCGTGACGGCAGTCAGGGCAAGAAGTCTGTCCTTGTAGTCGATACCCGCAGCGGAGAATTTTTCAACGACTTCGTGAAGGTGCTGGAGGAGCTGAAGGAGAAGGAAATTCCCTACGAGCTTCTGTTCATGCAGGCGACTGATGCAACTATCATCCGCCGATACAAGGAGACCCGCCGCAGCCACCCGATGGCACCGTCATCCCGGATATCCGAGGGCGTGACCAGAGAGCGGGAGCGACTGGCCCCGGTGCTGGAGCTGGCCAACTACACGATAGATACCTCAGAGATGAGAAAGACGGCTCTGAAAGAGAAGCTGGTTCGTCTGTTCGGGGAGGCCGACGGAAAAAATCTCAGCATCAATGTGCTGTCCTTTGGCTACAAATTCGGCATACCTTTGGACGCCGACCTTGTCTTTGATGTGCGCTTTCTGCCGAATCCATTCTACATTGACGAGCTGAAGCATAAGAGCGGCACGGTGCCGGCGGTCGAGGATTTCATGAACAGCCACGCTGTGACTCACGAATTCCTGAAGAAGCTTGATGATATTCTTGGTTTCCTTGTACCACAGTACATTGCCGAGGGAAAGAGTCAGCTGGTCATCGCTGTGGGCTGCACCGGTGGAATGCACCGCTCGGTATTTGTCGCACATCATGTAGCGGATATGCTTACTGCACTGGGGCATCCTGCTTCGCTGGAGCATCGTGATCTGCGGAAAAATGATGTGCGCGAGCATATAGAAACAGAATAGATAAGAAGGCCTTACGATGCATTTATTAAAGTGGCTGTATCCGGGTATGCACTTCAAGCGCTGGCTGTTCCTGTTTATGGTGGGCGGCCTGATGGTGAGTCTCGGTCTGGCCCTGTTATTCAACTACAAGTATCTCGAACAGGTGGAGGAAAGTATCTTCCGCTTCATTTATCAGATGCGCGGCAGCTATGACTATGGTGCTACCGCTATGGTGGGAACGGTGATAATCCTGCTAGGTTTGGCGGTCATGCTGCTGGCGACGCGATTTGTCATTCGTTCTGTCATCACCTTGATATTGCCGGAGAATTCGGCCGACCTTGTAGACCTTGTTTATGAGAAGCGGCGGCTGAAGAGCGGCCCGGTCATAACAGCTATCGGCGGTGGACATGGGCTCTCCATGCTTCTGCGCGGTCTGAAGACAATGACAGACCATGTGACGGCTATTGTTACCGTGGCAGATGACGGCGGCTCATCCGGACGACTTCGCGAGGAGCTGGGCATCATACCGCCGGGAGATTTGCGAAACTGTCTCGTTGCGCTGGCTGATACAGAGCCGCTGATGGAGCGGCTGTTTCAGTACCGCTTCGGCGGCACGAAGGAGCTGGCCGGTCACAGCTTCGGCAATCTCTTTTTGGCAGCAATGAACGGTGTCACCGGCGATATGGAGTCAGCGCTGGAGACGTCCTCGAAGGTTCTGGCGGTAAAGGGACGAGTCCTGCCGGCCTCCACTCAGTATGTCCGTCTCGATGCCACCATGGAAGACGGCACGGTAGTTTGCGGCGAGTCCAGAATACCGCTGGCTAAGAAGCGGATAAAGAGCGTAAAGCTGTCGCCCAGTCCGGTAATGCCGGTGTCAGCAGCTATCGATGCTATATACAGAGCAGAGCTCATCGTCCTCGGCCCGGGCTCTCTCTACACCTCCGTCATGCCGAACCTTCTGGTAGAGGGCGTGGCAGAGGCAATAAAAAAATCGCCGGCGATAAAGGTCTACATCTGCAATGTAATGACTCAGTCCGGCGAAACGGATGGCTATACGGCCTCCATGCATGTGCGAGCTATTATTGAGCATGCGGGTCAGGGAATAATCGACTATGTAGTTGTGAACAATGCCCCCATTTTCAAGGACAAGGCCGAGCACTACGCTGCCCACGGCGAATATCCGGTAGTGGTGGACGAAGAGGAGCTGAAGGAGCTGGGTGTCGGTATCGTTCAGGCCGATATCGTCAATCGGGCCGATGGCGTACACCACGACCCCAAAAAGCTTACTGAGTGCCTGAAGGAGCTGCTCCATCGGCTGGAGGACTCGATTTAAGGAAGATTTGCGGAGTGATAGACCGTGATTTCATTTGCCACTGAGGTAAAAAATGAACTGGCCAGAGGCGAGGGCGACAGCGAATGCTGCCGCCGGGCTGAGTTGGCAGCCCTGCTGAAAACGGGAGCTACCATGACCATCGGCGGGCGGAGCGGCCCAGGCCTCAGCTTCTCTACCGAGAACGCAGCAGTCGCCAGACGGGTGCTGCGCCTGCTGAAGGACGAGGGTGCCATCACCACGGAGATAACGGTAAGCCGTGCTCTGCGTCTGAAAAAAAATACCCGCTATGAAGTGAGGATACCGCCGCAGCCGGCGGTAGGGAAAATGATAGAGGAGCTGGATCTGCTGCCGGGCAGCGCCCCTACGCCGGGACGCGGCTTCCTGCGGCGCTCCTGCTGCGAAGTAGCCTATATCAGAGGGGCTTTTCTTTCGGCTGGCAGTGTGAATCGCCCGGGAGCCGGCTATCATCTGGAGTTTGTCAGCACCAGCTATCAGTACGCAGACTTCCTGCTGAATCTGGCGGAGAAGCTTTCTTTGCCTGCCAAGCTGACGGATAGAAAAGAATTTTATATCGTCTATGTGAAAGAGGCAGATGCCATTGCCGACTTCCTGAATATGGTGGGAGCCGAGCAGGCTGCCGAGAAGCTGGAAATATCCCGAAATGTAAAGGAAGTCCGCAATCAGGTAAACCGGCTGGTCAACTGCGAGACTGCAAATCTCCAAAAGACGGCTGATGCGGCGGCGCGGCAGCTCAACGCCATCCGACAGATGACGGCGGAGCAGAAGGTGAGCCTGCCTGAGAAGCTGCAGGAAACCTTAGAGGCCAGACTGGCCAATCCGGATGCTACGCTGGCGGATTTGGCCGAAATATTGGGAATTACCCGCAGCGGCGTAAATCATCGACTGCGGAAAATCGTTGAATTGGCAGAATTGAATTGAGCATCAGGAGAACAAACTTGGCAATAAAAAGCGGTATCGGAGCGGGAAAGTCGGGCAGCTGGTCAAAGCTGCTTCTGAAAGGACTCGCCGGTCTGATTCTTGTGGCGGCAGTGGCATTTCTGGCGCTGGAGCAATACACGCCCGACGGTGTACCTATACTGGAATATCACAAGGTCAATAATCAGGATAACGACCCCTGGACCCTTACAAATGAGGATTTCGAGGCTCATTTGGCGTATCTGTCGGAGCAGGGCTACACCACTATATCCACCGAGCAGTTTGCCCACTACCAGATAGGCGGCTTTCAGCTGCCGCCAAAGCCGATAATCCTCACCTTTGATGACGGATATGTGGATATGCTGGACAATATGGCTCCGCTCATGGAGGCATATGGTATGCGTAGTACTATCTACATGGTGACGAACTACGCCGGACTTCCGAAATATCTGGAGTGGACAGAGCTGACTAGACTGAAGCGCCGCGGCTTTGAGCTGGGCAGTCACACAGCCAATCACATACCGGTTACCGATTTGGATGCTTTGCCGGCCTTTGATGAGGCGAAGTATTCTCGCCTGATGCTCTGGTGGTTTGCCAATACCCGAGTTACCGCCTTCTCTTATCCTGAGGGGCAGTACGACGAGCGAATAGTGAACTACCTGAAGGCCAATAACTACCTGACCGCCGTTACCGGCGAACCGGGCTACAATACGAAGACCACCAGTCCGTATCATCTCCGGAGGATCAACATTACCCGCCCGGCAAGATATCTGCCGAAGACAGCGGGTCTTCGGATACGACTGGCCAGAGCAAAAATCTATCACATTCTTGGTTGGGATATTGGCGAGGAAAGATAATGAACAGAATCTTTTCGAAAAAAAGAGGAAGTAAAGTTGCCGCAATACTGGCTGCAATGGCCGTGCTGGGAATATGCCCCGACGTATCGGAGACCGGTATACCAAAAGCGGCAGCGGCTACTGTCGTTCATGACAGACCGCATCAGCGAGGCGGCGGAGAGTTCTACCGGACTACAGAGTCGGGTCAGCGCCCTTTGTCAGACAGGTACGGAGCCGATGCCGAAGAAACAGTCTCCTA
>JAZLHS010000115.1:0-3008 GCA_045616885.1 Selenomonadaceae bacterium | reverse complement strand
CTCCCTGCAAGCAGGGAGGACAAGTCAAGCGTCTCACGGCTCATCCTTGCAAACAGGGAGGACACTGGGCGTCGGCTATCCCCTCCCTGCACGCAGGGAGGATATTTTCGGCTATCTCTTACCCGCCCTGCACGCAGGGAGGACACAGGGTACCGGCTGCCCCTCCCTGCACGCAGGGAGGACACAGGGTACCGGCTACCCCTCCCTGCACGCAGGAAGAACAAGCACCCCTCAGTCTGCTCCGCAGACAGCTCCCCTGGAGGGGAGCCTTTTGTGAATTAACCGTACAGTGATTCATTTATCGTCGTCTGTTTCGGTATATTCCTCAACTGTATATACACCTTGGCCGGATATGGCTTCTCCGCCTGCCAGCGGAGCTTCAGATGCGAGAGATAGGAGTACATAACATAGGCTCTGCCGCTGCTGCCATCCCGATAGTCACAGCTCCAAAAGCAACGAGGCAATACAGCACTGCGGTCATCAGCCATGCCCCACTGGACAAAAAGCTCGGTCAGCCGGGTGAAGCTCTCTCCGCTCAGCATCCGCTGCTGCTGCACCGGCAGCACAGCCCGCGGCACCAGCTCCACGCCCCATGTATCTCCAAGGCTGCCGTCAGCCAGAACATCCACATCAAGCATATAGGTGAAGAGCTGCAGCTCATCCACAGCCGCCAGCTGCTCCGCTCCCTCCCCCGGCTCGATGCCGAGCCGTCTCAGAGCTGACAGCATACCCGACAGTCCTGCTTCCTCATGGACATAGAAGGACAGGCGCAGGGGCAACTCCTCACGGGAGTGCATAAAGCCGAAGTACCAGGGAGCCAGCTCATCGTTCACCTGCTGCAGGATGTCCTGCACAGCTGTCAGCCTTTCGCTTTGCTGCTGCTCCTGCAGGATGAAGGGGAGCATTTCTTTGGCCGCTTTTCCGGAGAGATTCAGAAACATGGCTACCGCTCCGGCGTATCCCTTGGAGGTATCGGCTTCCAGATAGGCGTATTTGTCAGCTATCAGGTGAGCAAAGCCTTTTTCTGTCAGTTGACGATTGTAATCAAACAGAAAATCTCCTGCAGTACCCACAAGGGGATCCTGCAGGGGATTTTTCCGAACAAAGTCACTGAGGGCATACTGAACAGACAGGTCGATGCCGCTCTTCCCGGTCAGCTGTATCTCTGCACCGAAGTCAAGCGGGCGTAGTCCTGTCTCATATATCCGAGCCATATCGACGACGGTGGAGGAATTCTCCCCCAGCAGTCGGTCTGCACCCTCCTGCTCCGCCAGTCTGTCCAGCCAGTACCGGCAGGCAGCTCCGTTGTCAAAGAGCATAGCTTATGCCCAGACAAGCTTCATGATGTTTTTGAACTCAGCCTGCAGATGTCTGATAATAACATCAAAGATGGTGTAGACAAGGTCGCCGTCCAGCTCGCCCGGCTTGCCGGAGAGGCAGCAGTCCAGAATGAGGGAGCCGTCCTCGGCGAAGTAATACTTGAAGACCTTGTACTGAGCATTCATTTTGTTGATGGCCTTAATGAGCTGGGTCTCATTGTCCTCTTTCATGGCACTGCCGACGACCCGAACGCGAATCATGCTGTAGATGCTGTCGTCAAGGATGACGAGGGTGGGCAGCTCCTGTCCCTCTATGGCGATGGTGGAGCGGAAGATGACAGTATTCAGTGCATCATCCGGCAGCTCATCTACCTGAAAGCAGGTGATGTTCTTTTCCTGAAGGTATTCCTGAAATTTCTCTGCCTTTGCGTTCATGACTTTCAATCTCCTTTTCTTTTATCAGAACTGGTAACTAACCAAAAAGTTTACTCTGACTGGCGATACCCTCTCGGCCTTCGCGTTGAAGGTGCGGCGCAGGGGGATACCGAACAGCAGATTTGCATAGGTATTTTTCAGAGCGGTGGACTTCACACCGAAGCCGATGCTGCTCAGGTCGCGGTCATCACCGTTTGATTCGGCACTTTCGCCGAATATTCTGCCCAGGTCAAAGAATACGAAGCCGTTTGTTTTCCTATCCTTGGCCAGGGGCACTGAGTATTCCATATTCCAGAATATGCCGCTGTCGCCGCCCATGTAGTTTTCTTTGTAGCCCCGGACGCTGTTCATGCCGCCGATGTAGAACTGACGGGCGCTGACGATGTTGTCCTTGTTGCTCCACTGGGCGTCCAGCCGGGAGGAAATCATCTGACCATGCTTGTAGGCTTTCTGATAGAGACCGTTCAGCTTGTAGTAGCCGTAGCTCTTTGATGAGCTGGTGAAAGCCGCCGGGGAACTTTTGCTGTGTCCGAGTACAAGGGCATGTTTCTGATAGAAGACATGGGACTTGCCGTATTTGGTCAAGGCGAAGGCAAGGCTCACATCGTCCATAGTGTCATCGGCGATATTGAAGCGGACATTGGCTGTATGGGCCAAGAAGTCTGAGGATGATTTCTGATGGTTGTATTCCAGACTCATTTCGCTGCGGGTCTTGGCGTTTATCACCAGCGGCTGAACAAAGCCTACATTGAAGGAGCTGGCGTGACCCTTTACCTCCGACAGGCGGGTATTCTTCGTCTGCTTTACGCCGTTGAGGCTGTAGCTGAGGTTCAGCTTGGAGCCGCTCCGGCCCATGGGTCGGCTGTACTGGAGGCTGCCGGCCTTTGTACCCTGACTGCCGATGAAGCCGACGGAGAGGCTGTCCCTAATTTTGGTGAGGCTGCGCTGATTGTAGAAGAGACCGCTGCGCCATTCGCCGGTAGAGTAGCTGCCGGCGTTGTCAGTAAAAGCCGTCCAGTTCTGCTTCTTCGGTTCATAGGCTTCGATGACGTAATCGGTGGTGCCGGGGGCTTTTCCCGGCTGCATGACGAGACGGAGCTGGACATCGTTGGTGGCATTAAATATCAGCAAGTCCTTGTTCAGTGTGTTGATATTTGCCACTTGGCCTTCCCTCAGGTGGAGACGGTTGGTGATGTATTTTTCTTTGGTGGATTTATTGCCGGTGACAGAGGTGCCGCCGGTCTTACCCTCTAT
>JAZLHS010000114.1:0-5087 GCA_045616885.1 Selenomonadaceae bacterium | reverse complement strand
GAAGGTCATTAGATTGATTATAAGTTACCTCATCCGTCTCGCTTCGCGAGCCAGCTTCTCCATAGGAGAAGGTCTTTAGATGGATTATAAGAAAAAAGGATGCTGCCCAAGACAATGGGAAGCATCCTTTTTTATTGCAGTTTATTATTCGTGATAAATTCTCGGAATACGCGGGCTGAGCATGGAAACGACTTCGTAGTTGATAGTGCCAAGCCAAGAAGCTGCCTCGTCAGTGGTCAGAGACGGCGTTCCAAACAAAACTATTTCATCACCGACCTTGACGCCCGGAATATCGGTGACATCAGCCATGCACTGATCCATGCAGATGCGGCCTACGATAGGAGCCCGCTTGCCGTCGCAGAGTATCTGCGCCTTGCCGGTGTAGAGTCTGGTGTAGCCATCAGCGTAGCCGATGGGAATAGTAGCGATGCGGCTCGGGCGCTCTGCTGTCCAGGTACGGCCATAGCTGACGGTCTCCCCTGCCGGAATGGATTTCACATAGGTGAGCCGTGCCTTCAGAGCAAGCGCCGGCTCCAGACCGATAGTATTTGCAATCTCGTCCGATGGCTGTAATCCGTAGAGTATAATGCCTGCACGAACCATATCAAAGTGCGTCTCCGGCATTTCAAGGATTGCCGCAGAGTTTGCAATATGCTTGATGGGAATATTCACGCCAGCCTGCCTTACCATCTCAATAGCCATATTGAAGCGGTCGAGCTGAACGTTTGCATAGCTCTTGTCCTCAGCATCAGCCAAAGCAAAGTGTGAGAACATACCCTCCAGCTCTATTCCCGGCAGCTTGGCAATGGCTGCTGCTACGAGGCCGGCATCCTCCGGTCGCACACCTATACGACCCATACCGGTATCTACTGCCAGATGGAGCTTGACAATCTTCTTCTGATTGACGGCGGCGTTGGAGAGGGCTGCTACAGCTTCAGCGTGGAATACAGCCTGAGTGAGGTTATAGGCAACGACATCGTCTGCCTCTGCCGGAAGTGACGGCCCCAGCACGAGGATAGGTGCTGTTATACCGCTTTTGCGCAGCTCAATACCTTCGCTGACTACAGCGACAGCCAGATAGTCCGCACCTTCTTCGATGGCAACTCTAGCTACTGCTGCTGCACCGTGACCGTAGGCATCAGCCTTCACGACTGCACAGAACTTTGCTCCACCGGAAACCTTTGTTTTAATGCCGCGGATGTTTCTCCGAATAGCTCCGAGATCTACCTCGGCATACGCACCACGAATTGCCATAACATAACCTCCTAACAAAAAAGCCGTGCAAACCGCACGGCTGAATCTACGACTGGTGGGCCCACTTGGACTTGAACCAAGGACCGACCGGTTATGAGCCGGTTGCTCTAACCAACTGAGCTATAGGCCCAATCATAGAAAATCTCGCACGCAAACACCATGGACCATGCCTGCATGCGAGTTATCATCAAATGGAGCGGAAAACGGGACTCGGACCCGCGACCCCCACCTTGGCAAGGTGGTGCTCTACCAACTGAGCTATTTCCGCATCTGTTGGACATCCAACGAAAGGTATTTTATCGCAGGATACAGACATTGTCAAGATTTTTCTGAAAAAAATTCATTCTTTGGGCATCGCACTGCTCAAAGCCTCACGAAGAGACGAGACAGCCTGTATCTTCAAGCCGTAAGGTTTCTTTTCTGTAAGGGAGTCAGAGTTTTTCTTTGGAATTATCGCCGTAGTGAAGCCAAGTCTCGATGCCTCACGGAGCCTGTTGTCTATCTGACTTACCGCCCTGACCTCACCGGCAAGGCCCACCTCACCGATGACTATCATCTTCGACCGAGGCTTTCGTCCGGTAAAGCTGGATGCCATCGCCACACACAGGCCAAGGTCAGCCGCCGGCTCATCTATCCTGATACCGCCCGCCGCCTTTACAAAGACATCGCAGAGTCCCAGGGGCAGATTCACCCGCTTCTCCAGCACAGCGATAAGCAGCTGCAGACGCTTCAGGTCAATGGCATCGGTAGTACGCCGAGGCGGCACATAAGGGGTCTTTGCCACCAGTGACTGTATCTCCACCAGCAGCGGTCTTGTTCCCTCTACCGTCGGTATTATCACACTTCCTGCATCGTCGGCCCGCTCGGAAAGAAACAGCTCCGAGGCATCGGGAACATCCACCAGACCAGCCTCTCGCATTTCAAAGAGGCCGATTTCATTGGTATTTCCGAAACGGTTTTTCACCGCTCTCAGAATACGATAGCCGGCATTTTTCTCTCCTTCGAAGAACAGCACCGTATCAACGATATGCTCC
Source organism: Selenomonadaceae bacterium (assembly GCA_045616885.1). GTDB lineage: Bacteria > Bacillota > Negativicutes > Selenomonadales > Selenomonadaceae > RGIG250. The sequence goes on along the minus strand of JAZLHS010000114.1, from coordinate 2,799 downwards.
AATACCCGCGGCCCGGCCAGACTGCCTTCCTTCGTCACATGTCCGACAACGAATAGTGCCATACCAGCCGTCTTGGCTATCCGCAGCAGCTCTACTGCACATTCCCTGACCTGACTGACGCTGCCGGGTGCACTGGCAATCTCCGGCATGAATACAGTCTGAATGGAGTCGATGACCAGCAGCTCTGGTTCTATATTCTCGATGTGAGCCGTTATTGTCGTCAAATTCGTTTCGCTGACCACATAGAGATTGTCAGCAATAGCCCCCAGCCGGTCAGCCCTCATCTTTACCTGTCGGGCACTTTCTTCACCGGTGACGTAGAGTACCTTTTTCCCCTGCCGTGCCACCTCGGCACAGACTCTGATGGTCAGACTTGATTTACCCACGCCGGGATCACCGGCGATGAGGACTACTGAGCCGGGAATTATCCCGCCGCCCAGCACTCTATCAAGCTCACCTGAGCCGCCGGAGTACCGCGGCAGGTCTTCTGTCTCTACCTGAGCGATTGGCACCGGCTTGCTGCCACTGCTACCCACGCCAAGGCTTAGTCCTCTGCGGCCATCATCTTTTGCCTCGCTGACTCGCTCTTCCGTCAGAGTCCCCCAAGCACCGCAGCCGGGACAGCGTCCCAGCCACTTAGATGTGTCATAGCCGCAGTCCTGACAGACATAATGCGTCTTAATCGTCTGCTTCTTTGCCAATTTCCATCACCTGCTCAGCCATAGGCTCCTTCTTTGCAAAGGACAGCTTGCCCTCGTCTGCTTCATCTGTTCCCACGATAACAGTATCTCCGGCGACGAATTTCCCGGTCAGCAATTCTTCAGCCAAATCATTTTCAATCATCCGCTGAATAGCCCGCTTCAAGGGTCGGGCACCGTTCTTGAAGTCGCTGCCCTTAGCGATAATCCGCTCTCTGGCTGCCTCTGTCAGCTCTAGGGTAAGCTGTCTTTCCGCCAGCCTGTCCATAAGATTTTTCAGCTGAATGTCAATGATAGAAGAAATCTCATCTTTACCCAACGGGTCAAAGACAACAATCTCATCTATACGGTTCAGGAATTCCGGCTTGAAGCTCTTCTTCGCCTCACCCAGCACCTTCTTACGAATGTCCTTTGCCTGTTCTTCCTTGCTGTCGCCGCCAAGAGCAAAGCCCATCTTCGGCGCTTCCGGTTTAAGCAGAGCCGAGCCGATATTGGATGTCATGATGATAACGGTATTCTTGAAGTCGATAGTCCGCCCCTGACTGTCAGTCAGACGTCCGTCCTCCAGCACCTGCAGCAGCAGATTAAACACATCGGGATGCGCCTTCTCCACTTCGTCCATGAGGATGACCGAGTAGGGTTTCCGGCGCACCATATCCGTCAGCATACCGCCCTCCTCGTAGCCCACATAGCCCGGAGGCGCACCAACGAGGCGGGACACGGTAAACTTCTCCATGTATTCAGACATATCGAAGCGAACGATAGCATCTTCACTGCCAAACATCGCTTCGGCTAGAGCCTTTGCCAGCTCTGTTTTGCCGACACCGGTACTGCCCAGGAACATAAAGGAGCCGATGGGACGCTTGGGGTCCTTCAGACCTGTCCGGGCACGACGAATAGCTCTTGCCACACCGGTAACAGCTTCCTTCTGTCCGATGACTCGCTTGGAAAGTATCTCCTCCAGCTTCAGCAATCTCTCCGACTCAGTAGCCGCCAGCTCCTGAACCGGTATACCCGTCCACTGAGCTGTCACCTGAGCAATATCCTCAGCTGTGACTACTACGCTGACCTTCTCCTGCGACTTCAGGTGACGTCTAGCAGCCGCTATCTGCTCTTTCAGCTGATTTTCCTCATCTCTGAGGCCGGCAGCCTTTTCATAGTCCTGTATGGCGATTGCTGCCTGCTTCTCCTTCTCAATTTCTTCCTGCAGACGCTCCAGTTCCTTCAAGCTGTCAGGCTGTGTCACCTGACTGAGGCGCACCTTGGAAGCAGCTTCGTCAATGAGGTCGATAGCCTTGTCAGGCAGGAAGCGGTCGGTAATGTAACGCTTGGAAAGATGCACTGCCGCCTCGATAGCCGCCGGCTTAATCTCCGCATGATGGAACTCCTCATAGACCGGGCGAAGTCCCTGCAGGATGGCGATAGCTTCCTCTTCCTCCGGCTCCTCGATATTGACAGTCTGGAATCGTCGCTCCAGTGCCGCATCCTTGTCCAGCCGCTTTTTGTATTCTCTGGGTGTGGTGGCACCGATAATCTGCAACTCACCGCGGGAAAGCGCGGGTTTCAGGATATTTGCCGCATCCATTGCTCCCTCCGGTGCACCGGCGCCGATAAGGGTGTGGATTTCATCAATAAAAAGAATTATGTTTCCGGCATTGATTATTTCATCAATGATGTTCTTCAGCCTCTCCTCGAATTCACCCCGATACTTGGTACCGGCGATTACCGAGGCCATATTGAGGCTGATTACTTTCTTGCCGCTGAGCATGAAGGGCACATCGCCGCTGACAATGCGGGCAGCCAGCCCCTCGGCTACCGCGGTCTTGCCGACACCGGGCTCACCGAGAAGAATCGGGTTGTTCTTCGTCCGACGGGAAAGAATCTGAATGATGCGGCGAATTTCTTTGTCACGACCAATAACAGGGTCAATATTTCCCTTTTCTGCCTGTTCGTTGAGATTTCTGCCGAACTTGTCTACATAGGGCGTGGCTGCATCATGGACGCGCTTGCGGCTGTCGGCTCGTCCGCGGTCATTATCATCATCGTCCTCTGGTAAATCGTCATCCCGAAACTCCAATCCACCCTCGTTAAACAGTTCCCT
>JAZLHS010000113.1:0-8241 GCA_045616885.1 Selenomonadaceae bacterium | reverse complement strand
AGTGAGTTCTCCGTCGTAGATGCGACGGCCTATATCTAGTCTTTCTTCTTTTGTGTATTTCACAGTAAGCCTCCTTGTTCACTTATAGGAAAAGGTAGAACACGCATTGTTCCTGTTATGTACAGTATAAGCAATGTGTGTATATTTTCTACCCCTTTTATGTCCAAAATAAGCTTACCACTTCAAATTATCTTATTAACCCACCACCGCCTAGCGGCGGTCCCCCGCCCTTGAAAAGGGCGGACACATCCACCATAGCCCTTAAAAAGGCGAACTTTACCTCATCCGTCTAGCTTTGCAAGCCACCTTACCCAAGGGGGAAGGTAATTAGGATGAACATGTGGTATTCATCAGCTGCCTGACGGCGGCACCCAGACATCTGCGAACAGGAAGAGCCTGTCCGCAGATGTCTTTTTTTATAATATTTTCTCCGAGAACTTATAATAATTAAAAATAATTTGAAGAAAGATGTGTGATATAATGTAATCGTTATTCAATAGAAAACCATCAAGGAGCGATAGACAACAATGACAGATAACAAACAACCGGCAGGAGGCAAGGCGAAAAAGGCTCTGCTGGTTCTGATATTTTTTGCAGCTCTGACTGTAGCCGGCAAGGTGCTCACCATGAATGAGCCAAGTTCATTCGGCTATGGTCTGCTGTATCACGGCGCACTGGCAGCCACCATCGGCGGACTGGCAGACTGGTTTGCGGTGACGGCACTCTTTCATCGTCCGCTGGGTATCAGCTGGCGGACTGAGATACTGAAGAAAAATCGTCAGCGCATCATGGAAGCGCTGGTAGATTTCTGCGGCCGTGACCTACTGGGCGTGGAGAAGATAAAAACTATCATCAACCGTGAGAGCATATCCGAAATGATGCTCATGTACATCAATGAAAAGGGCGGAAAGGAAAAGATCGCGGCAGCTGTGGAGGCGGCAGGAGTGAAGACTTTGGCCTCTGTAGATACCGACAGGCTGGCTAGGGAACTGTCGCCGGTCATCACCGGGCTTATTGCTGCTATTCCGACCGATAAGCTGGTGCAGCATGGCCTGAATGATATGACGGACAGGGCGATAGGTGCGCCGGATATGCTGGCTCGCTATGCCGTCGGCGTCTGTCGGGAACTGCTTCACGCTGAAGAGACTCAGCGGGTTCTGCTGGCCGAAGCAGAGGGTCTTCGTCGTGATTACACTGCTGGCGGAGCAATGAGAGAGATGGCTTTGAGCATGGCAGGTCTGAGTCCCGAGCGAATCCGTGAGCTGATGAATGAAGCGGCGGATAAAAAACTGGAAGAAATGGCTCAGCGAGGAACAGCTGCCCATGAGCAGCTGGCTGGCTGGATAAGTCAGAGAATAACCGCTGCCGAGACGGAAGGTACGCTGACAAATATCCTGACGGCAAAGCAGAGGGAGATGGCCGCACCGGAGCTGATTGCCGAACTTCTGGCCACCATGATGCGGCAGTCTTTCGGCAGCGAAGGCAGCTCGCAGGCCTGGCGCGAGAATTTCCGCACTATCACGGCCGAGAAGCTGGCGGAGTTTGCCGAGAACAGAGTATGGCAGGCAAGACTGGATGAGTTCGTGAAGGATTATTTGGCCGCGCAGCTGGAGGAGCACCACGATTTCATCATCAAGCTTATCAGGCAGAGACTTGAGGAACTGTCCGACGAAGAACTCATCGAGCTGAGCGAGAACTATGTGGCCGATGACCTGCAGATAATAAGGATAAACGGTTCCGTGGTAGGCGGTATTGCCGGAGCATTGCTTTATGTCATAGTCAATGCAGCAGGAAGGTTGGTGGCAGCATGAATAAGGGTTTTAATGCAGCTGACCGGGTATTGCTTCTTGCTTTTGTGATTTTTCTGGCCGCGCTTGGTCTTGATTTTTCCTGCCGCTCTGTCTGGTCGGCATGGCTGCTGTTTGTGGCAGAGGCATCTCTGGTGGGCGGTGTCGCTGACTGGTTTGCGGTGACGGCGCTTTTCTCCCGGCCGCTTGGCTTCCCGTGGCATACAGCTATCCTGCCTTCTCATCGGAAGGAGTTCACCGAGGCCACCGTCAAGATGATAAAGCGGGAATTCCTCTCCCGGAAAAAGCTCTTCGCCATCATCCGTGAGGAAAGCTGGCAGGGGGCTTTGGTAGACAGACTGTTCAGCAAAGAAATGAAGGACGAGCTCACCGCTACGCTGGTGAAGCTTCTCGGCGGCTTTCTCCGCTCCATGGATATGAAGGTGGCCGTAGGGGCAGTGGCACAGTCTGTCCGCCGTCAGCTCTGGCAGCTGACACCCCGCCAGTCTATAGAATATCTGAAGGCGTCTTTGGATAATGGGGGCAATCAGGCACTTTTTGCCGCATTGGGCAGGTATACCGAGGCCGTTATTGACGACCCGGGCTTTGAGTCAAGAGTCTCCTATCAGCTGAGCCAGCTAGTGGAAAAGGGAGAAACAAATCCCCTGATGGCCATGATAAAGGGTATGGCAAATATGATGGGCATTGCCAACTACGACGAAGCGGCTCATCTCATCAGGGTGCGGCTGGGCAATATAGCCGCGGCGCTGGAGGATGGCGACTCCAAGCTTCAAAGAGACCTGTCGGGTATCCTGTCGGAGTCGCTGGAAAAGCTGTCCTTTGACGAGAAGTTCTGTGCTGATTTTCGCTCCGTCAGTGATGAGGTGATAGCTCGTCTGCCGGTAGAAAAGGCAGTGGAGCAGGTATTCAATGGCTTCCGGGAGAATGTTTCCTCGATGGCTTCGCTTGAGCAGGGGGAGATAATCCGTCTGCTGCCGACGGCAGAAACGACGGCAGGAACGGCGGAGGCAGCGGAAGGACGCTTGCCTGTACCGGCGGATAGTATAGCGGCTGTATTGGCACGATTGGCCCCTCAGCTGGTGGAAAATTTCCTGTCAGCGCTCCGAAATGAGCCGGCTACCGCTGCGCTGCTCTTTGACATGGGCGGTAGGACTGCGCTGAAAGCTCGCGAGCTGGCAGGAACGATAGCCCGTGAAGTCATGGGTCAGCTCAGCGACGACGACTTGAATGCGCTGGTTTATGACAAGATAGAGCCGGATCTTCTTTGGATACGGATGAATGGTTCAATTGTCGGCGCTGTTATCGGTTTCTTTATGTTTATATTATTAGAACTTATTCCAAGGGCAATTCGCTGAGATTTATTTGAAAAAACATTGGTTTTTCCCGTACCTGACCTTTTGAAAATATTTCCTCTATGGTATACTTTTACACGGATTAATATTAGAGAAGGTTGAGAGAACTATCAGGAGGTCCATATGTTCAGTTTCAAGAAGAAGGACACGGAATTTTATGAGCTCTTCGTAGAAAGTGCCAATTTATTCTATAAAGGCGCCCTCATCATGGATGAGGTTATGCTTGACTATCTGAAGGGCGAAGAAAAGATGCAGGAAATCATCAGCTTGGAGCATCATGCTGATGATGTTAATGACAGAATTATCGACAAACTGAATCAGACTTTTATTACTCCGATTGATCGTGAGGATATTTACTCGCTGGCTAACGGACTGGACGATGGCGTTGACATCCTGCAGGATACTTTGCAGCAGATAGTCGTATACAAGGCCGGAGCGGCCGGTGAAGGGCCTATCATGCTGACGAAGCTGATAATCGAATCCACGGAGGAGATAATCAAGGCGCTGTCTATGCTGTCGGATATCAAGAAGAACCAGCTGGCAATCCTTGATGCTACGCATAAGATTGGCCGTCTGGAGAGTGAGGGTGACCGCATCTACCGTCAGGAGCTGGCAATGCTCTTCGACCGGGAGAAGGACCCAATAAATCTCATCAAATGGAAAGACATATTGCTGAATTTGGAGGAATCATTGGATCATTGCGAGAGAATCTCCGACATGATCCGCGGCGTGGTGATGAAGTATGCCTGAGCTGAAATACCTGATACTGACGGTAATCGTTCTGGCGTTGGTATTCGACTATATCAACGGCTTCCACGATACAGCCAACGCCATAGCGACCTCGGTATCTACACGAGCGATAAGACCAAATCACGCTATCATGATGGCGGCGGTACTGAACTTCCTCGGGGCTATGTACAGTACCGGCGTAGCCAAGACTATCGGCGCGGATATCGTCGTCTCGGCCAATCACATCGACGAGAAGATAATCATTGCAGCCATCAGCGGCGCGATAATCTGGAATATTCTCACCTGGTATGTGGCACTGCCCTCCAGCTCATCTCATGCTCTTGTAGGCGGTATCATCGGAGCTATGCTGGTATCCACCGGAGCCGGTGGTCTGAATTTCGTCGGTATAGGGAAGATAATCCTTTCCCTTATCGTGTCACCGATAGTCGCTATTGCCAGCGGCTGTCTGGTCATGAATCTGCTGTTTATGATTTTCGGCAATTCAAGCCCGACTGTCATCAACGGCCGCTTCAAGAAGATGCAGATACTCTCTGCGGCAATGATGGCGTTCTCTCACGGCTCAAACGATGCACAGAAGTCTATGGGTATCATTACGCTGGCTCTGCTTTCCGGCGGGTTCATCAGTGAATTCGAGGTTCCCTTCGTAGTAAAGATTATGGCCGCTACTGCTATGGCTGTAGGTACGGCTATGGGCGGCTGGAGAATAATCAAGACCATCGGCGGCAAGATTTTCAAGCTGGAGCCCATATCCGGCTTTGCCGCAGACCTGAACTCGTCTATCGTTATCTTTTCGGCGACGTTGCTTCATTTGCCGGTCTCCACTACTCACGTCGTATCCGGCTCTATCATGGGCGTCGGTACGGCCAAACGCTTCAAGGCAGTTCGCTGGGGTGTGGCGCAGCAGATGCTCATGGCTTGGGTATTGACAATTCCCTGTACAGCGGCAATGGGTGCCATCACTTATTGGTTCGTCCTGAAGATTTTCTGAGTCGAGGAAATTTTCCTTGACAATGCATGGTTGTTTCCGTATAATACTGCATTGCAGGCGTTAGCCGGCACTTATGTGATTCACTAGCTCAGTTGGTAGAGCATCTGACTTTTAATCAGGGGGTCCCGGGTTCGAGTCCCGGGTGGATCACCATATATGGCGCGTTCGTCAAGTGGTTAAGACACCGCCCTTTCACGGCGGGTTCATGGGTTCGAATCCCGTACGCGTCACCATTTGCCTCGGTAGCTCAGTTGGTAGAGCAAGGGACTGAAAATCCCTGTGTCGGCAGTTCGATTCTGCCCTGAGGCACCATAGAAAAATTAGGGATGCTTCGGCATCCCTTTTTTGTAATCTGTAGTCTTTTTTAGGGTGAGTATTATATGGAAGCAATGCTGGCTGCCTTTACGATGGTGTTTCTGGCCGAAATGGGAGACAAGACGCAGCTGCTGGTAATGGGTCTGTCAATGAAGTTCCCCTGGCAGAAGGTAATGGCCGGTGTCGTGTTGGCTACTATCGGCAATCACCTGTTGGCAGGATTGGTCGGTCTGGCCTGCGGGAGCTTTGTCGAGGGGCGGACTATTTCCATAGCGGCGTCGATACTCTTCATTATCTTTGGCCTCTATGCTCTGAAGGATGCATTATCCGGTGAGGAAGAAGAGGAAGAGGAGGAGACCAATGTGTCGGCGGAGCATCCCATCAGGACAGTAGCATTGGCCTTCTTCATCGCGGAGATGGGGGACAAGACACAGTTCGCTACCGCGACATTGGCGGCGAAGTATGGTAATCTGGCGTGGATACTCTGCGGGACTACGCTGGCTATGGCTCTGGCCGATGGACTTGGCATCCTCGTGGGCACGGCGCTGACGAAGGTTCTGCCGAAGGAACGGATAGACCTGATTTCGGCAATAGTCTTTATCGCTTTTGGTGCCTTCGGGCTCTATGAGATTTTTGGCTGATTTTTCTTTAGCATTTTATGTGAGCCTTGTGCAAGAAAGATTGAGGTGCATTATGGAAGGTTTAACTCAAAGCTTTCTCCAATTTATTGAAGATTGGGGATATATGGCGGTAATAATCCTGATGGCAGCGGAGAACGCCTGCATACCTATCCCGTCCGAGCTTATTCTGGGCTTTGCCGGATATCTGGTCTTTGCCGGGAAGATGACAATCGCCGGAGCAACGACAGCCGGTATGATAGGCGGTATGGTCGGCTCTATTTTTGCTTACTATGTGGGTGTGAAGGGCGGTCGTCCTTTCGTTGACAAGTACGGCAAATATTTCTTCGTAAAGAAGTCTCATGTTGACCTTGCTCAGGAGTGGTTTGACAAATACGGCTTCAAGGCAGTATTCTTCAGCCGCCTGCTGCCGGTCGTCCGTACGTTTATCTCCTTGCCGGCCGGCTTTGCCCGGATGAGCTTTGCAAAGTTCCTTGTTCTGACCTTCGTCGGCTCACTGCCATGGACGGTGTTTATCATCGGCTGCGGCATGGCTCTCGGAGAGAATTGGGAGCTGCTCATGGCCATTGGTCATCAGGCCAGTCTGATTTTCGTTGTAGTCTCGGCATTGATTATTGGATACATGTACTATCGCTGGAAAAAAGGTCAGAAAAAAGCTTGAAATATCTGTTAACATGTAGTAGAATAACGAAATGTCGAGAGTTTACATGTTTACAAAATTTTGCAGTGAGGTTTAGCTAATGCGGAATATTTTATCAATTCTGGTAGAAAATCAGCCGGGCGTCCTCGTGCGGATTGCGGGCATGTTTTCCCGGCGCGAGTTCAATATCGACAGTCTGTCGGTAGGTGTCACCCAGTCACCTGACTACTCTCGTATAACGGTCGTAGTTCACGCTGAGGAGGGTGTCATTGACCAGATGATCAAGCAGCTGGAGAAGCTGCCTGATGTAGTGGCTGTCCGCCGTCTGGATGAGAGTTCCTCGGTTTTCCGTGGACTCACGATGATAAAGGTGCGGGCAGATGACAAGGATCGTCTCGATGTGCTGAAGATGGCCGAACTCTTCCGTGCGCACGTCATCGACGTGCAGCCGGAGACTCTGGTATTTGAGATTACCGGAGAAGATGCGAAGGTAACTGCGTTTCTGGAGCTGCTGAAGCCCTACGGTACCCTTGAGGTCATCCGTACAGGTCTTATCGGACTGGAGCGCGGCGTCCATACCATTTATGAACATTGTGAGGAGAGAGAGTATTATGGCAAAAACTTACTATGATCAGGATGTAAATTGGGACATCATGAAGGGCAAGAAAGTCGCTATCGTCGGCTACGGCTCCCAGGGTCATGCTCATGCCCTGAACCTGAAGGAGTCCGGCGTTGATGTTTGCGTTGGCCTCTATGAGGGTTCCAAGTCCAAGGCTGTTGCTGAGAGCAAGGGCCTCACTGTCAAGACCGTAGCTCAGGCTACTAAGGACAGCGATATCATCATGATTCTTATTCCGGATGAGAAGCAGGCTGATGTTTACAAGAACGACATCGCTCCGAACCTTACCGCTGGCAAGGCTCTGGCTTTCGCTCATGGCTTCAACATCCATTTCAAGCAGATTGTTCCCCCGGCTGATGTCGATGTATTCATGGTCGCTCCGAAGGGCCCCGGCCATCTTGTTCGTCGCACCTATGTTGAAGGCGGCGGCGTTCCGGATGTATTCGCAGTTTATCAGGATGCTACCGGCAACTGCTTCGATCTCGCTCAGGCTTATGCCCGCGGCATCGGCGGTACCCGTGCTGGTATCATTCAGACCACCTTCCAGGAAGAGACCGAGACCGACCTCTTCGGCGAACAGGCTGTTCTCTGCGGCGGCGTAACCCACCTCATCCAGAACGGCTTCGAGACCCTCGTTGAAGCTGGCTATCAGCCGGAAATCGCATACTTCGAGTGCTTCCATGAAATGAAGCTCATCGTTGACCTCATGTATGAGGGCGGCATGGCCAAGATGCGTACTTCCGTATCCCATACCGCTGAGTACGGCGACTATGTATCCGGCCCGCGCGTCTGCAATGCCGAGACCAAGAAGATCATGAAGCAGATTCTCACCGAGATTCAGGATGGCACCTTCGCCAAGAACTGGCTTCTGGAGAACCGTGCTGCCGGCCGTGCACACTTCCTGGCTCAGCGTCGTCGTCATGCAGAGCATCCCATCGAGAAGGTTGGCGCTCAGCTCCGCAGCATGATGAGTTGGCTGAAGGATGGCAGCGACCTGTCCAAGGACTAATAGCTGACCATACTGCTTATAAAGCTATCATCGAAGAACGCCCTTGTGGGCGGTCTGTTTATACGGAATCTTTGGCTATAACAGAAAATAAAGAGAAATGTGCATGAATATTTCTTTTTTTG
>JAZLHS010000112.1:0-41564 GCA_045616885.1 Selenomonadaceae bacterium | reverse complement strand
TAGAAAAGAAGGCCGTAGAAGTTACTGACGAAGAAATCGCCAAGCACATCGACAAGATGCGTGAGCGCAAGGCTAAGCTGGTAGATGCTCCGGCTGATGCTGTAGTTGCCAACGGCGATATGATTACCCTGGATTTCAAGGGCTTTGTAGATGATGAACCCTTCGAGGGCGGCGAGGGCAAGGATTATCCTCTGTCCATTGGTTCCGGTGCTTTCATTCCGGGCTTCGAGGATCAGCTGGTCGGCGTTGCCGTAGGCGGCGAGAAGGATGTAGAGGTCACTTTCCCCGAGGAGTACCATTCCGAGAAGCTGGCTGGTCGTCCGGCTGTATTCAAGTGCAAAGTCAACAGCATTAAGCACAAGGAGCTGCCTGAGCTCACCGATGAGTTCGTTAAGGAAAACAGCACCTTCCAGACTGTTGACGAGCTGAAGAACGATGTTAAGGAAAACCTTCTCCGTCAGGCTGAGTCCAAGGCTAAGCAGGAGCGCGAAGAGGCTGCTATCGATAAGGCTGTAGACAATGCAACTCTCGAGGTTCCGCCGCAGATGGTTGAGGATCGCATCAGCCAGATGATTGAGTCCCTCGCTAACCGTCTGGAGAGCCAGGGTCTGAAGTTCGAGCAGTATCTCCAGTATGCCGGCACCGATATGACCCGTCTCCGTGCTGACTACAAGGAGACCGCTGTTAAGAGCGTTAAGTCTGATCTCGTTCTGGAGGAAATCTCCAAGAAGGAAGAGATTAAGGTTACTGCTGAGGAAATCGAGTCTGAGATTGAGGCAATGGCAAAGGCTTACAATGCTACCCCGGCTCAGGTCAAGAAGATTATCCGTGAGCAGGGCACCTACGGCGGACTTGTTGCCAACATCGGCCGCCGCAAGACCGCTCAGCTGATTATCGACAACATGGCTGAGTAATTCCTTAAGTATGTGAATAGTACGGAGGGCAGGCTTAGAGCCCGCCCTCCGTTTTGACTTAAAAGGAGAACATCATGGGCTATATGGTTCCTATGGTCGTGGAGCAGACCAATCGCGGTGAGCGCTCCTACGATATCTATTCCCGCCTGCTGAAGGACCGCATTGTCTTTCTGGGCGGAGAGATAAATGACGATGTAGCAAACCTTGTAGTAGCACAGCTGCTGTTCCTGGAGTCTGAGGATCCGGACAAGGATATCCATCTCTACATCAACAGCCCCGGCGGTGTCATCACGGCCGGTCTGGCTATCTATGACACCATGCAGTACATCCGCCCGGATGTATCGACTATCTGCATCGGTCAGGCTGCCAGCATGGGCTCTCTGCTTCTCGCCGCCGGTGCTCCCGGCAAGCGCTATGCGCTGCCTCTGTCCCGTATCATGATTCACCAGCCGCTGGGCGGTGCTCGCGGTCAGTCTACTGACATTCAGATTCAGGCCAAAGAAATTCTTAGGATGCGCGAGATTCTGAACGGAATCTATGAGAAGCATACCGGTCAGCCGGTAGACCGTATCAATCAGGACACCGAGCGCGACAATTTCATGAGCGCTGAGGAAGCCAAGGCGTACGGCCTCATCGATCAGGTGGTAGTAAACCGCCCGTCGGCAGGCAAGGAAGAGTAATTAACGATAAATAAGACAAAGGAGGGCTGTCATCTTGAACTTCGGAGAAGATAAAGGTCAGTTGAAATGCTCCTTCTGTGGGAAAATGCAGGACCAGGTTCGCAAGCTGGTAGCCGGTCCCGGTGTTTATATCTGCGACGAATGTATTGAACTGTGCAACGAGATAGTAGAGGAAGAGCTGGGCGATGAGCCAATCGAGGCAAATCTGGCCGAAGTGCCGAAGCCAAAGGCTATCCGGGAAATTCTCGACCAGTATGTAATCGGTCAGGATGAGGCGAAAAAAGCCTTGTCGGTAGCCGTCTACAATCACTACAAGCGCATAAATTCCGCTGACAGACCTCGCGGCGGCGGGGACTATGCTGAGGTGGAAATTCAGAAGTCAAATGTGCTGATGCTGGGCCCCACCGGCAGCGGCAAGACTCTGCTGGCGCAGACGTTGGCGCGGATATTGAAGGTACCCTTTGCCATTGCCGATGCCACCAGCCTCACAGAGGCCGGCTATGTGGGCGAGGATGTAGAGAATATCCTCCTGAAGCTCATTCAGGCCGCAGACGGCGATATCGAGCGGGCAGAGAAGGGCATAGTCTACATTGACGAAATAGATAAAATCGCCAGGAAGTCGGAGAATACCTCTATTACGAGAGATGTTTCCGGCGAGGGTGTCCAGCAGGCTCTGCTGAAGATAATGGAAGGTACGATTGCCTCTGTTCCGCCGCAGGGCGGCAGAAAGCACCCCCATCAGGAAATGGTACAGATAGATACCACCGATATCCTGTTTATTTGTGGCGGTGCCTTTGCCGGCATTGATAAGATAATCAGCAACCGACTGGGCAAGAACTCCATTGGCTTCGGAGCCGCAGTGAAAAGCAAGGAGAACCTCAGCGAGGACGCTGTATTGGCGAAGCTGGAGCCGGAAGATTTGCTGAAAGCCGGTCTGATACCGGAATTCGTCGGTCGTGTGCCGGTGATAGTGACGCTGAATGCGCTGGCGGAGGATGCTCTTTGCAGCATCATTACCGAGCCGAAAAACGCTCTGGCCAAGCAGTATCAGAAGCTGCTTGATATGGATGGCGTGAAGCTGACCTTCGATGAGGGGGCAGTGAGGGCTATCGCTAAGAAGGCGCTGAAGCGAAAGACCGGCGCCAGAGGACTTCGCTCTATCGTGGAGGATGTCATGCGGGATGTTATGTACGAGCTGCCCTCAGTCGAGGGAGCCAGTGCCTGCCGCATCACCGCAGAGGTCATCAACGGGGAGCAGAAGCCAATCATCACCCTGCAGCCGGTAAAGAGCGATAAGCGAGGCAGCCGGGCGGTCACAGCGTGATATAGACTGCAAGAAAATGCAAGGGGTCATTGCTGCTGCAATAGCCCCTTGTTTTTGAAATTAGTTGTTATTTATCCCGATTTTAAGGATGTATATAAATGAGCGATCCGCAGATTTACCCTTTGCTCCCTTTGCGGGGCATGATGATTTTCCCCTACATGATAATCAACTTCGATGTGGGCAGAGCGCGTTCTCTGGCGGCGGTAGAGACGGCCAACCAGAATGACAAGAAAATATTTTTGCTAGCCCAGCGGGATGAGAACACCCAAAGCCCGGAGATGAGTGATTTGTACGAAATGGGCACCGTAGCGGAGATAAAGCAGGTAATGCGTCTCCCTAACGGTGGAGCCAGAGTAGTAGTAGAGGGGCTGTGGAAGGCTCGGCTCCTGAAGATGAACCACGAGGCCAGCTTTGATCTGGTGGCAGTTCAGCCGGAGACCGACGAGGGGGCAGATGACTCGATGGAGCTTACCGCGCTGGTGAGAGCGGTAGTTCACGCCTTCGAGGAATGGGTCAAGATGTCCAAGCAGCTGCCGGCCGAGGCTCTGATTTCTGTGGCCATTACCGACGACCTGCCGCGAATGGCCGATGTCATCAGCGGACACCTTAATCTGAAGCTTGACCAGAAGCAGGAGCTTCTCGATACACTGAACCTGCGGAAACGACTGGAACTGCTGTACAATCATCTTCATCGGGAGATTGAGATACAGTCCCTTGAACAGCAGATAGATACCAAGTTCCGGGCGAGGGTAGAGAAAGTCCAGAAGGATTTCTACCTCCGGGAGAAGATAAAGGCCATCCATGAAGAGCTGGGGGATGAAGTAAGCCGGGATGGCGAGATAGAGAAGCTGAAGGAGCGGCTGGCGGCGGGTGATTATCCTGATGCCGTGAAGGAAACGGCGGAGAAGGAAATAAGCCATCTGGCCGGAATGTCGGTGTACGCTCAGGAGGCAGCGGTAGCCCGCAACTATGTGGAGTGGCTGCTGGATATGCCTTGGCGTGTGTCCACGGAGGACAACGACAGCCTGAAGCGGGCGGAAGAGATACTCAATCATGACCACTACGGATTGGAGAAGGTCAAGGAGAGGATACTTGACTATCTGGCTGTCCGCAAGCTGACAAAGGACTCCAAGGAGTCTGAAGCCCGTCGGGCGCCCATCCTCTGTCTTGTAGGCCCTCCGGGTGTAGGTAAGACTTCTCTTGCGTCGTCCATTGCCCGGGCAACCGGACGCAACTTCGTGAGAGCGGCGCTGGGCGGCGTCCATGACGAAGCCGAGCTGCGTGGTCATCGCCGTACCTATGTAGGAGCGATGCCCGGTCGAATCATTGAGGGAATAAAAAAGGCAGGAACGAAAAATCCTGTGTTCCTGCTGGATGAAGTAGATAAGCTGAATGCCGATTTCCGAGGCAATCCGGCGGCGGCACTGCTGGAAATACTGGACCCTGTTCAGAGTGAATTCTTTACCGACCACTACATCGGTCTGCCCTTTGATTTGTCCGAGGTGCTGTGGATAGTCACCGCCAATAACGGTGCGGAAATTCCCCGTGCCCTGCGAGACCGTCTGGAGATAGTGGAGCTGTCAAGCTATACGGCGGCAGAGAAGGAAGAAATAGCCAAGGGATTTCTGGTGAGCCGCGCCCGGAAGGCAACCGGTCTGAAAGCGAAGGACGTAGCTATCGGACTGCCGGTCATCCGGCGGCTCATAAATGAATATACCCGGGAAGCCGGTGTCCGCGAGCTGGAGCGCACGCTCACCCGTCTCTGCCGCAAGGTGGCCAGAGAAATCGTGGAGAGTGACGAGAGCCAGCGCAAGACAGTACGACTGAAAGCCAGCGAGCTGGAGAAATATCTGGAGCGTCCCCGCTTCGGCCGCTCCAAGGCTGACCACAAGGCGCAGGTGGGTGTAGTAACTGGTATGGCTTGGACTTCGGTAGGCGGCGACATCCTTCCTACCGAGGCGGGGGTGCTGCCGGGCAAGGGACAGCTCATCCTCACCGGCCAGCTGGGCGATGTGATGAAGGAATCGGCACGAGCCGGTCTCTCCTACATCAGAAGCCGCAGCAATGAGCTGCAGCTGCCGGCGGAATTTTACGAGAAGAACGACATTCACATCCATCTGCCGGAGGGAGCCATTCCCAAGGACGGCCCGTCGGCAGGTATTACCATGGCCACGGCAATGATATCGGCACTCACCGGCAAAAAGGTTCGCGGAGACGTGGCAATGACCGGCGAGATTACTCTCCGCGGTCGGGTGATGGCTATCGGCGGTCTGAAGGAGAAGGTTCTTGCCGCGCATCGCGAGGGCATGAAAACGATAATTTTGCCGAAGGAAAACGAGAAGGATATCGTTGATATTCCGGAGGCAGTAAGAAAAGACTTGGAGTTCGTCCCGGTGGAGACTATGGACGAGGTGCTCCGTCATGTATGGGAGGTATGAAAATGGCTGAAATCGTAAACATTACCGGTGCGAGCTTTCTGACCTCGGCAATAGCCAAGAGTCAGTATCCGCTGGAGAAGCGGCCGGAGATAGCTTTCGTTGGCCGCTCCAATGTCGGCAAATCGACTCTGACCAATTCTCTGATGAATCGCCGCAATCTTGCTCATACTTCCAAGACTCCCGGAAAAACGCAGATGATAAACTTCTTCCTTGTGGGAGCGAACATTGCCTCCAAGGGACGCCGGTATGACTTCTATCTGGTTGACCTTCCGGGCTATGGCTACGCAAAGGCAGCCAAGAGCGAGCGCCTGAACTGGGCGAACTTCATCGAGGAATACCTGCAGACCAGCCCGCAGCTGAAATTCGTCTGCCAGCTCATCGACAGCCGTCATGAGCCGATGGCTTCAGATATCTATATGTTCAACTGGCTGGTCAGCCACAATATCCCGGTGCTGGTAATCGCGACCAAGATGGACAAGCTTGGCAAGCAGGCACAGCTGGAGAGCGTCAGCCGCATTAAGCGAGTGCTTGGCGTTCCTGATTTGGATGTACTGCCGTACTCTTCCGTGAAGGGCATCGGCAGGGCAGAGCTTTTGAGTGCAATTGCTGAAGCAATTGCGGAATAAACCAACTTTCCGCTCTTAGGTTGAAGCTGAGAGCGGATTTTTGTTGATTTTTTTAGCATTAGGCGCTACAATAGACTATATTTATTGTAACGGAGAAAAATATGAATGATATTTCTAATGTCAACGGTGAACTGAGCAATGTTGACAGAGCCATACTAGATGCATTACAGCATGGTCTACCGGTAACAGAGAGACCGTTTGCCGTGGTTGCGCAGGAGCTGGGGATATATGAACGGGTAGTCATTGCAAGAGCGGCTGCCCTGAAACGAGAAGGCTACATCCGGAGGATGGGAGCGTTCTTTTCCTCACATCGGCTCGGCTATCGGGGAACGCTGGTTGCCCTGTCGGTGGATGAGGAGAATCTGGCCGGCATTGCGCATTTCATAAATCGCTTTCCCGGAGTAACGCATAACTACGAGCGTGAGGGCAGATATCAGCTGTGGTTTACCCTGCTGACGATGGATGATGCAGAGAAGCAGCTGGTACTGGAAGCACTGAGTCGGGCTGAAGGCGTGAATTCGCTAATCGAGCTGCCCAGTGAAAAATCCTATAAGATAAGAGTTACCCTTCCCATGGAAGATAAGCGGCTGCATCTGGGCCCGCGGACGGCAGAGATTAAGCCGCAGGGAAACATAGGGGCAGAGCGAAACGACAGTGACGCACTGGGTTCGCTGGATCACTTGGACAAGAAGCTGATTCATCTTCTTTCCTCAGAGCTGCCGATAGTGGAGAATCCCTATGACTTTTTGGCGAAGATGCTGCAGACACCGGTCAGCGATGTGCTGGCACGAATCAATAAGTATCTGTCGCTGGGCGTAATGCGCCGTATCGGTATCGTGCTGGCTCATCAGCGAGCCGGCTATACAGCCAATGGTCTCTGTGTCTGGCAGGTGCCGGATGAACAGGCGGACGAAATCGGCGGGGCCATTGCGGCAACGGAGCAGCGTGTATCGCACTGCTATCGCCGCCGGGCCGACGAGGCAAAGGGCTGGCCGTATACGCTCTATACCATGATTCACGGTCACAGCCGTGAAGAGGTAGAGAGCATAGCTGCAGCGATGGCAGACAGGTATGAGGGCCTTGGCGACCGCATCATCCTCTATTCCGTAAAGGAATGGAAGAAGGCGTCGCTGACATATTTTTGATAATAATTTTGTAAAGCTGTAACACAAATAGCTTGCAAAAAGATTTATCATGTGTTAAGCTACCGTCTATAACAGAAACAGCAAAAGCTAAGAAGCGGAAAAGTAATCGCCGATTATTCTCAGAGAGCTGCCGGGCGGTGTGAAGGCGGCGTCTAAAGGAAGCGATGAACTCGCCGCGGAGCTGCGTCCCCGAAAGTGAAAGCGAGTAGGCGGCGACGGAACTCACCGTTACAGAGAGAGTGCACGAGATACAGAGGGCAGCGCCCTTCTCGTGAAGCAGAGTGGTACCACGCAGGCAATGCCTTTCGTCTCTATGACGAAAGGCTTTTTTGTTTACAGCCGACAGCGCGGTCTCTGACGAGCCGCTTTATTATTTCGACATACAAGAGAACCCCAAGGAGGATACGACAATGCAGACCAACACCGTACAGAAGAACATGATGCCCAATTGCTCAAAATACCGTCCCGGCTATTTCATGCCGCCGGTCTGTGATATGAGCTGGGCCCAGAAGCAATATCCCGACAAGGCTCCTACCTGGTGCAGCGTAGACCTCCGCGATGGCAATCAGGCGCTCATTATCCCCATGTCCCTTGATGAAAAAATCGAGTTCTACAAGACTCTCGTTAAGATTGGCTTCAAGGAGATAGAGGTCGGTTTCCCGGCCGCCAGCGAGACCGAGTATGCTTTCCTGCGCCGACTGGTTGAGGAAGACCTCATTCCCGACGATGTTACCATTCAGGTTCTTACTCAGGCTCGCGAGCATATCATCAAGAAGACCTTTGAGGCACTGAAGGGCGTAAAGAACGCCATCGTCCATGTCTACAACTCCACTTCCTTCGCTCAGCGTCAGCAGGTGTTCAAGATGAGCAAGGATGAGATAAAGCAGATTGCTGTCGACGGCGCAAAGCTCCTCAAGCAGCTCACCGAGGAAGCCGGTGCCGATTATCGCTTCGAGTATTCGCCGGAGAGCTTCACCGGCACCGAGCCGGAGTATGCTCTGGAAGTTTGCAACGCAGTCCTCGACGTATGGCAGCCCACTGCTGACCGCAAGGCCATCATCAATATTCCGGTCACGGTCGAGATGTCCATGCCGCACATCTACGCTATGCAGGTAGCATATATCTCTCAGAATCTGAAATACCGTGACAATGTCGTACTGTCCCTCCATCCGCACAACGACCGGGGTTGCGGCGTAGCTGACTCCGAGCTGGGTCTCTTGGCCGGTGCCGACCGCATCGAGGGTACTCTCTTCGGCAACGGTGAGCGTACCGGCAATGCCGACATCGTTACCATCGCGATGAATATGTTTGCTCTGGGCATTGACCCGCAGCTTGATTTTACCAATATGCCGGCCCTCGTAGATATGTACGAGCGGGTGACCCGCATGACCGTTCATGCTCGTCAGCCTTATGCCGGTGCCCTTGTTTTCGCTGCATTCTCCGGCTCTCATCAGGATGCTATCGCCAAGGGTATGAAGTGGCATGAGGAGAAGGAGCAGGATCGCTGGACGGTTCCGTATCTGCCGGTAGACCCGCAGGATGTCGGCCGCCGCTACGATGGCGACGTCATCCGCATCAACAGCCAGTCCGGCAAGGGCGGCGTCGGCTTCATCATGGAGAACAAGTACGGCATCGACATGCCGAAGAACATGCGCGAGGATTTCGGCTACTGCGTCAAGTCTGTTTCCGATCATCGTCATCAGGAGCTGCAGCCTGACGAGATTTATCAGATTTTCCAGGAAGAGTATGTAAATGTCGAGGCTCCGATTAAGCTGGTAGACTTCCTCCTGAAGAAGGATCCCAATGGTACTCGCGCCGGTGAAGTTCACTTCATCGTAGACAACAAAGAAATGACCTACAAGGCAGTGGGCAACGGTCGTCTCGATGCCATCAGCAATGCCATCAAGACGAACCTCGGCGTCACCTACAGCGACCTTGTCTACAGCGAGCATGCACTGGAAATCGGCTCCACCTCCCGCGCTATGGCATACATCGGCATAAAGGACAGCGAGGGTACGATGCACTGGGGTGCCGGTATGGATACCGATATTATCACCGCTTCCGTCATGGCTCTCGTCTCTGCCGTCAACCGCATGAAGGCCGGTAAATAATATTTAGAAACGAAAGAGGCATAACCGTCTGCAACCAGATGGTTATGCCTCTTTTTGTGTCTTTTACAAATATTTTACATTTCCCTGATTATTGATTTTACAGTCGGTATCTACAATACAAACTGTCAGATGACGAAAAACAAAAATTGGAGGAAATGAATATGATGAACTTTGAAAAGATGAAAACTGTAAAGAAGACTTTAGTCTTTGGTCTTGCCGCGCTGACTCTGGGTGCTGCGCTGACCGGCTGTGGGGCGGAGAAGTCCGCTGCGCCGGATAAGAAAAGTCCGTCCATCAGCGGCAAGGTTGCTGTAGATGGATCCACCTCGATGGAAAAGGTAATCGGCTCGCTGGGTGAAGTCTTCACGGGGAAGAATCCGGGCGTTACCTTTACCTACAATCCGACCGGCTCCGGCTCCGGCATCAAGGCGGTACAGAACGGCCGCTGTGACATCGGTCTTTCCAGCCGCTATCTGAAGGAAGCGGAGCTGAAGGATGACCTTAAGGAAGTGATACTGGCCTATGACGGTATTGCCATTATCGTCAATGAGAAAAATCCGGTGCAGAATCTCAGTCAGCAGCAGCTGGCCGCCGTGTATCGCGGAGAGATAAAGGACTGGTCTGAGCTGGGCGGTACAGCCGGCCCCATCGTCCGTATCGGTCGTGAGGCGGGGAGCGGTACCCGTGATGGCTTCGAGTCGGTGACGAAGACCAAGGACAAGTGCAAATACGGTCAGGAGCTGACCTCCACCGGCGATGTCATCGCTACGGTAGCAGCCAATCCGGCAGCCATTGGCTATGCTTCGGTATCCGCTGTCGGTAAAAAGGTAAAGACGCTTGCAGTTGACAATGTGCTTCCTACGGAGAAGACGATTATCGACAAGAGCTACAAGGTACAGCGTCCTTTCGTGCTGGCTCTCAAAAAGAGCAAGTCTCTCAGCGGAGCGGCAAAGGCTTTCTGTGACTTCGCCCTCAGCCGGGAAGGCGCTGAGATAATAAAGAAGGCCGGGGCAATTCCCGTGCCGGAGAAGCAGTGATTATTTCCTGCTACAGCGGAGATTCGAATTATGTTTAAGACGATTGCCGGGAGTGCAGCTATTGCACTTCCGGAAGACAGAGCCAGAAGCTACGGCGACTACAGTACCGCAAGCCCTGAGTCCAGGGAAAGGATGGCGGCACTGTGGTGTGCCGGAAACGATGAGCGAAAGGAAAAGCTCATTGCGTTCCTCTTCAGGATACCGGCTGTGCTGGCGGTAGGCAGTGTATTACTGATAGCCGCTTTTCTTTTGACGGCTGGCCTGCCAGCCATCGGGGAAATCGGAATTGTGGATTTTCTCTTTGGCAAGGTGTGGGCACCGACGGCGCAGGTGCCGGCTTTCGGCATACTGCCCTTCATTCTGACCAGCATATACGGCATGGCCGGGGCGCTGGTGCTGGGGCTGCCGATAGGTTTCTTCACCGCTGTCTATCTGGCGAAGCAGGCGAGCCCGAGAGTCCGGGATGCCGTATCGACAGCGGTTGACCTCCTGTCCGGTATACCTTCCGTAGTTTACGGTATGGTTGGTATGATGGTGCTGGTGCCGGCGGTTGGACGAGCTTTCGGACTGCCGGACGGAGCCGGTCTGTTCACGGCGATTATCGTGCTGACGGTAATGATACTGCCAACGGTGATAAGTGTTTCCGTGACGGCACTGGAGGCTGTTCCCAGAGAGTATGAGGAAGCCTCCTTGGCATTGGGCGCAACAAAGGTTGAGACATTCTTCCGAGTGACGGCACCGGCGGCCAAAAGCGGCATTACAGCTGCGGTTGCCCTCGGCTGTGGGCGCGCGCTGGGAGAGGCTATGGCCGTGATGATGGTTTCGGGCAATGTGGCCAATATGCCGGAGCTGTTCGGCAGTGTACGGTTCCTTACGACGGCAGTAGCCGGAGAGATGGGCTATGCGGCCGGTCTTCAGCGGGACGCGCTCTTCTCTATTGCTCTGGTACTGCTGACAATGATACTGCTGCTTAATTCACTCCTGAACAGAGTGATGAAAGGCAGGGAAGTATGATAACAGGACAACTGCCAATCAGTCGGCGAAGATACAGTCTGCTGATGAAGTCGGCCATGTATGGCTCGGCAGGAATCTGCTGTACGATGCTGGCGGCAATAATCGGCTATGTGCTCTGGAAGGGCGTTCCGGAGATAAGCTGGCAGCTGCTGACGACAAAGCCCAGCTACATGGCACAGCAAATCGGCATTTTACCGGATATACTCAACACTCTTTATGTGGTGTTTGCTTCCTTGGTGATACTGCTCCCCATCGGGGTTGGGACGGCAGTTTATCTCACGGAGTATGCAAAGGACGGGCGGGCTGTCCGAATCATTGAGCAGGCAGCGGAGACTCTGGCGGGAATACCCTCCATTGTCTATGGCCTTGTGGGTATGCTGCTGTTCTGTCAGTTCCTGTCAATGGAAACATCGCTTATGGCAGGTGCGCTGACGCTGGTTATCATGAATCTGCCCATAATCATCAGGACGACGCAGGAGAGTCTGAAGACAGTCCCCCGGAGCTACCGGGAAGGAGCCTTCGGTCTGGGTGCTGGTCAGTGGCGAGTGATTCGCACGGTCGTCCTGCCGAACTGTATCGACGGCGTCGTGACCGGCTGTATTCTATCGGTGGGTCGCATCATTGGCGAGTCGGGGGCCTTGCTCTTTACGGCAGGCTTTGCCCATGCGGTGAATTCTTTCCCGGAGGGGCTGAATCGCGCCGGAGCGACACTGACCGTTGCTCTTTATGTCTACGCCAAGGAGCAGGGCGAGTTCGCAGTGGCATTTGCTATCGCAGCAATACTGATGGCACTGACCCTGCTGCTGAACCTCTCGGCCAAGCGAGCCGGAGAATTATTTCGAAAACAGGAGAACTGATAATGACAGATAAACCGATTTGGCTGCCGCTGAAGTCCGTGATGGAGGTAAAAAATCTTTGTCTCTGGTACGGCGAGGCGCAGGCTCTGTATAACATAACGCTGCCCATCCGAGAGCGACGGATAACCGCGCTCATCGGCCCGTCGGGCTGCGGCAAATCGACTTTCCTGCGCACGCTGAACCGCATGAATGATATCCTGCCGGATGTAAGGATAACCGGGTCTGTCACATACCGGGGCATGGATATTTTTTCGCCGGAGGTAAATGTGAATATGCTCCGGAAAAATGTGGGAATGGTTTTTCAGAAACCGAACCCCTTTCCGATGAGCATATATGAGAATGTCGCCTACGGCCCGCGGACACATGGGATAAGCGAGCAGAAAGAGCTGAATGTTATTGTTGAAGAAAGTCTGAGACGAGCAGCCCTCTGGGATGAGGTCAAGGATCGGCTGGATGCATCGGCGCTGGGACTGTCCGGCGGTCAGCAGCAGAGGCTGTGTATCGCCAGAGCGCTGGCCGTAAAGCCGGAAGTGCTGCTGATGGATGAGCCGACTTCAGCGCTGGATCCTATCAGTACACAGGGAATAGAGGACTTGGCGGAGAGCCTGAGTGAGGACTATACCATTGTGATTGTGACGCACAATATGCAGCAGGCAATGCGTATCTCCGACTTTACTGCGTTCTTCCTGATGGGAGAGCTGGTAGAGTACGGCGAGACGGAGCGGATATTCAATCGGGCCGGAGACAGCCGCACGGCGGACTATGTCAGTGGTAAATTCGGCTGAGCCGATTGTTCCGTATAGTGATTGTGTGGATTCTGCATTGCGAAAAGGCGGTAAACAGTCTACAATAAAAGCTGATAAAGAGACTGACGAGGTGCTGGCAGTGGAGAAGAAACAACTTATTTGGTGCGTTGAGGACGACGAGAATATTCGCGAGATAGAAAGGTATACGCTGGAAAGCACAGGCTTTCTCACTGTGGGCTTTGAGGATGGCAGCAGCTTTTGGTCGGCGCTGGCTGATGGTGAGGCTCTGCCTGATTTGCTGCTACTGGATGTGATGCTGCCGGGAGAAGACGGAATCGAGATATTGAAGAAGCTCCGCCAGCGCAGAGATACAGAGAAGCTTCCGGTAATAATGGCTACCGCTAAGGGCATGGAGTATGACCGGATAAAGGGACTGGATCTTGGCGCTGACGACTATCTGGTGAAGCCATTCAGTATGCTGGAGATGGTCTCACGAGTTCGGGCGGTACTGCGCCGCAGCGGGCAGACGGATAATACAGAGAGAACCGTACAGCTGACAGCAGCGTCCGGCGGTGTCGTGGTAGATGAAGCGGCGCACCGGGTGCTGGTGGATGATGAAGCGGTAAAGGTGACGCTGAAGGAATACGAGCTGCTGAAGCTGTTCCTGAAGAATCCCCGCCGGATTTTTTCCCGAGACGAGCTGTTCAATCTGGTCTGGGGAGAAGACTATTGCGGAGAGACCCGAACGGTGGATATTCACATCGGAACCCTGCGGCAGAAGCTGGGCAATCATGGTGTAATCATAAGTACAGTGCGCGGCGTTGGCTACGGCTTGAATGAGGAATGATAGATTATGACAGAGCGCATCTGGCGGGCGATATTTCTGACGGCTTCCGGAGCAGTGGCCGTCGTGTCTATCGTGGTTTCCTTTTTCCTGTTTGACGGATCCAATGAACGACTGAGAGAGGACATGGCCGGGCAGCTGGAGCTGGCGGCGGCAGGAGTGGAAAGGAACGGCGAGGAATATCTGCGGGACATAAAGAACTACGATAGGAGAAGCCGCCTGACCTGGATAGGCAGAGACGGGATAGTACTTTATGACTCGTTGACCGCCAGTGACAATCTGGATAATCATGGAAACAGAGCCGAGGTGCAGGAGGCCAGAAGCTCGGATAATGGCTTTGGCTATGCCAGACGCGACTCATCGACGATGATGACAGAGGGCGTATATATGGCGAAGCGTCTCGCGGATGGAACCGTACTGCGAATATCCTATCGCAGTGAAACGATATACGCTCTGCTGGTAAAGCTGCTGCAGCCAATGTATATTGTGCTGGGGGTGTTGCTGCTGGCCACTTATGGAATAGCGACCAAGATGGCAAAGGATATCCTGCAGCCGGTGAATGAGCTGAATCTTGATGACCTGCCGAAGCCGGAGACGGAAACCGTGCCGGTGTACAGTGAGCTGTTGCCGCTGATAAAGAGAATTAGCTCACAGCGAAGTCAGGAGCTGGCAATGCAGAAGCGGCGCCGGGAATTCACGGCGAATGTTTCCCATGAGCTGAAGACACCGGTGCAGACAATAATGGCTGGGGCAGAGCTGTTGGAGCAGGGAATGGTACGCCGGGAGGATGTACCGCTGTTTGCCGGACGGATTCGCTCGGAGGCGAAACATCTGGTGGAGCTCATCTCAGATATTATCCATCTGTCGCACATTGAAGAGGCAACGGAGGAGACGCTGAAAAAGGAACCGGTGGATCTCCGGCAGACCGCAGAGGAAACTGTCGGTCGGCTGAGACAGGTTGCCCAGAATGCCGGGGTGGAACTGCTGATGGCGAGTAAACCGATGAGGTTGGGGCAGCGAGCTTCGGCTGAGCAGAGCAGTGACAGCGAGTCGGTAATGGTTGACGGTGTTCCGCAGCTGGTGGCAGACATCGTCTACAACCTGACTGAGAATGCGATAAAGTACAGCCGGACCGAAGATGGCTTTGTGGTGTTGTCGGTATATGATGACAAAGAGCGGGTCTGTCTGGAGGTCTGCGATAATGGTATCGGAATACCGGCGGAGCATATCGACAGGATTTTTGAGCGGTTCTATCGGGTGGACAGCAGTCATAGCCGGGGCATAAAAAATGGTGCCGACGGAAAGGTGAAATCCGTTTGCGGCACCGGTCTTGGTTTGGCGATTGTTCGTCATGCAGCTGATTTCCACGGAGCTCAGCTGGAGGTGGAGAGTCGGGTCAGTGAGGGAACTATAATGCGGGTGAAGTTTGCAAGGTCAGCGTGAGCTGCAAGCAGCTAGGCTTTGTGACCGCCAATCTGCTGATTGCGTTCCCGCATGGTGGCGAACTCCTGCATATTCATGGCTTTCAGGATGGCATTTTTGCCAAACTTGCCTTTTATTTCATTTATGGCCTGTTGGACATTCTTCTCCTTTTGGAGCAGGATGTCCTTTTCTTTTTCCTCCGGCAGCTCGGCGAAGAGGTCGGCTTCTTTGTAGAGGTCGGCGGAGGCTTCCTCTGCGTCCATCGTGTTGTCTGCGACGATAGTAATGCGGCGGACGAGGAGATTCATGTCGGTGATGCTGCTGAACAGCTCCATCGCCGCCTCGGTGATGAGTCGGGCGGAGTAGGTGGGTCGCTCCAGTCGGGCAGTGCCGTGGGAGTGACCGGGAACAGCCCGGCCGTAGTGGTCGATGTGGATTGGGCCGTGGTATTGTCTGGCGATGTCTGCACGGGTCAGGTTCTCGATGTCGTAGCCGATGGTGAGGACGATTTTGTCGGTATAGAGATTTTTTCGTACCAGCTCTCCGGCCAGATTGTCGGCCATCTCCCGGACGATGATGGCGGCTTTGTCGGCAGGATAGGGCAGCTGCAGTACCTGCCCGCTGGAGAGACTGGTACTTTTCGGGATATAGGCCCGAATATCGGCGATGGTGGTGGGATCGTCGCCCCAGGCGTGGCAGATGAGCAGTCCGGCGTTGACTCCGAAGAGACGATAGAGGAGTGCCTCATTGTAGTAGTCATGGGGGCCGCCCTGAGAGCAGCGGGCAATATCGCCCATGGTGTAGAGGTGATGGGCCGCCAGTCGCTTCTGATATCCTTTGCCGATTTGCCAGAAGTCGGTGAGGGGCTGGTGAGACCAGAGCTTTTCCTGAAATTCCTCCTGTGTAAGCTGGGCGATTCGCACGCCGTTGGTATCGGGGGGCATCTTCTTGGCTACGATGTCCATAGCTATCTTGGCCAGATACATATTAGTGCCGATGCCGGCGGTGGCTGTGATATTGGTTTCAGCCAGCACCGTCTGAATGAGGCTCATGGTGAGCTGATGCGGCGTCTGGCGGGAGACCTTCAGATAGGGCGTCAGGTCGATGAATACTTCGTCGATGGAGTAGACATGGATATCCTCCGGAGCGATGAATCGGGAGTATATTTCATATATCTTTTTGCTGTACTGGACATAGAGGGCCATGCGGGGCGGAGCGGTAATGTAGCCGACGGCAAGGGAGGGATTGTTTTTCAGTTCGATATCGTCGGTTGATTCACCGGTCAGCTTTTTGCCGGGGGCGAAGTATTTCCGACGGGCGTTTACTTCCTTCACCCGCTGGATGACTTCAAAGAGGCGGGCGCGACCGGAGATGCCGTGTGCCTTCAGGGAAGGAGAGACAGCGAGACAGATAGTCTTGTCGGTGCGGGAGGGGTCAGCCACGACCAGATTGGTGGTGAGTGGGTTCAGCTTTCGCTCGGCACATTCGACAGAGGCGAAGAATGATTTCATATCTATGGCGGCATAGATATGCTCGCTCCGGTCGGTGAAATCACTCTTATCTGAAGATGTCTGTTTGAAATTGTTTACCAGCATTGCTGTCGCTCACCTCTCGTCTAAAACAAATGTATATTTCAAATTATAGTAAATACTTTCGGAAAGTCAAGACGGAAATGTAGATAATGAAGCGGTTCTTGTTTTCAGGCAAACAAAAAGTCCCGACACATAAGATGTGCGGGACAGAATCGCAATATGGAGCGGGCGAGGGGTGTCGAACCCCCCTCTAAAGCTTGGGAAGCTTTCATTCTACCGATGAACTACGCCCGCGAACTGACTCGAATATATTAACATAGAATCGACATATTGACAAGGAGTTTTTCTTGTAATATACGGCATAACAGTCTGACAAGGAAGCCTCCCCTTTAGGGGAGGTAGCCGAGCGAAGCAAGGTCGGAGGGGTAAATAAAAACTTACTAAAGATGGAAACTTTGTCGTTCTCATGTTATAATCAATAGGTTAAGAATTACTGCCCCATGCGGGCGGAAATAATTGCGTGTCGGAGAAAACGATGGCAAGGGAAAAACGGCATACCGGACAGAGAGCAGCAGCAGTAAACATCGCCATGGTAGTTGGCGTGATGTTTATAGCGATTCTGGTGCTCGTGGGTCGGTATTTCTATATTCAGATAATAAAGGGTGAGGAGTTCGCTAATCTGGTGGAGCAGTCCACCGGCGGCGAGTGGATGCGTCAGACACCGCGGGCGGCAATCGTTGACCGCAACGGGCGGGAACTGGCCGTCACCCTCATAATGAAGTCACTGTACGTAGACCCCAACAATGTAAAAGATCGTCACGATGTAGCCAAGAAACTGGCTCCGCTCATCAACATGAAGGAGGAAGAAATCCTCAAGGATATTGATGAGGGGGGCGGCTTCGTGTGGGTAAAACACTTCCTGCCGGAGCCGGAATATCGGGCGGTACAGAAGCTCATCAACGATGAGAATTATAACTGCCTTGGCTTCAACGATGAGCCGAAGCGTTTTTATCCCAACGATTTGCTGGCTTCCAATGTCCTTGGCTTTGTAGGTACTGACGATGTCGGTCTCTACGGCATCGAGCAGGCATTTGACAAGGAGCTGAAGGGCGACAAGCGCGAGATATTCATAAAGACGGACAAGGTCGCCGGCAATCCTATCCTTGATTCCATCCATGACACGCCGCACTATGACGGCAGTCAGGGCAAGAAGGTCGTCCTGACCATCGACTCTACGGTGCAGTTCGTGGTGGAGCAGGCACTGGATGAAATCATGGTTGAAAATCAGCCGGTAGCGACTACGGCTATCGTCATGAATCCCAAGACCGGTGAGATACTGGCTATGGCAAACCGGCCGACCTTCAATCCAAATAAGTTCGAGGACAGCCCGCAGGCACATTGGGCGAACCGGGCAGTGTCATACCTCTATGAGCCGGGCTCTACATTCAAGACGGTCGTTTCGGCGGCAGCGCTGGAGGAACGAGTCGTAACGCCTAACCGGATATTCCAGGATCCGGGTATCGTCGAGGTCTCCGACCGAAAGATAATGAACTGGAACGGTGAGAGCTTCGGCACTGTTACCTTTACCGATGTTGTAAAGAACTCCATCAATACCTGCTTTGCTCAGGTAGGTCTGGAGATGGGCGCAGATAATCTCCTGAAGTATGCCTCCCGCTTCGGCTTCGGTGAGTCTACCGGGATTGAACTGGCCGGCGATGAAGAGGGATTGCTCTACGACAAGAAGGATATGCATGACCCGGAGATAGCCACCATGGCCATCGGCCATAGCGTCACGGTAACCCCGCTACAGCTGGTGACGGCAGTCAGTGCTATTGCCAACGATGGCAGACTGATGCGTCCCTACATCGTAAAGCGGATAGAGAAGAACGACGGAACCGTAGTAATGGAGACGGAGCCAAAAGAACGGCGCCGTGCCATTACCTCTGTGACGGATAAAGCACTGGTGGATATGCTGGAGCAGGTAGTATCTACCGGCGGCGGCCATAAAGCCTATGTAGAGGGCTATCGAATCGCCGGTAAGACAGGTACGGCTCAGAAGGTTCAGGAGTTCGGCAAGGGCTACATGGAGGGACATTACATTGCATCCTTCTGCGGCTTTGCCCCGGTAGAGAATCCGGAGCTGGTAGTTTACGTTATGATTGACGATCCATCCGGCATTTATTATGGTGGTCAGATAGCTGCACCGGTAGCCGGTCGGATATTTACTCAGCTGTTCCGCTATCTTCACATCGAGCCTTCCGGAGATCCGCTGGAGATGGTTTCCGGTGTGGCCGGCGGAGCATCTGCTGCGCCGAGAGTCCGTCAGGAAGGACGCGTCCCCGATGTGACGGGTATGGATGCTGCGGAAGCGCAGCTCACCATCGAGGCCGCTGGATTTACTCTGGCTCCCAGAGGCAGAGGCATGGCGGTAGGCCAGCAGCCAGCCCCGGGAACTGTGCTGACAAAGGGCAGTGCCGTGTCGGTCATCTTTGAGCCGGAGCAGCCGGCTCCGCCCAAGAAAGCTTCCGCGGAAGCAGGAGAACATGACTGAGGCAATTTAGAGAAATCCGGTGTAAAATTTCCTTGCTCCGGCTAAGGCTAGCCTTTATAATTGAAGTATTGTATACAAAGTGCTTTTGGTCTTTGTAGAATAGGGTTATCAATAACGGTACGATTGGTGCCGATAAGAAGAGAGGAGAAACGATGAAAGAAGTAGATGTTGTCGTCATTGGCGGCGGTGTCACCGGTACAGCTATCCTGTCGTATCTCAGCCGATATGACTTGCGCTGCATGCTGGTGGAGAAGACTCCCCACATCGCGATGGGAACCACGGTGGCAAACAGCGCCATTCTTCACGCAGGCTTTGATGCGCCTACCGGCAGCAACAAGGCTCGCCTGAATGTGGAGGGCAATGCACTTTATCATGAGCTCAAAGATGAGCTGAACCTTGATATCAAGTGGACCGGCTCTTATGTTGTAGCCAAGACCGATGAAGAAGTGGCTACTCTTGAGGAGCTGAAAGCCCGCGGCGAGGCCAACGGTGTACCCGGTCTGGAAATTGTCAGCGGTGATAAGCTCAGAGAGACTGAGCCGAATCTCACCGAGGAAATAAAGGCTGCTCTCTTTGCACCCTCTGCCGGTCTCTGCTGGCCCTTCGGCGTAGCAGCTGCCTTTGCGGAGAATGCTGTCGAGAACGGTGCCGAAATCGTCCGTGACTGCGAAGTCATCCGCATCACTCCCGAGGCTGACGGCAGCGGCTTCATCATCCGCACCATGCAGGGTGAGATGAAGGCAAAGACCGTGGTCAATGCTGCCGGCGTATACGCCGACAAGGTCTCTGCTCTGGCCGGAGACGATTCCTTCACCATTAAGCCCCGCAAGGGTGAATATATCCTTTTTGACAAGACCTCTCAGGAGAGCCTAGTCAAGGGCATTATCTTCCCGGTACCCTCCAAGACCAGTAAGGGTATCCTCATCTGTGCCACCACTCACGGCAACGTGTTCATCGGCCCCAATGCCAATGACACCGAAGACAAGGATGATGTATCAGTCGGCACCCCCGGTATGAATGAGATAATCGCCGGAGCCAAAAAGATGATAGCCAACCTTCCTATGGGTGCTGCTATCACTCAGTTCGCCGGCCTCCGTGCCGTCTCCAGCACCGGTGACTTCATCATCGGCCGCTCCGAGAAGGTCAATGGTCTCTATCAGGCTGCCGGTATTCAGTCGCCCGGTCTTACTTCCGCTCCGGCTATCGGCAAAGAGATTGCCGCCATGGTAGCCGAGGATCTGGGAGCAAAGGAGAAGGTCGAATACAAGAAGGGACGTCCGCCTCAGCCGGTAGTCCGCGAAATGTCTATGGAAGAGCAGAAAAAGCTCATTCAGGAGGACAAGCGCTACGGTCTCATCGTCTGCCGCTGCGAGACAATCACTGAGGGCGAAATCTGCGATGCTATTCATCGCCCCTGCGGTGCCCGCACCGTGGACGGCGTAAAGCGTCGTACCCGTGCCGGTATGGGTCGCTGTCAGGGCGGCTTCTGCGGACCCCGCGTAGCTCTTATCCTTGCCCGTGAGCTGCACCTGCCCGTAACGGAAATCAGAAAAGACGGGGAAGGCTCCTTCCTTTACTTCGACAAAGAACAGGAGGCCTATTGAGATGATCGAGATTAAAGACCTCTACGATATAATCATCGTCGGCGGCGGCCCTGCCGGCCTGTCCGCTGCTCACAGCGCCGTTGAGAACGGTGCCGAGTCCGTCCTCATTCTTGAGCGTGACCGCGAAGTAGGCGGTATCCTTCAGCAGTGCATTCACAACGGCTTCGGTCTCCACCACTTCAAGGAAGAGCTTACCGGCCCCGGCTATGCCCAGCGCTGCTATGAGATGGTAAAGGACTGCCCTCAGGTGCAGATTCTTACCAATACCATGGTTCTCGAAGTCCGCGAGAACAAGTCCGTACTGGCAATCAGCCCGGAGCTTGGCACGGTAGAGATAAAGGGCAAGACCGTTATCCTCACCATGGGCTGCCGTGAGCGTACCCGCGGAGCTATCCGTATCCCCGGCGGTCGTCCGGCCGGTATCTTCACTGCCGGTGCCGCTCAGCGCATGGTAAATATTGAGGGCTATCTCCCCGGCCGTGAAGTAGTCATCCTCGGCTCCGGCGATATCGGCCTCATCATGGCTCGCCGCATGAGCCTTGAGGGCTGCAATGTATCCGAGAAGAAGCCTTCTTCCTCTACGAAGCGCACTCCGGCCGATGCGTCTCCGGCCGATATTGATAATGACTGGGGCAATGGCGGCTGCCGCGTTAAAGCCGTTTTGGAAATCTGCCCCTTCTCCAACGGCCTGACCCGCAACATGGTTCAGTGTCTGGATGATTTCAATATTCCTCTCTTCCTTGCTCACACCATCGTGGACATCAAGGGTACCGACCGAGTCACCGGCGTAACGGTAGCTAAGGTCGATGATAAGATGCAGCCGATTCCCGGTACCGAGTTTGATATCCCCTGTGACACTGTTCTTCTCTCCGTCGGTCTTATCCCGGAGAACGAGCTGAGCCGCGAGCTGGGTGTCAGCCTCCATCCGCTGACCTCCGGCCCCATCGTTGACCAGCATCGTCAGACCGATAAGGAAGGCGTTTTTGCTGCCGGCAATGTAGTCCATGTTCATGACCTTGTCGATTTCGTCAGCGATGAAGCAGAAATCGCCGGCAAGTACGCCGCTCTCATGGCACAGGGCAAGATGGCTCCGGTGGAGCGTCGCCTGTCTGTAAATACCGGCAATGCCGTCCGCACCTGCGTACCGCAGAAGATAAATCTTCCGGCCGGTGAGGCAGCTGCCGAAGGTATTCGCCTCTTCATGCGCGTAACGAAGCCCATGAAGAAGGTTAAGCTGGAAGTCAAGTGCGGCGATGAGGTCATCCTCAGCCGTCCGCTGGCTGTAGCAAAGCCCAGTGAAATGATTGCTGTAGAGATTCCCGCTGCCAAGGCACAGCTCTTGGCCGGAGATATCACCGTTGGCGTGGAGGAGTGATAAAGATGGCTGTAGAAAAAGTAGAACTTACCTGCATAACCTGCCCAATGGGCTGCCAGCTCACCGCCACCGTTGAGGATGGTAATGTAACCGATGTCACCGGCAACACTTGCCCCCGCGGTGCTCAGTACGCCCGGGAAGAGCTGACTACTCCCATGCGCATGCTTACCGGTACCGTAAAGTGCAAGAAGGGTCGGTTACCTCTCCTGCCGGTAGTATCGGCTGCTAAACTGCCGAAGTCCGGAATCGTTGCCGCTGCCGCTGCCCTTCGCTCCGTGAAGGTAACGGCTCCTATCAAAGCCGGCGACGTGGTCGTAAAAAATATCATGGGCTTTGGCGTAGACATTGTCGCTGCCAGAGACATGCAGATGGCATAAAAAAGGGGCCTGTGAAAAAATGAGCACTCATTTTTTCACAGGCCCTTCCTCTATATAGTTTGGAAGAAAAATGTCTGTATGAAAACCTAGACTAACTCACTTAATGAACCCGAGTGAAGCGATGGATGAATTTAGTGAGTGTCATGCATGCGACCTTAGCGATTGCCGAGTGTAACGACGGCAGAGCTTAGGGAGTCGCAGTGCGAGAGCGTGTTTTCGGCAGACTTTTTTCTTAATGCTTAGAAATCGGAATATACATCGTTGACGATGCTCTGTTTTATCAGCGGGCGGCGTGGTATCGTCTCCAGACCGTGACGGCGGAGAGACTTTACATTTGCCAAGTCGTCGTAAAGGGGAGTGACGGAGATGAGGCCGTGGTGGATGGCGAAGATGTCCGTTGATGGCTCGTTGTCGCCGTCACATATTTCTCCGGCCAGTCGATAGTAGGTGCGGTCGCTGTCCTTGTGGAGAGTGTAGGCATTCAGGTAGTCCCGATGACCGAGAGCGGCCCAGCGCCATTCCGGTACGCCGCCGGCAAATTCTTTGGGGAAATTGACATTCAGCAGGAAGGGGCTCGGCTCATTAGTGATAAAGGTATCGAGTTTTTCAGCCACCAGCTTCGCCGCTTCGTCATAGGATATAGAGCTGTTGATGACTACGGAGACGGCTAGGGTATTGATGCCGTGCATGTAGCCTTCCAGAGCAGCACCTACGGTGCCGGAGTACAGTACATCGGTGCCAAGGTTGCCGCCGTGATTGATACCGGAGATAACGAAGTCAGGATAGTCTTCGCCGCGGCTGGGAGCAATGGCTTCCAGATAGAGCTTTACGCAGTCTGTCGGTGTGCCGGTGATGCTGAGGGCTTCGACAGCGCCGAGAGCCAGCAGGTCAGGGCAGCTCTCGACCACCATGTCGTCAAAGACGGTAATCGCGTGGCTCATGCCGCTTTGCTGGCGGGCAGGGGCGCAGACTGATACCTGATGCTCGGGGGAAAGGGCGCGGACGAGAGCTTTAATGCCCTCGGCGTCGACGCCATCATCATTTGAAAGCAGAATTCTCATTTTGGCTCCTTATTCTTAAATCGCAAGTTGATTTTTATTATGGAAGGTATTTCTTGCGGAAATTACAAATATATATATTTATCCTATCACAATGCAGGAGGCCTTTCAAATAATTTGACTGGTCTGATACAATATAAATAGCATTTATAATATATCCCATAAAGAGGTAATGTCTATGTGTTTGGCTGTACCGGCAAAAATAACCGCAATAAAAGATAGTCTGGCGACGGTAACGCTGGATGGAGTGTCACGAAATGCCAGCCTGATGCTGCTCCCTGATGCGAAGCTCGGTGACTACGTACTGGTTCACGCTGGCTTTGCGATGGAGATAGTGGACGAGCATCTGGCGCTGGAGTCACAGGCTTTGTGGCGAGAGATGGGCGGAGCCGGCCGGGACGGCGAGCTGCAGGATACGATCGCGGAGGAAATAAATGCCATGCGTCCTTCGGCGGAGTTTATTGCGGAGCAGAAGCGATGAATAAGGACAATGCAAGTGCCGCACAGAGCATTGCGGAACGAATAAAAGCGGCAGCTGCGGCCTGCGGCCGCGATGAAAAGAATCCTCTCCGCTTCATGGAGGTCTGCGGCACACATACCGTCACCATATTCCGTTCCGGTCTTCGTCAGCTGCTGCCCGCCTCTGTGGAGCTTGTGTCCGGCCCCGGCTGTCCTGTCTGCGTTACGGTGGACAGCTATATTGATGAAGCGGTTGCCTATGCACAGCGGCCGGAGGTGATAGTCGCCACCTTTGGCGACCTGCTGAAGGTGCCCGGCTCTGCATCGGCTGACGGCAAGCCGAACAATCTGGCAGAGGCCAAGGCGAAGGGGGCTGACATCAGAGTAGTCTACTCACCCCTCGATGCGCTGACAATTGCCGCTGAGAATCCTGACAAGAAAATAGTGTATCTGGCGGTGGGCTTTGAGACCACTGCTCCTACGGCGGCGGCGCTTGTACTGGCAGCTGAAAAGCTGGGGACGAAAAATATTTATCTCCTTACCGCCCACAAGCTGGTGCCGCCGGCAATGAAAGCTATTTTGGAGCAGCCGCATCGAATCGACGGCTTTATTTTGCCGGGTCATGTGGCGGTGGTCACCGGCTGTCGGGAGTTCGACTTCCTGACGGATTATCAGCAGCGCGGCATTGTCACCGGCTTTGAGCCGCTGGGAATAATGGCAGCTATCCTGCGTCTGACCGAGATGACGCGGGATAATATCTGTGCTGTGGAAAACTTCTATCCTTCGGTAGTGCGGGAAGAAGGAAATCAGGCGGCACGTCGTACACTGATGTCGGTCTTTGAGGAGACGGATGAATTGTGGCGCGGCCTTGGCCAGCTGAAGAAGTCTGGGCTGTCCCTCCGGGATGAGTATGCCGCCTTTGATGTGCGGCGGCAGATGCCAATGGGAAAAGTCACTGCGGAAGGCGGTGGGACACCGCTGGGAAAAATGTGCCGTTGCGGGGACGTGCTGACCGGAGCTATCACGCCAAAGAGCTGTCCCTTATTCGGCAAGGCCTGTACTGACCGTCATCCGGTAGGGCCCTGTATGGTTTCTGTCGAGGGAACCTGTGCAGCCTGGTACAAATACGGAGCCGGGAAATTTTTGTTGGAATAATTCTGACAGCTAAAAAGAACCGACGGGCCATAATTATGTGCAAAGTCAAGAGGGGTAATTGGTTGAGTGAATATTCAATCAATTACCCCTCTTTATTTTAGGATAAAATTTTATTTACAAAGTATTGCAATTAGACAGTGACGGTATTATCATATCCTATAGGTACTATAATAAATATGTATACCTGCAACTTGAGAAAGGAATGTGTATCTATGGGAATCAAGCAGAAATTCTTTGCTCTCTCCGGATTGGTAGGCGTGATTTTGGCACTCGTGTCAATCATGGGCTACTACAAGAGTCAGGAAGCTATTCAGCAGGGCGTAGAACGGGAAATTACAGCGGCCATCACTGATGAGCAGGACAAGATGGACGGCTGGCTGATGGAAAAGGCAATGGCAGCCAAAGCAGCGGCAAGCCTCATGACTGCCCTGGATGGAAACAACCAGATTGCCGACATGCGTCAGATGATGATGCTCCACAGCGGCGACAAGGAAATCCTTGGCATTACCAACGCCAATGAGCGCGGCTTGTTCATGTCCAGCGTAAACGGTGACCGTACCGGCAAGATAAAGCCGAATGATCGCCCCTGGTATCAGGATTTGAAGAAAGCAAACGCCTTCCGCTTCACCACTGCTTATGTCAGCGCCAGCTCTCAGGTTCTGGTGGTTTCCGCTACGGCTCCTTACCATGATAAGAATGGTAAGTTCGTAGGCGGCATTTGCGAGAACATTGCTCTTGATACACTGAAGCAGAAAGTAAATGAGCTGAAGTTCCGCGGACAGGGCAACGGTGTCATCATTGACTCCAACGGCAAGATACTTGCCAGCACACGCGGCATTGCTCAGATGAGCGAAGCTAAGGATATGCCCATCGTCGGCCCGTTGTATGCTCAGATGAAGCAGAATGGCAAAGGCTATCTGAAGGTCGAGGATAAGGACGGAACGGAGCTTGTCTTCTGCTATACCACTTTGCCAAGCTCCAAGTGGATTATCGGAATCACCGTGCCGGAAGAATTTGTTTTTGAGCAGCTGCATTCTATGCGTACAACTTACGGCATTCTCATCGTCGTTGGTGTACTGCTGATTATGACAGCCTGCCTCTTCTTCTCCAACAAGATTACTTCTTCCATTCTGGCGCTCAATGAGCGAGCAGTGGAACTTTCCCGCGGCAATCTGCTGCTGCCGGCTCTTGAGGTCAATTCCTCCGACGAGCTCGGCAACCTGGCCACGGCTTTCAATACCATGCAGGGCAACCTGAAAAAACTTATCTCCAGCATTGCCGCTACTTCCGAGCAGGTTGCGTCCTCCGCTGAGGAGCTCACTGCCGGTGCGCACCAGTCAGCAGAAGCAGCTACCGATGTGGCGCAGACTGTTGTAAGCGTAGCTGACGGCATGGATCAGCAGGTACTCAGCGTAGACCGCGTGAAGACAAATGTAGATGCCGTATTTGCCGACATCACCAAGATGACGGAAAAGGCTGAGCGCGTAACCGAGAATTCTGTTCACACTAAAACTGTCGCCGAGCAGGGCGAGCAACTCATGCAGGGTGCCGTTCAAAGAATGGAATCCATCGAGAAGAGCGTCATGGCTACCGCCGATGTCGTCAAGAAACTGGGCGAGAATTCTCAGCAGATTGGCGCTATCATCGAGACCATTTCCTCCATTGCCGACCAGACAAACCTGCTGGCGCTCAATGCAGCCATTGAGGCAGCCCGTGCCGGTGAGGCGGGCCGCGGCTTCTCCGTAGTAGCAGAGGAAGTACGCAAGCTGGCAGAGCAGAGTCAGCAGGCTACCGAGGAAATAAAGGATCGCATTTCCCACATCCAGACTGACACAGATGCTGCCGTGGTCGCCATGGAGCAGGGCACCGGTGAAGTCGAGAAGGGTACGCAGGCCATTCGTGAGGTCGGCCAGCAGTTCGGTCAGATTCTCAACATGGTCGGTGCTATCGAAGGACAGATTAAGGATATCAATGTATCCGTTCAGACAGTATCTGAAGGAACCAATAATATCGTGGTCGCTGTAGAGGAAATCGATGAGGTGAGCAAGGTTACCTCCGGTCATACTCAGACTATCTCTGCTGCAGCGGAAGAGCAGTCGGCTTCCAGTCAGGAAATTGCTTCTGCCTCTCAGGCATTGGCCGACTTGGCTACGGAACTGCAGGAGACCACCCGCCAGTTCAAGGTTTGATAAAAATAGTGCGGTTTTAATCGCTGACGAATTAAAAGGGATTGTGAAAAATGAGCATTCATTTTTTCACAGTCCCTTTTTGTAGTTAATGACGAAAACTTAACTGGCGGGATATAAAGAAGAAAAGGGCGAGGTTTACACAATTTCGATATTCAGGGAAGATTTTCTGCGTTTTTGGTATACTTTGACAAACCTGCCTAAAGTATACATTAAAAAACCACAGTTTTTACTTGACTAATTGTAAACATGTAACATATAATAAGCCCGTTAGTCACAAGACACTTGTGGCCGGCAGGCTTAGAATTTTGGAAGCCTGCTGAATAGATGAATATTCTTTGGAGGGATTGTAATGAAATTCGGCAAAAAAATGTTGAAAGCCATGAGCCTCCTGGCCGGTACCATGCTTATGGGTGCTGCTCTCACCGGTTGCGGCGGTGGCGGCGAGAAGAAGGCTGACAATGGTGCCAGTGCCGGCGGCGAAATCAAGATTGGTGCTAACTTTGAAATGACTGGCGGCGTAGCTAACTACGGTGCTACCAACTTCAAAGGTCTCGATCTGGCTATTGAGGAAGTAAATGCAGCCGGCGGCGTTCTCGGCAAGAAGATTGTCCTCGTCAAGGCTGATACCAAGTCTGATCCGGCTGAAGCTGCCAATGCAGCAACTAAGCTGATTTCTTCCGATAAAGTAAAGGCTATTATCGGACCTGCTACCACCGGTGGTGTAATGGCAGAGGTTCAGATTGCCAACGATGCCAAGATTCCCGTTATCGGACCTTCCGCTACCAGCCCGAAGGTAACCGTAGAGAACGGTAAAGTAAAGCCCTTCATTTTCCGCAGCTGCTTCATTGACCCGCTGCAGGGCGATGTAATGGCTACCTTCGCATCCAAGACTCTGAAGGCCAAGACTGCTGTCATCTATGTTGACTCCAGCTCCGACTATTCCAAGAGCCTCGGCGATGTATTCAAAGAGAAGTTTGAAGCTGCCGGCGGCAAGATTCTCATGCAGGAAGCTTTCCTCCAGAAGGATCAGGATTTCAAGGCTACCCTTACCAAGCTGAAGGGTGCTAACGCTGATGTAGTTTTCGTTCCGGCTTACTATGAAGAAGTCGGCAAGATTGTAAAGCAGGCTCGTGAGCTGGGCATCACCTGCCCGATTCTCGGCACCGACGGCTGGGATGACACCAAGACCGTTGAGCTGGCCGGTAAGGACGCTCTCAACAACACCTACTTCTCCACTCATTACTCCGATCAGGATAAGGAAGTTCAGGGCTTCATCAACGCTTACAAGAAGAAGTACAACGAGGCTCCGAACGTATTCGCAGCTCTCGGCTATGATGCTGGTAAGCTCCTTGTAGACGC
Source organism: Selenomonadaceae bacterium (assembly GCA_045616885.1). Lineage (GTDB taxonomy): Bacteria > Bacillota > Negativicutes > Selenomonadales > Selenomonadaceae > RGIG250. Next base: position 12,747 of record JAZLHS010000112.1, on the reverse strand, counting down.
TATCAAGCGTGCCGGCAGCGATGATCCGGCCAAGATTACCAAGGCTCTCGAAGAGACCAAGGATCTGGCTGTAGGTACCGGTAAGATTACCATGGACAAGAACCACAATCCTGTCAAGTCTGCTGTTATCCTCGAGTACAAGGATGGCAAGACCGTTCTGAAGGAAAAGATTACCCCGAAAGCTTAATGGGAACTTTTAGGGCGTAAGACAATTACAGACCCTTTACGATGGAGTAGGGGCGTGCCGTCGAGGTTAAACAGAGCAGCGAAAGCTGCTCCGCCTCAGCGGCCGCTCCTATATTCGTGTCTTTAATGGATTAAATCAGTGTATTGCAGTAATTGCATTATTTCCGCCACTTACGGAGTGACCTTTAATGGATTTTTTTAATGTCTTTGTCCAGCAGATAATTAACGGTGTTTCGCTGGGCAGCATCTATGCACTTATAGCCTTGGGCTATACAATGGTATACGGCATCATAAAGCTCATCAACTTCGCTCACGGTGATATCTACATGGTGGGTGCTTATGTGAGCTTCTTTGCTATCACTATGGCGAATATGTCTATCGTGCCGGCGCTCATTACATCAATGATAGTGACGGCTCTTTTGGGTATGCTGGTTGAGCGGCTGGCTTATGCTCCGCTGCGTCATGCACCGCGTATTTCCGTCCTCATTACTGCTATCGGTATGTCTTTTCTTTTGGAATACGGCAGTATGTATTTCGTTTCCCCAACCCCCCGTACTTTCCCGGAGGTAATGGGTAATCTTGCTTACAACATCGGCGGTTTTGCTATCAATGGCCAGCAGCTGCTGATTTTTGCCATAACTATTATTCTCATGGTCGTGCTTACTTATGTTGTCCAGAAGACGAAGGTCGGTCAGGCAATGCGTGCCGTATCCTTCGACACGGAGACAGCACAGCTCATGGGTATCAATGCCAACCGCATCATCAATTTCACCTTCGGCATCGGCTCTGCTCTGGCGGCAGCCGGCGGTGTGCTGGTAGGCGTTTACTACAACAGTATCGATCCGCTCATGGGTATCATGCCGGGTCTGAAAGCGTTCGTTGCAGCCGTCTTCGGCGGCATTGGCAGTATCCCCGGCGCGATGGCCGGAGGTATCATGCTGGGCGTTATTGAGGCACTTGTCTCCGGCTTCATCTCTTCTACCTTCCGAGATGCGGCTGCCTTCGCTATCCTTATCCTAGTCCTGTTATTCAGACCCTCGGGCATCTTCGGTAAAGCTGTCCGGGAGAAAGTGTGAGGTGTCATCGTGATAGAACGCAAAGCCGATGCCCTCCTGGCAGTAGTAGGGCTTGTCGTATTCGCAGTTATTTACGGTTTGATTGAGGCAGATGTCATCGGCCCATTCTGGAAGCTCAATATCATCATCATCTGCATCAATGTCATCATGTCCGTGAGCCTGAATCTTATCAACGGCTATACCGGACAGTTCTCTTTGGGTCATGCCGGCTTCATGGCGGTAGGCGCATATGTTTCCGTCGTCCTGACGGCGAAGCTTCAGCTTCCCTTTGCAGCAGCGATTTTAGTGGCAGCCATTGCCGCGGGATTTGTCGGGTTCCTTATCGGTATTCCGACCCTTCGCCTGAACGGTGACTACCTTGCCATTGCAACGCTGGGTCTCTGCGAAATAATCCGCATCGTCATCATGAACATCAACTATGTTGGCGGTGCCGCAGGCTTCACCGGCATACCTCATCACACCACCTTTACCTGGGCTTTTCTGGTAATGTTGGCGACTCTGTTCTTCGTTAAGAATTTTGTAAATTCTGCTCACGGCCGTGCCTGCATCGCTATCCGCGAGAATGAGATTGCAGCAGAGGCAATGGGCGTAAAGATTGTAAATTACAAGGTGCTGGCATTTACCCTCGGTGCCGCTTTTGCCGGTGTCGCCGGAGCGCTTTTTGCGCACAGCTTCTATATCCTTATGCCCGGTACCTTCAGCTTCCTCCAGTCCTTCAACTATCTTATTATGGTAGTTTTGGGCGGTCTTGGTTCCATTACCGGTTCCATTGCCGGTGCGCTGGTAGTAACCGGTATCTCCGCTGCCCTTGCCGGCGTGCCGGAGTTCCGCATGATAATTTATTCCATTATTCTTATTCTCCTTATGTTCTATCGTCCACAGGGGCTCTTTGGCTATGTTGAGATTACGAATCTGCCCGTCTTCAGATATCTGAAAAATCTGTCTCCCGAGGCAAAGCAGGCAATGGGCATTGAGACGAAGGGCGCAGGCAAAGGAGGCGAGGCATAATGGCAGAGTCAATTCTAAAATGCAGTAATGTCTCCATCGTCTTCGGCGGTCTCACTGCTGTTGATGACTTCAATATGTATATAAATGATGGGGAACTCATCGGCCTCATCGGTCCTAACGGTGCCGGAAAGACTACGGCATTCAACCTGCTGACCGGTGTGTATGCTCCTACTGCGGGAACTATCGAGTTCTGCGGCGAGAATGTTACCGGTATGAAGCCCTCGGAGATTACTGCTCGTGGTATGGCTCGTACCTTCCAGAACATTCGCCTCTTTTCCGAGCTTTCCGTACTGGATAATGTAAAGATAGCCTTCCACAAGCACATTCGCTACAACCTGCTGGAAGCGGCTCTGCGCATCGGTCGTTATATGGAAGATGAAATCCGCACCGATATTGAGGCACACAAGCTGCTGAAGATATTCGGTCTTGATGAATTGGCCGCTGAAACGGCGAAAAATCTTCCTTACGGCGCTCAGCGTCGTCTGGAAATTGCCCGTGCATTGGCTACCGGACCGAGACTCCTGCTGCTGGACGAGCCGGCAGCCGGTATGAATCCTCAGGAGACGCAGGATTTGATGAACCTTATCGCTTGGCTGCGGAAAGAATTCAAAATAACTATACTCCTCATCGAGCATGACATGAGCCTCGTAATGGGAATCTGTGAGCGCATCTATGTATTGGAGTACGGCAAGACTATCGCTATGGGTACTCCCGCTGAGATACAGAAGGATCCCCATGTCATCAGAGCATATCTGGGAGGTGACGACTGATGGCAGCTATGCTGGAAATGAAAGACGTCAATGTCTTTTACGGCAATATTCATGCAATACAGGATATCAACCTCACTGTCAATCAGGGCGAGGTCGTCACGCTTATCGGAGCTAACGGCGCCGGAAAATCAACTACCCTGAGAACAATCTCCGGCCTTTTGAAGCCGAAGAGCGGCGAAATTTGCTTCGAGGGACAGCAGCTCGGCGGATGCCAGGCGCAGGACATCGTCAAGGCCGGTATCAGTCAGGTACCGGAAGGTCGTCGTATTTTCGCCAACATGACAGTTCTAGAAAATTTGGAGCTGGGTGCATATACCAGAACCGACAAGGACGGCATTGCTGCCGATATGGAAATCGTTTTTGGACGATTCCCCCGACTGAAGGAGCGTCTCCAGCAGGAGGCAGGCACCCTTTCCGGCGGCGAGCAGCAGATGCTGGCTATGGGTCGCGCTCTCATGAGCCGTCCGCGCCTACTGCTTCTTGATGAGCCGTCTATGGGTCTTGCTCCTATTCTTATTAAGGAAATATTCTCCATCATCTCAGATATCAATGCCACCGGTACCACCATCCTGCTGGTAGAGCAGAATGCAAATATGGCATTGAAGGTCGCTCACCGTGCCTATGTACTGGAGACCGGGCGTATCACCATGTCCGGCGATGCGGATGAACTGGCTGCCAGTGACGCTGTCCGCAAGGCCTATCTGGGCGGCTGATGGTGAAAAAGGAAATTTTTCAAAAAAATTAAAAATACCCCTTTACAAATAAAAGTCGTTATGGTAATATCTATTTCTGTCAGCCGGACACAACGGCAGACAGGACATCGCGGGATGGAGCAGTTGGTAGCTCGTCGGGCTCATAACCCGAAGGTCAGAGGTTCAAGTCCTCTTCCCGCAACCAATCGATATAAACAGCATCGGTCAGCTGTTTGTATATAGTGGGTAGGTGGCCGAGTGGTTAAAGGCAACAGACTGTAAATCTGTCCTCTCACGAGTACGGTGGTTCGAATCCACCCCTGCCCACCATTTGCTGATGTAGCTCAGTCGGTAGAGCGTATCCTTGGTAAGGATAAGGTCACCAGTTCAATTCTGGTCATCAGCTCCATTTTTTTCGGCGGCGTAGCTCAGCTGGCTAGAGCATTCGGTTCATACCCGGAGTGTCAAGAGTTCGAATCTCCTCGCCGCCACCACTTGTTAAAAAACCCCTTTCAAAGGGGTTTTCTTTATGTCATAAAGCAGAATCATCAGTGAGCTAGCTCAACCTCGCTGATGGCGTGCTCCTCTTTAACAGCCGCAAAAAAACTTGCGGCCGTTATTGACATGCTTTAATGATTATGATAGATTATATAGTGCCGTTTTGTCCCGGTGACAAACGGCTGAATCTGAGAAGAAGGAGTGTATCGGCATGCGCACTAACATCACGTTGGCTTGCTCAGAGTGCAAGAACCGCAACTATCGCACCAACAAGAACAAGAAGAACGATCCTGATCGTATCGAGCTCACGAAGTATTGCAAGTTCTGCAAGAAGCATACGGCCCACAAGGAAACGAAGTGATTCCGGCGCGTCGGTTGCGGGGATGTGAACGATATGGCAGAAGATAAAGCGAAAGCAAACGCTAAAGCAGCAGTTCCAACGTCTTCGTCCGGTTTCAACCCCATCACATTCATGGGCGAGGTAAACACCGAGATGAAAAAGGTTTCCTGGCCAAATCGCCGGGAGCTGGTGTCCTACACTCTTGTTGTAGGGCTGGCCACCTTTATCGTCTGTGTTCTGGTGTGGGCCTGTGACGCATTTTTCGCGCGCCTTTTTGAGCTTTTGTTGAAATAGCGCGGGGAGGTGTGGGGATGCCGGTCATCCCCGGATAGATCATGGAACAAGAAAAAGATTTGGAAATCAAGGAAGCAGCGGCAGCTCACATGGATGATTGTGAGCCTGAGACCGAGCGTCACTGGTATGTCATTCACACTGCTACCGGTTACGAGAACAAGGTCAAGAATGACCTGGAGCGTAAGGTTCGTTCCATGGGTCTGGAAGCGCAGATTTTCAATGTAATCGTGCCGCTGGAAAAAGAGATTGTCATCAGGAACGGCAAAGAGCATACTGTAGAGCGCAAGCTCTTCCCGGGCTATGTTCTGGTAGAGATGCTCATGAACGGCTTTTCCTGGTATGTCGTCCGCAATACTCCGGGCGTAACCCGCTTCGTAGGACCGGACGGAACAAAGCCCAGTCCTCTTACAAGGTCTGAGGTAGAAAGCATATTAAAGGCAACTCAGGCGGAAGCCAAGGTCACCTTTGATATACAGGTAACGGAGGGCGAAGGCGTTCGCGTCATCAAGGGCTCGTATGAGAACTATACGGGTACTGTGGTGGCTATCGATCGCGAAAACGGCCGCGTTACCATCGTCACCCAGATAATGGATGGCAGAGATGTCCGGGTAGAACTGGGCGTCGATGAAGTAGAGGCTCTCTGATATAAGAAAGAGCTTCAATCCCCAAGGAGGTGAAATTAGAATGGCAGCAAAGAAGGTTACTAAAGTTGTAAAACTGCAGGTCCTGGCAGGCAAGGCTACTCCGGCTCCTCCGGTAGGTCCGGCTCTGGGTCAGGCTGGTGTCAACATCATGGAGTTCGTTAAGCAGTTCAATGACCGCACGGCTCAGCAGGTTGGCCTCGTCATCCCGGTAGTTATTTCTGTCTACGAAGACCGTTCCTTCACTTTCATCACCAAGACTCCGCCGGCTCCGGTCCTCCTCAAGAAGGCCGCTGGTATCGAGACAGCCTCCGGTGAACCCAACAAGAAGAAGGTTGCAAAACTGCCCCGCGCCAAGGCAAAGGAAATTGCCGAGCTTAAGATGCCGGATCTCAACGCATCCGATATCGAGGCTGCTACCCGCATGATTGAGGGTACTGCACGCAGCATGGGCATCGACATCGTCGACTAAGATGAAGTCGAGTGTCGTGGGAGGGAAATCCCGCTTGACCACGAAAGGAGAAACACAAACAAATGGCAAAACACGGTAAGAAGTACCAGGACGCCGCAAAGCTCATTGAAGAAGGCAAGGCTTACGCTCCTGCCGAAGCAATGGAGCTCGTAAAGAAGACTGCGACGGCTAAGTTCGATGAGACCATCGAGCTCCATGTTCGTCTCGGCGTCGATCCGAAGTATGCTGATCAGCAGGTCCGTGGCGCAGTTGTACTGCCCAATGGTACCGGCAAGACCAAGCGAGTTCTCGTCTTTGCAAAGGGCGACAAGGTTGCTGAAGCAGAGGCTGCAGGTGCTGACTATGTAGGCGCTGAAGAGCTCGTAACCAAGATTCAGGGTGGTTGGTTCGATTTTGATGTGGCTGTAGCTACTCCCAACATGATGGGCGTTGTTGGCCGCCTCGGTAAGGTTCTCGGTCCTCGCGGCCTGATGCCGAACCCGAAGCTGGGCACTGTCACTATGGACCTCACCAAGGCCATCGCTGAAATCAAAGCCGGTAAGGTAGAGTACCGTACCGACAAGCAGGGTAATGTCCATGTTCCTATCGGTAAGGCTTCTTTCGAGGGCGAAAAGCTCCTCCAGAACTTCCAGACCATCATGGATACCCTTATTAAGGCTAAGCCTGTAGCTGCAAAGGGACAGTATGTAAAGAGCATCACCGTAGTTTCCACTATGGGACCGGCTGTCGAAGTAGCTCAGGGCTGATAAAACGGCCTTCACTAAATTTGCAAATAGCATAGGTTCGCGGCTGTAGACAGCTGGCATGCAGAAGCATTCAAAGGGTATAACCCGCCCGCCGAGGTCGGAACGCCTGTCAAGATAAATTGACGGCCCCCGACATACAGTCGGAGCCCTTTTTCTACGAATTTGTCGAGAGGAGGTGTTTTCATGGGAGTAACGAAAGAGAAAGAACTCAAAGTTGCCGCTCTCAAGGAAGCGATGACTACTGCACAGGGTGTAGTTTTCACGACGTACAAAGGGCTGACGGTGCTCGAGGACACTCAGCTGCGTCGCGAGCTTCGCGCTGCCGGCGTCACCTACAAGGTTGTTAAGAACACGCTGACCGCTATCGCCGCTAAGGAGGCAGGTCTCGATGACCTCGCTCCGAGCCTCAATGGCACTACCGCTATGGCTTATTCTCTTACTGATGCTGTAGCTCCGGCCAAGGTCATCGCTGAGTTCGTTAAGAAGAACAAGCTGGATAAGGACGAGAAGCTCGTCGTTAAGGCTGGTATCGTTGATGGTACCGTAATTGATGCAAAGGGTGTTGCTGCTCTGGCAGATCTGCCGAGCCGCGAGGTCCTCATCGCAAAGCTGCTTGGTTCTATGCAGGCTCCGATCAGCGGAACTGTCAGCTGCCTGTCCGGCATTATCCGCAACGCCGTTTATGTGCTTGAGGCTATCCGCAAGCAGAAGGAAGAACAGGGCGCTGCCTAATATTTGGCGACAGAATGTCGCATAGATGATTTTTAAGAAAAACAAAACTTTATGGAGGGTTTTACAATGACTAAAGAAGAATTCATTTCTGCTGTTGAAAGCATGACTGTTCTTGAGCTTGCTGAGCTCGTAAAAGCTATGGAAGAGAAGTTCGGCGTTAGCGCTGCTGCTCCGGTTGCTGTTGCTGCCGCTGCTGCTCCGGCTGCTGCTGCTGAAGAAGAGAAGACCGAGTTCGACGTTATCCTTGCCAGCGCTGGCGCTCAGAAGATCGGCGTTATCAAGGTTGTTCGTGAGCTCACCGGTCTCGGCCTGAAGGAAGCTAAGGCTCTTGTTGATGGCGCTCCGGCTCCGGTTAAGGAGAAGGTTGCCAAGGCTGATGCTGAGTCCATGAAGGCTAAGCTCGAAGAGGCTGGCGCTACTGTCGAGATTAAGTAATTTAATCCCTCGACTCTTTTACCACGATTCCAAAAACACAGCAAAAATTTCCCGGTACATTTTCCGTGTACCGGGATTTTTTATTGCGAAACAGGCTATTCTGTGGTATGCTATCGTATGCCGTAAGTATATTATGATTTGTAATTTGGGAGGCAATTTTAATGCAGGAATATAAACCTTTTAAATCCGGAAAAGTTCGCGAGATGTACGATGCCGGTGATTCTATCATCATGGTAGCTACCAATCGTATTTCCGCTTTTGACCATATTCTGAAGAACAACATCAGAACTAAGGGCGCTGTTCTCACTCAGATTTCCAAGTTCTGGTTTGATTTCACCAAGGATATCGTTCCTAACCACATGATTTCCGTTGATACCAAAGATATGCCGGAGTTTTTCCAGAAGCCTGAGTTCACCGGCAACAGCATGAAGTGCAAGAAGCTCACCATGCTTCCCATGGAGTGCATCGTTCGTGGCTATATCACCGGCAGCGGTTGGGAGAGCTATCAGAAGACCGGCGAGATTTGCGGCATTAAGCTGCCGGAAGGTCTGAGGGAGTCTCAGAAGCTCCCCGAGCCTATCTTCACCCCCAGCACCAAGGCTGAAATCGGCGACCATGACGAGAATATTTCCGTTGAGCAGGGCGCTGAGATGATGGAGAAGATGTATCCGGGTCACGGCAAGGAATATGCCGAGAAGCTGAAGGAGTACACTCTCGCTATCTACAAGAAGTGCGCTGACTATGCGCTCACCCGTGGTATCATCATTGCCGACACCAAGTTCGAGTTCGGTCTCGATGAGGAGGGTAACATAGTCCTCGGCGACGAGATGATTACTCCGGACTGCTCTCGCTTCTGGCCGCTTGAGGGCTATGAAGCCGGCAAGTCCCAGCCTTCCTATGATAAGCAGTTCGTTCGTGACTGGCTCAGCGCCAATCCGTCCAGCGACTACTGCCTGCCCATGGAGATAATCGACAAGACCATTCAGAAGTACCACGAAGCATACGAACTCCTCACCGGAGAAAAGTTCGAAGCATAATAGAGATGAAGGAGCTGTGAAAAATGAGCTTTCATTTTTCACAGCTCCTTATTTTATTCAGGCAGACGATACAGAGGGCAGACTATGGTAAACTTGGATGAACTTGCTACCGAGCAGAGAAACGAGCGGACAACTGGCATTGGCGAAATGGCAACGGTTCAGATGCTCAAGGTGATAAACGAGGAGGACATGAATGTCCCGCTGGCCGTGAGCAGGTGCCTGGAGGATATTGCCGCAGTAGTGGATGAAGTTACCCTGAGGTTGCGGCGAGGAGGTCATCTTTACTATGTAGGGGCCGGCACCTCCGGGCGACTGGGTATACTCGATGCCTCTGAGTGTCCACCTACATTCGGCGTGGAGCCTGACCTCGTTGTGGGCTTGATTGCCGGAGGCGATACGGCAATCCGCAACGCTGTAGAAGGAGCAGAGGATGACAGAGAGCAGGGCGCAAATGACCTGCGAAACCTTGACGTCGGCGCGAGTGATGTGGTAGTGGGAATAGCAGCCAGCGGTAGGACTCCTTATGTTATCGGCGCGCTGGAATACGCCAAAAGTCAGGGTGCATATACAGCGGCCGTGACCATGACTCCGGGAGCGGCCATTGCGAAGATAGCCAAGCGGGGAATTGTCTGCCCGGTAGGGGGCGAGGTCATCACCGGCTCTACCAGAATGAAAGCCGGAACCGCTACAAAGCTCATACTCAATATGATTTCTACCGGCACTATGGTAAAGCTGGGGAAGGTCTACGGAAATCTCATGGTGGATGTCCGGGCAACAAATGAGAAGCTGAAGGCAAGGGCTGTCCGCATCGTCATGGCGGCTGCGAACTGCACAGAGGAGCAGGCGAAGACCACTCTGACGGAAGCAAAGGGAAGTGCCAAGACCGCAATCTTGATGATTGTCGCCGGTATTGATGAAGCAGAAGCCACCCGGCGACTGGCGGAGGTAGACGGCGTATTGGCAAAGGCAGTCAACAGGGGCAAGGAGTGACAGCAACGTGTCAAATAAAATTGTCAGAGGGATCTCGCTCTACCCGGGGCTGAGTGATTGCACTGCCGGAGAGAATGAAAAGACTTTGCTGGGGGCAGCAACTCATGGCTGTACAGCATTGTTCACGTCCCTGCAGCTGCCTGAGGCTGACTACGAAAAAGCGCGGCAGGATTTACAGAAGCTGCTTCAGCTGGCTCGTCAGCAGGGCATGGAGGTAATCGCCGACTATTCGCCGGAGGCAGCCGCAGGGCTGGGTTTTACCGGGAAGATAAAGGCTGATATTGAGCTGGCTAAAAGGCTGGGAATAACGGTACTGCGGCTGGATGGAGGCCTGTCAACAGAGGAAATGACGGCGTTGCTGTCGCAGGATGAAACGATGCGTTTTTGTCTCAATGCCAGCACTGTTACCGATGTGAAATTCCTTCGACAGCTGAAGGGGAACGGCAGCTTCTCCGACAGTCGGATTATTGCTGTTCATAACTATTATCCACGGGTTAATACCGGTCTTGACATTGATTTCTTCTGTGAGCAGAATCGCCGCTGGCAGGAGCAGGGAATACCGGTCGGAGCATTTATCCCGGCGGCGAGGCATCGAAGTCCCGTGTACGCAGGACTGCCGACATTGGAAGAGCATAGGAAAATGTCGGCAGCTGAGGCGATGAGACAGCTGCCGCTGCTGGGGGTCGATGCTATATTCTTCGGTGACCCGGCGGTGACGAATGACGAGCTGACGGCCTTCGAGGCCGTTGAAGGTGGAGATGTCGTATTCCATTTGACGTTGGAGCCGGATGCAGGAGTGTCGGAAGAATTTTTCACAGAGGCCTTTGACGTGCGGCCGGACAGAGCGAGAGACGCGGTGCGGGCAGCTGACAGTCGGCCTCGATTGAAGAAGCTGGGCCTGAGTGTGATGCCGCAGCCGGCAAGACCACGGCCGGCTGGTACTGTGACCGTCGACAATGAATTGGCCGGGCGCTATCAGGGGGAGCTACAGATAACTCTTCGTGACCTGCCACCTGATGGGACAGTGAACGTCATCGGTCAGCTCAGCCCGGAAGAATTTGCTCTGTTGAGAGCAGTAAAGAGAACAATAGAAAAACTTCGCTTTGCGGTGAAATAGAGAACAGCCGACAATTTTTGATGATTGTCGGCTGTTTTTATAGAGTTGGTATGGGTTATATGCAAACTGTTAAAAATACAACGGCTTATAATTCTGAGTGTTTACATTAAACATTCAAGGCAGACCGCAGTCCTTTTTGCAAAACGGTTGACAGGCTTAAATTATTCTCTGCGGCCAGCGAATCGAGCCATTTGGGGAGAGAGACATTTCGCCTTACAGACCCGGAATTGTATTTTCTGTCGTAAGCAGTCTTGTCAAATGGTACTGCGACAATAACATCACCGTCGTCAAGTTCATCCATAGATGGCATAACTGGCTCTGGGTAATCCTTTTGGGAAACGCCTTCAAGCATTAGGCCGATAGCCTCACTGGCCATTTCTGTGGCGTGCTGCAGATTATCTCCCTGAGAAAAACATCCGGGTAAAGACGGCACTCGAACGGAATAACCGACATCTTCTTTCATGAAGATTGCCGGGAAAAAATACACTGCCATAATGAATTACTCCTCTATTCCAGCTTGTTTTAAAATGACCTTCTCCAATGCTTTTCCTAATTCTTTGGCGTGAACAGGAACGATAACGGTTATATTGGTAGTCGCATTATAAAACTTTTGATGTGACCCGTTATTTGATTTGATATGAACAAATCCGGCTTTGTTCAGCTTTTTAATCATTTCTTTTAGAGTTAAAGGCATTAAATCACATCCTTTTTAGTATTGTATTACGCAAAATACACAAAGTCAAGCAGACGCCCCTTTATATAATATTTCATGAATGGTGTGATAATGGGACACATATTGTAATAAACTGAAGGTGGAGATAAAATTATAACGAGGTGACAGCTATGGAATCACTGAAAACTGTATCTTTTAAATGCCCGCATTGCGGAGCCCCGATAAATGGAACTGGTCGGCAGCAGTTTATCAAATGTTCATATTGTGAATCGACCATCTTTATTGAGCGAACTGAGCAGCAGACAGATGGCGAGAACATTTCAAACATGATTGAAGCGGCTAGGAATGCTTTGAATAGCAATATGTACGAGCGGGCATATGAAATATATAATAAGGTACTGCTCTCAGACCCTAAAAATGTCGAAGCTGGTCTTTATGCACAACTTCTGTATTTGAAATTGCATATAAGTAAATATGCTGAGTTCAATCGATATGAATGCGGTGAAAAGATAAAAGCATTTATTACCGAAGTATGCGCGGAAACTATGTCTGATGAAGAAAAGGTGAGTATATTACGCGACTTGTTTTTCTTGTTGGATGACATAGCATCAGATGTAGATTTTTATATTTCAAGTGAGTTTTCTTGCATTGATACAGATGATTACGCAGAGATTTTTAGTTGCAGATACCTCATACTTGATGCGGCGGATATGCTGTGTGACCAATATCCAGATAACGAGGCTTTTAGGACTATCTATATTGCAGAGTGGAGCGTCCAGCTGATTTGGATTAAAGATAAGGAACGCATCAAGGCTGTGAGGGAAAAACTGAAACGCTATAATGCAGATACATTAGACGTTGCAGATACACCGATGCAGCCAAAGGGCAAAGAAGGGTGTTTGGGTTGCCTCGGATTTATTGCGGTGCTGTTCTTTGTCTGTATGCTGATAGGCAGTTGTTCCGGTGGACATATGGCGGATTCTAAAATAAATCAGGATGCTGCTATACAACAATCAGCAAAGCCTATGGTATATAATAGT
>JAZLHS010000111.1:0-7944 GCA_045616885.1 Selenomonadaceae bacterium | reverse complement strand
TACTGATTAACGAAGGCCATCGCCGGATTCCAATCCACTACACCAAGCGTCTAGCTGGCGGAAGATTGGGCGGCGGACACGCCAGTCATATCCCCCTCAAGGTTAATCACGCGGGGGTTATCCCAATAATCTTTGCGTCATCCGTGCTGATGTTTCCGGTAGCCATAGCTCAGTTTGTAAAGATCGACTGGGTACAGACAATCGCCGGGTATTTGGCGTGGGGAACACCGCTCCAGACCGCTATATATGCTCTGCTGATACTGTTCTTCACATACTTTTACACCGCGGTTACCGTAAAGATATCGGATATGGCAGAGAATCTGAAAAAATACGGCGGCTTCATCCCGGGCGTTCGTCCGGGTCAGCCTACCGAAGACTATTTAGATCGTGTCTTGACCAGAATCACGCTGGCAGGTGCATTCTTCCTCGCCTTCATCGCTATACTGCCGAACCTGGTGTCGGGTATGACCCGCATTGAGGGTGTGTACTTCGGCGGCACAGCACTGCTCATCGTCGTAGGCGTTGCCCTCGATACCATGAAGCAGATAGAAGCTATGGTTGTAATGCGTCATTATCAGGGATTTATGAAATAGGAGCATAACAATGGTTATACTTTTAATGGGCCCTCCGGGTGCCGGTAAAGGCACCCAGGCTGTAAGCATGGTTAAGAAGTTCGGTATCCCCCAGATTTCTACCGGAGATATGTTCCGCGCAGCTATCGGGCAGGGTACTGAGCTTGGCAAAAAGGCCAAGGCATGTATTGATGCTGGACAGCTTGTCCCGGATGAAATCACTATCGGCATCGTCAAGGAGCGCCTCGCTCAGGACGACTGCAAGAATGGTTTCCTCCTGGACGGTTTCCCGCGCACCACTGAGCAGGCAGAAGCTCTTGAGACCATCCTCAAGGAAATTGGTCAGGAGCTCACCTGTGCTCTGAACATCGCCGTACCGAAAGAGCTCCTCGTAGAGCGAGCAGTCGGTCGTCGTGTGTGCCGCAAGTGCGGTGCATCCTTCCACGTCGAGTTCAACCCCTCCGAGACTGAGGGCGTTTGCGACGAATGCGGCGGCGAGCTCTATCAGCGCGCTGACGACACCAGAGAGACGATGGACAATCGCCTCTCCGTATATGAAGCATCCACTAAGCCTCTCCTCGACTTCTATGAAGCCAAGGGCAAGTGTATTGCAGTAGACGGCGATCAGGCAATCGACAAGGTCTTCGCTGATATCGTAAAGGCTCTTGAGGCCTGAGGCGGAGAAGCAGCCGAGTGATAAAGCACGAAAAAGGAGTAATCCATGTCCAAGCAAGATGTAATTGAAGTAGAAGGGAAAGTCCTTGAGGCATTGCCGAATGCGATGTTTCAGGTCGAACTTGAAAATGGCCACGTTGTGTTGGCTCATGTATCAGGCAAAATCCGCATGAACTTCATTCGTATACTGCCTGGCGATAAGGTCACGCTGGAATTGACTCCGTACGATCTGACGCGTGGCCGCATAACCTACCGTTTCAAATGAGCGCAGCCGGCGCAAAAGGAACGTAATGTACACTGCGCCCCGGGTGGCGTTCAAAGAAGAAAGGAAGGGAGCACGAAATGAAAGTCAAGCCGTCGGTTAAGCCGATTTGCGAAAAGTGCAAAGTCATTAAGCGCAAGGGCCGTGTAATGGTCATTTGCGAAAACCCGAAACATAAACAGAGACAAGGCTGATTAATTAATAAGGAGGTGCGAATATGGCACGTATTGCCGGTGTAGATTTACCCCGTGACAAAAGAATGGAAATTGCGTTGACATACATTTACGGTATCGGTCTGAAGACTGCTCAGCACATTCTTACCGAGACCGGTATTAGCCCGGATCTCCGGGCCCGTGATATCACGGAGGAAGATGTTGCAAAGATCCGTGATCTCATTGAAAAGGAAGAGATCCTGGTCGAAGGTGATCTCCGTCGTGAGGTCAGCCTCAACATCAAGAGACTCGTTGAGATCGGCTGCTATCGCGGTCGCCGTCACCGTCTGGGCCTTCCGGTCCGCGGTCAGAATACCAAGAACAATGCTCGTACCCGCAAGGGTCCGCGCAAAGCCATCGCAGGCAAGAAGAAATAAGGCCAGAGGAGGGAAATTCTAAGTGGCAGTTAAGAAAGCAGCGCGTCCGAAGAAAAAGGACCGCAAAAATATTGAATTTGGTGTAGCTCACATCAGCTCCACCTTCAACAACACCATTGTCACCATTGCCGATCGTAACGGCAATACGATCTCCTGGGCCAGCGCCGGCGGACTTGGTTTCCGTGGCTCCCGCAAGAGCACCCCGTTTGCCGCTCAGATGGCAGCAGAGACTGCTGCCAAGGCTGCAATGGAGCATGGCCTCAAGCAGATCGAAGTATTCGTTAAGGGACCTGGTGCAGGTCGTGAAGCAGCTATCCGCTCCCTTCAGGCTACCGGTCTTACCATCGACATGATCAAGGATGTAACGCCGATTCCGCATAACGGCTGCCGTCCGCCGAAGCGTCGCAGAGTGTAATTGGGAGGGTACAAGAACAATGGCAATTGATAGAACAGCAAGCCTCAAGCGTTGCCGCTCCCTCGGCCTCGAGCCGGCAATGGTCGGTCTTTCTAAGAAGTCCAAGCGTCAGGTCCGTCGCACCAACCGTAAGGTCAGCGAGTACGGCCTGCAGCTCAAGGAGAAGCAGAAAGCCAAATTCATCTACGGCGTACTTGAGAAACAGTTCCGCGGCTACTACGACAAGGCAAAGAAGATCGCCGGTGTTACCGGTGAGAACCTTCTCATCCTTCTCGAGCGCCGCCTTGATAATGTAGTATATCGTCTCGGCCTCGCTTCCACCCGTCGCGCAGCTCGTCAGGTGGTTCGCCATGGTCACATCCTCGTCAACGGCAAGCGTCTGGACATCCCCTCCGCTCTCGTCCGTGTCGGCGATGTAATCACCGTAGCTGAGAAGAGCCGTCAGAATGCCTACTTCAAGGCTCTGGCTGATGGTTACAATACCCTTTCCGTACCGGTTTGGATCGAAGCCGATAAGGACAACATGAAGGGCACCGTTACTCGTTTCCCGGCTCGTACCGAAATCGATACCCCGGTTAATGAGCAGGCTATCGTCGAGCTCTATTCCAAGTAATTTCCTAGCGAGATAAGTAATCAATGGTAGGAAAACAGGAGGAGGTTTGACAATATGCTCGAAAACATGGTAATACCGTCGATTCAGGCCGAGAGAAACTCGGACGGAGATGCCAACCACGGCACCTTCGTATGCGGGCCGCTGGAAAGAGGCTTCGGGACCACCCTGGGCAACGCGCTTCGCCGCGTGCTCCTTTCGTCCCTGCCCGGAGCGGCCATCACCTCCATCAAAATCGATGGAGTGCTGCATGAGTTTTCGACTATCCCCGGTGTCCGGGAAGATGTCACGAACATCGTCCTCAACCTCAAACAGCTCTGCCTCAAGATGCACACCGATGAGCCGCAGCTCATCCGCATCGACATTGAGGGTGAAAAGGATATCACCGCCGCAGACATTCAGACTACTCCCGATGTAGATGTCCTCAACCAGGATCTCCACATCGCTACTCTGAATGATGAAGGCAAGCTCCACATGGAAATGACTGTAGAGCGCGGCCGCGGCTATGTTCCTTCAGAGAAAAACAAAAAGAGCGATGATCCAATCGGCCTTATTCCGATTGATTCCATCTTTTCGCCGATTCTCCGCGTGAACTGCGTCGTCTCCCCGACTCGCGTCGGCAATGTCACAGACTATGACAAGCTGACCATTGATGTCTGGACTGACGGCTCCATCACTCCGGAAGAAGCTCTCAGCAAATCGGCAGAAATCCTCATCATTCATCTTGGGTACTTCAAGGAGCTGGCCAAGGAGGAAAGTGATCTCGGTATCGGCATTGCCGCATCGGATCCTGCCGCCGACGAGCCGAAGCAGGCTCCTGTACTCCCGATGCCCATCGAGGATCTCGATCTTTCGGTTCGTTCCTATAACTGTCTGAAGCGTGCGGCAATCAACACCGTCGGTGACCTGATTACCAAGACCGAAGATGACATGATGAAGGTTCGTAATCTCGGACGCAAGTCTCTCGACGAAGTCAAGAAGAAGCTTGATGAACTCGGAGTAGCGCTTGCAAAACCTGAAGAATAAGGAAAGAGGTACATAAATGGCTTATAGAAAACTCGGCCGCGATTCCAGCGCCCGTAAAGCACTCTTTAAGAGCATCCTGACCTCTCTCTTCCAGCATGGTCGGATTGAGACTACCGAAGCTAAGGCCAAAGAAATCAGCGGCCTGGCTGAGCAGCTCATCACCCTTGCCAAGGTTGGTGACCTCGCGTCCCGCCGTATGGCTATTGCCCGCCTTGCTGATGAAGATGTCGTCAGAAAGCTCTTCGGCGAAATCGCTGCTAAGTACAGCGATCGTCAGGGTGGCTACACCCGTATCATGAAGCTCGGCCCCCGTCGCGGCGATGCTGCCCCGATGGTTATCATCGAGCTCGTGTAATCGGCTGATAAAAGCAAAAATGTCCCGGTGGAGAAATCCACCGGGATTTTTTTGCCTCAAATTGTGCATTAGCTTTTATTGAGAGAAAACGATATGTGAGAAAGGAGAATTAAGTCTGACGAAAACTCGCTCTCGCTCTGCAATCAACACAGCGGTACTAGGTTCTGACAGCCTGTGACTGTCAATCACCAAGTACCGGTGTTGATTAAAGGTTTTCTTACAGACTTTATTCTCCCTCTACACCTTGCAATTTCTTGAATGACAGCATTATAATAAGCTCAAACGAAGGGAGCTGAAATGATTATGAAACAACTTATTCTGCGCAGGCTGACAGCAATGCTGCTGCCTTTGCTTCTGCTGATTTTCGGAGCCAATGCTGTACTGGCGGAGGAGATAGATTACTCTCAGCAGTCAAACTGGGCATACTACGGAATCGGAGATGAAGCAGAGAAGGCGGCAGACCTCTTTATCATCTGCCCGACCGTGGACATGGGAAAACACGGACAGATGGCAATGCCAATGGACGATGAAAAGCTTCGGAAAAACTTTATCGGAGCACTGAACATGGAACGGGGAATTTACGAAAAACATACCCGGATGTATGCCCCCTTCTATCGGCAGGTAGTATTCCCTGTCTACGGCCTGCCTCTTGACGAACAGGAGAAGCATCTGACCAGAGCTTATGCCGACGTGCGAAAGGCCTTTCAGCACTATCTGAAGCATCATAACAACGGCCGTCCTATCGTGCTGGCTGGCTTCTCACAGGGTGCAGATATGACCCTGCGGCTGATGAAGGAATTCTTCAAGGATGAAGCCCTGCGAGATAAGCTGGTGGCAGCGTATGCTATCGGCTGGCGCCTTACCGAGGAAGAAGTTAAGGCACATCCTTGGCTTCGAGTTGCCGAGGGAGAGCGGGACAACGGCGTAATCATCCTCTTCAACAGTGAGAAGGCGGGAGTAGAGGAATCTATTATCATTCCTCGAGGTGTCAAGACATTGGCGGTTAATCCTCTTAACTGGAGAAATGACAGTGAGCCGGCTGGCCGTCACCTGAATCTCGGAGGCGCCTTCGTAGACTACAGCAACAGAATCAAGGAAGAGATTCCCATGATTACGGGAGCTTACATCGATGAAAAGAGAGGCAGCCTCGTTGTAGTGGATGTGCCGCTGGCCAGATTCCCTCAGAACCTTACCGGTAACGGAGTTTTCCATATATATGACTATCAATTCTTCTACCGGAATCTCCAGAAGAATGTAGGAGACAGAATAGAAGCATATCTGGAAAGTCATTAAGAGTGCTTGACAAAGGCAGTATAATAAAGAAGACAGGAGAGCCTGCGGGGGAGCGCCCGGAGGCTTGTCAGACAGAAGTATAGCGAGGGAGCCTGTGTTGCAGGCTGAGAGGGAGCCGGGAGCTTCGACCGTCGTCTGCGGCAGCAGGCGATATATGCCGTAGGCAGAGCTGTCTTTTTGTCGAAGTTTTCAGAAAATTATCCACTCTGCTCGCGGAGAATATTCTCACGAGGGAGTGGATTTTTTTGAAGGAAATCAAAGAGGGAACGGGACAGAATAAGAAGGTACTGCGACTGGTCATGATGGGAGTGCTCATCGGTCTGGGGGTCGTCATTTCTCCTATCCTGCGTATTGAAGGAATGTGCCCTATGGCGCACCTTATCAATATCACCGGAGCAGTGCTGCTGGGGCCGGCGGAGGCATTCACAGCCGCAACTTTAATCGGTATCATTCGCATGGCGACTATGGGAATACCGCCGCTTGCGTTGACGGGTGCTGTGTTCGGTGCGCTGCTGTCCGGTTTGCTGTATCGCTACAGCGGCGGCCGTATCTGGGCGGCAGTGCTTGGTGAGATAGTCGGTACCGGTATCATCGGTGCTATCGTCAGCTATCCGGTTATGACTCTCCTTTACGGTCGCACCGGTCTGACATGGTTCTTTTATGTACCGCTTTTCATCAGCGGAACCATCATCGGCGGGGCTTGTGCGTTCCTGCTGCTGAAGGCACTGGCACGGAATGGGGCACTGGCAGACATACAGAGACGACTGGGAAGCAGAGTGTATAAGGAATGAAGGAAAAAATCGGAGAGGCACTGGCGGCGGTAAGAGAAAAGAAGCCGCTGACCCATGTAATAACTCATCAGATTGCGTCCAATGACACGGCCAACGCGATATTGGCTCTAGGGGCAAGACCGATAATGGCAGAGCATCCCGATGAGATGGAAGATATAGTGACAGCCGCTAAAGCACTGGGTGTCAGTCTGGGCAATATCAACGAAGGTCGCCTGAGAGCTATACGCAATGCAGGAGAGACTGCCTGCGGCTGTCGGAAGCCAAATATTATCGACTGTGTTGGTGTGGCAGTGAGCCGGCTGAGAATGGACTTCGCACTGACCTATATCGCCGACTATCAGCCGGCGGTGGTGAAGGGAAATGCTTCTGAGTTGCTGGCGCTTGTGGGCTGCGACAGTCATGCCATCGGCGTAGATGCCGGTGAGGAGGAGGCACTGTACCGATGCTTGGCCGAAGGCGATACGGCTTCCGGAGAAGTGGCAGCACTGCAGAGCTTTGCCCGGGCGAATAGGACAGTCCTCGTCATCACCGGGGAAACAGATGCAGTTTTCGATGGGAAAAATGTTGCACTTGTTTCAAACGGGGTTCCGCTGCTGGGGAAAATTACCGGCAGCGGCTGTATGCTAACGGGAGTAGTCGCGGCTTTTCTGGCTGCGGGGATAGAGCCGATGGCGGCGGCCATTGTCGGGCTGACTGTCTTCGGAGCTGCCGGAGAGCACGCTGCAGAGCAGGCAGGAAGCAATCATCCCGGGACTTTCCACAGCCTTCTTTTTGACGCTTTGGCGGAGATAACGCCGGAAAATGTCCGGCCAAAAGTGAAAATGATATAGAGAAAAGGGCAATTTTCCAAAATTTTCGTAAGAATTTTCGGAAAATTGCCCTTTTTGTTGCTTATAGACCTTTTATTGGTATCTTCAATAGGTTATAATAGCCACAAAGAGAAAAATCCACGAGGACAACTCAGGAAGGGAGATAGAATACATGGCAGATGCAAAGAAAGATACCAAGCTCAAGAAGGACGGACAAGCCAAAACCCGCGAGGAGGCTTTGGAACTTGCTCTGAAGGGAATAGAGAAGGATTTTGGTGAGGGAGCCATCATGCGTCTGGGGGATCCTAAGGCGCGGATGAATGTAGAGGTCATCCCGACCGGTATTCTCCCCATAGATTTGGCTCTGGGCGTCGGCGGTCTGCCCCGCGGCCGTATCATCGAGATATACGGTCCCGAGTCCTCCGGTAAGACGACCGTTACCCTCCACATGATTGCTGAGGCTCAGAAACGGGGCGGTATTGCGGCTTTCATTGATGCCGAGCATGCCCTCGACCCGGTTTATGCCAAAAAGCTGGGCGTCGATATC
>JAZLHS010000110.1:0-4665 GCA_045616885.1 Selenomonadaceae bacterium | reverse complement strand
GTTTTCAGCCCCAGCGCGCCGTCCAGCCCCACGACCAGACCGTTTTCATAGGCGTGCAGCGCCACGGCCTTCGTGCTGTCGGCCACATCATTCAGCAGATTGACCTTAGCACCCTCCAGCAGGGTCGCGGTCGTGCCGCTCAGCTGCTGCACGGAAACAGCGCCCGCGCCCGTGATGCTGTTGCGGTCTATCGGCGCCTGCACCGGGTTGGCCCCCGCCTCATTCAGCTCGCCCTGATTAGCTCCGCCGCCGTCAGCAGCGGGGTCCAGGGCACCCGGATTAGCCAAATCGCCCGGATTATCACCGCGCGCCGCCGGTCTCTCGCTCTGCTTTTTTGTCACCGCACCGGCCACGGCAATATCCCAGATGATGGGGCTGCTATCGGCATTGATGGCCAGTGATGCCGTTTTTATTTCCGCATTCGTGAGGTTTGTAGCCGCCAGACCCAGCGAGTTCTTCTGCGCATCGTTGAGGAAGCTGTTTAGCAGAGTGTTCAGATTCTCTGCCTCGCTGCCGCTGGCACGGGTGGCGTCCTTATCGTTGTCAGCCACCGCCGCCACGGTGTTCATCTCATTGTTCACCGAGCCAACAGAGGCACCGATAGCGGTGCTGCCCATGGTCAGACTGCCCAGCGCGTTGACAATCAGCGCGTCATTGTCCGCCGTCAGCGTCACGCCGTCCTTATTTTTCGCATGCAAAGTAGCCTCGTCGTCTACGACTACGAAGCTGTTCGTCTTGCCCTCCACGCTGTTTAACATGCCGGTGAAGCCGATATTTCCGGCCACGCTGCCGCCCAGATTCACCAGCACGCGCTTGATGTCCGTATCAGCCTTGAGCGATACGCTCGCACCCTCCAGCTTAGCGCCTTCGGCCACGATAACGCCGCTCTCCACGTTATTCTTGCTCCAGCCGATGGTACCGCCCACTGCGTTTGCGCCACTGTTCCACGCCGACACAAATTTCAAATCCAGCTCGGCGTTATCCAGCACCTTTTTGAAGGCCTCATTGATGACGCCTGCATTGTCCAAGGTCGCAGCCAGCCCCTGCAAAGCACCGTAATAATTGACCTCCAGCTGTCTGGCATCGGCCTCGGCCATCAGACTTCCCTCTGCCTTCAGCTGCGCCTTGTCGCCAACGACCACCGCCGCCTTGGAGGTGAAATTCTCCACCGCCACGGCAACCGCCACATCTGCCTTTGGCTGCGTTTGCGAGTCTTTACTTGTGGTCGCCACGGAGCCGGCATTGATGTTCACATAATTGGAGCCGTCCAAAAAGGCCTCGATGGCACGGATTAAATTCGCTAAATCAGTGGGCGACTTAAAGCCGGTATTGACCAAGCTGGTCAGTCCATGAATAAAATCCGAGCTTTCGGCAATCTGGGCAACCTTTTTATAATTCTCACTGCTCGGATTAGACTCGTACTCCTTGACGGCATCATCAAATTTTTTCATAGTGACGACTTCGCCAAGAGTTTCAAAGGTACTGGCAAAGGTCTTCCAGCGGTCTATGATAAGGCCCACCGAGGCCTTAACGCGATCCCACTCGTAGACAGTCTCCGCCTGCAGCTGCATATTGCCGCCCGCCTTCAGCTGCGCACCGCTGCCCGGGTTATCCGTTGTATCGGCAGTGCCCTTGATATTGACTGCCGCACGGCTGTCCAGCCCAGCGTAAAGTATGGAAGCATTGATGACCGCGCCATTGTTGTTCGCACTGGAGGCACCCAATGCCACCACATTCACATCGCTCATGGTCTGCTTGGCCGTCAGTGCCATATCCCCGCCGGACTTCAGCTCGGCCTGCTCGCCCACATTTACCTCGGCAGTATGGTTGCCCGCGGCCACATCAATCGAAGCTCCCAAGGAAAAAGCATTGTCGGCTATATTAGGATTCTGGGACTGTATCAGGCCAAAATATTTGAACTTCAAAGCCTTGACCGCATCGTCCGTCAGCTTATTCACCTTGTCTGTGGTCCAGTTGGTATACTTATCCAACGCAGACTGCTCCAGCTCATGCGCGACCGAGTTATTCGCATAGGCGTCAACCGCGGCGCTGTCCTCAGCGTTCAGGGTCAGCTTGCCGCGGGTGGCCGTCAGCTTGCCGTCCGCCGTCACTGCTGCGGTGCTGTCCATATCCGTAACCTGAATGGCCGTGCTGACATAGGTGCTGTCCTTCGAAATGAGTTTCGCCTCGTTGGCGCTGGCGTGGGTGGCCGCTGCCGTCAGCTTCAGGTCGTCCCGAGCCGTCAGCTCAGCTCCGTGCGCCACATTCACCTTGGCATCGGTGCTGCCCAGACTGATCAAAATCGCCGTCGCCATTTTATCGCTCTCGGTAGGGTCGACGGATTGGTTGCCGGCTTTGTCCTCTTTCATCTTATCTTTGGCCTTGGCGCTGGCCGTCAGCATCACGTCAGTATCTGCCGCGGCAGCCAGCCTCATGCTCGACTTATCGGCCCCGCCGCCACCGGTGGTGCTCAGCTTAGCGCCGTCCTCCACCTTGATAGACGCCTTATTGTCCATATAGCCGTAGACAAATCCGGCACCTATATAATTATTGCCCTGAGCAGAGCCGTCTTCAGACGCATTGACATTGCTGCGCAGCTGCGTCTTGGTGGTGGCGCTGACCCGCAGCGCCTCCGCTGTGACCTTGCCTGCTTCGTCTTTTTTGTCATTGCCGGTGGGCGTCACATTGGCCGTACTGCCAAATGTGACGGTACTATTGGCACGCTGGCCAAAAAAAGCAAGGTCAACATCGCCGACATCACCCAGGGCATCATTGAGCGCCGTCTTCACCTGCCCCTTGATGGTACCACTCACCAGCTTCTCCCAGACGCCCTTCTTATACACATTCTGCGCCTGCGCTACTACGCTGACATTATCGCCCGTCACCTGTCCATTGATGGTAACGGCCGCCTCTGCCGCACCAGCACTGCCGAAGGTAGCATAATTGCCAAAGAGCGAATTATCCCGCAGTGCCGTGGCGTCGATGTCCACCAGTCCGCCCGCCGCATTAATAACCGTGCCAGCGTCGGTCGTAATGGATGCCTTGACCGTATTCTCACCGATGACATCCAGGTGCTGCACGTGGTCTCCGTTCTCATTTGTCTTCGTGGCCAGTGCCTGTAGCCTGATATTTCCGCTGCTGCCCGCGCTGCGGGTGAGTACGAGACTGTCCTTATTGAGTCCGGCATTTACCAGCAGTGTGCCGTCAGAGTTTTTGATATTTACAACATCCTTGAAATCAAAGCTGGTATTTGTTGTCAGCTGACCGGTACCGGTCAGCACGATGCTCTTACTGGAAACAATGCTGATGTAATCGGTCACATTCAGCTTACCTGCCACGGAAATGGAGCCGCTGTCCTTTGAACTCAGCCCATATGAACCGTTCTGAATATTTCCGGCAAAGGTAAGGGCTTCTCCATCATTACGCGGATATGGGCCGCCGGACATGAGGGTAATCGCGCCCGCATTGATAACGCCCGTGCCGCTGACAACGATACTCCCGGGGGTAATAAAGAACAGCTCTCCGCCAATTTTATTGCCCTTGACCGCATTGACGGTACCTGCAATATTGATACCACTTTCAACAAAATTAAAAAGTGCAGAGGCCTCGGCAGAGGCTCCCACACCTGTTTTGAAATACATATTTGCAATCTGGTCGCCAGCAAGAGTAAAATTCTCAAAACGATTAGTCGCAACTGTTCCGTTTACTTGCTGAGCATAGATGTTAAAGACATTTTTCGTGGCAGACAGAGCCTCAGCTCTGTCAAACTTGATATTGCTACCTTCTGCCTCAGCCCGACGCATCATGCGGCTGCTGAAGCCAAATCCGGACATAAAGAATCCCGCCGCCAGCATGGAACTGGCAAGCCTCATAGCATTCTTTATCCGCTCAGTTTTCAACTGCTTTTTTTGGGCAGCCTTCCGCATGCTTCTTTTCATGATAGCCATAGGGTCGTCCTCGCTTGAACCACACACTCAAATCTTAAAGCGATTAATACATTTTTACTTCTTTATTATAATGTAAAACTAATTTATTTACAATAACAATTCCAGTTTATCTACGTGACCTTTCTCCCATCTTTTGTCGCTTTGCTTTAAATTTTGATATTCTCAATCCCATGATGAAATTTTGATAAAAACTGCCGATATTTCTAGTAAAAAAATAAATCCCAACGCTTGGAAGACGCTGAGATGTATTAGGTCTAAACTCCCATCTGCAGTTTGTCCGCCCTTTTTAAGAATGTTGGTTGGTCGCTGCCACTTTTCCAGTCCGCCCTTTTTAAGGGCGGGGGACCGCCGCTAGGCGGTGGTGGGTTCATAAGTTATTTCTTTTCTCTCGTACCCTCCACCATGCTTCGCATGGTCCCCCCCCCTGCACGCAGGGAGGACACGCGAGACGGATGAGGTAAAGTCCGCCCATTTTAAGAATGTTGGTTGGTCGCTGCCACTTTTCCAGTCCGCCCTTTTCAAGGGCGGGGGACCGCCGTCAGGTGGTGGTGGGTTAATCAGTCGGAAGCTTACGAACTGAAGTGGTAAGCTTATTTTGGACACAAAAGGGGTAGAAAATATACACACATTGCTTATACTGTACATAACAGGAACAATGCGTGTTCTACCTTTTCCTATAAGTGAACAAGGAGGCTTACTGTGAAATACACAAAAGAAG
>JAZLHS010000109.1:0-2310 GCA_045616885.1 Selenomonadaceae bacterium | reverse complement strand
GCTCTCCTATATGAATCTTCATTTGTTTGCGTTTAGGGATTATACAATGCGCGTAGCATCATCATCGGTTTCTTCCAGTACGAGTTCAGTCTTACCCAAAGTTATCTTGTCCCCGAAATGGAGAATGATGATATCACCTCGGTTTATGTCTTGGCCATTGAGCTGAATAATGTTCTTTGAACCTATTTCCTTGAGGCGGTGCTGAATGCCAGCGGGCGTGACCACTGCTTCAATGTTCACATGCAGACGGCTCATATACGGGTCATTGTAGCGGTCGCTGCCAATCTTGATGTCGGCGCGGCTTGTGTCGGCCAGGCGCCCCAGTGTCTGCTCGCCCTTGCGAAGTTCTATGATTTGTCCTGTCTGCACAATGCGCAGTTGTCCGGCATCCATTTTCAGTTGCTGTGCGCCGGAGGGAAGCTGGGTGTCCTCGTTGGAAGCACCCATGCCGCCCTGTGCGGCTGCACCGCTCTGAAAGACACTCACTTTCGCCTTGAACTTGCAGATGGGACAAGCCAGCATCTTGTCCATCACCCCCGGTTGATTCATTACCGACAGGCGGCTGCGGCAATTAGGACATACTATCTGTATCTTTTCCATGGTTTAAGCATCATACACTCCTGTATCAGCATCGTTCATGTAGTCAGGACTGTCTGCAGGGTCATCCATACCAGCAACATACTGGTCGGTATCGTCTGGCATTACAGACGGAGATTCGCAAGCAGCGATAACATCAGCGGTTTGGATGTCAACACCATCCTCATGCAGATTGTGTACTTCTGCCTCCTCAATATATCCATTTTGGTTCTCATCCCATACTAACAAGTCCATCGTGCCATCCACATCCACATCCACAATCAGGGCAGGGTCTCCTGCTTCGTTTTCTAGTACAGCGGCCACCATCTCGTTGCCGTCGCCATCTTCTATCGTGCCGACGCTGACCACATGGACTTCACCTTCATCATTGGGAGTCGGTTCTGGTTCCTGAGGCTCATTATCCTGCTTGTCATCAACGAGGCTGGCATCCTGCGGAATCTCATCGGTGCCCGGTTCTTCGGGAGAGGGCTCAGGAACGGGTTCCGGAGCAGGTTCCTGCTGGGCCGTGGCTTCCACTTCGGGTTGTGCCTCGTCCTGGGCTTCTTCAGCTTCGGGTGACACATACTCTCCGTTGAGGTGGGCGTATGCGTGTTCTGCGGTAGCCGTAGCTGCGGCACCTGCGGCGAGACCCGTAGCGGCTGCGGCTTTCTTGCCAAATCCACCCTTGCTGGTGCTTTCGGGGGCTTTCACTTCGTTTTGCTTGGGCTCTTCATTCTGCTGAGGATTCAGAATGCGTGTTTCTTCGTTGTTCATAATAGTAAGGTTTTAGAGGTTGATAAATTTGTGTCTAGATTCCGTGTTTTTTTTAATCACGATGCAAAAGTACGGCATTGCTGTTTTCTGACCAAATATCCGAGGTGGCTGGAGGACGAAATAAGGGTATTAAAGGACGAAGTGGCCAAATACTTGATGTTAATCCCATTTTGAATATTTTTTCAACACAAAGCCATACTATGCCTTTCTTTATCTGGCCAAAGCCTTTATAGCTCCTTTATGCCCCTGTTCAGCTGCTTTTCGATACCATTTGACAGCAGCAGTGCGAGATTGTGTTATACCTTGACCATATTCATAACAATAGCCTAAATTGTATTGCGCCTGAGCATACCCTTGTTCAGCCGCTTTACGATACCACCTTATAGCATCTGCATAAGATTGCTCAACGCCTAAACCATGTGCATAGCAGTAGCCTAAATTGTTTTGGGCATCTGTATTCTCTTGCTCTGCTGCTTTTCGATACCATTCGGCTGCCTTTAAATAAGATTGTGCAACACCTAAACCATTTTCATAACATACACCTATATTATATTGAGCATTAGCAAGTCCTTGCTCTGCGGCCTTGATAAATAATGTGAAAGCATCGGCATAAGATTGTTTCTCGCCTTGACCATTGAAATATGCCATACCTAATCGAACTTGACCATACGCGTTCCCTTGCTCTGCCGCTTTACGATACCATTTAACGGCTTCGCTATATGACTGCTCTACACCATCACCATGAGCATAACAAAAGCCTAAGTTAGTCTGGGCTTCAGCATTTCCCTGTTCAGCAGCCTTGCGATACCATTTGACGGCTTCTGTACAGGATTGTTCAACGCCATTACCGTGGTCATAGCAATAACCTAGATTGTTTTGTGCATTATGATCTCCTTGTCCTGCCGCTTTACGATACCATATTGCCGCTTCGATGTCGGATTTTGCAACGCCTAGGCCACC
>JAZLHS010000108.1:0-1374 GCA_045616885.1 Selenomonadaceae bacterium | reverse complement strand
AAAAACTTCGGCAGATATTGGTAAATCTCCAATATCTGCCCAAGTTTTTATTTACTCAAGGCAAAGCGTTCTAACTTACGCCCCCATAGCTATGCTTTTCTTCTTTCAATGTTATGGGTTCGGTAGTATTCCGCTTTCGCTGCATACATTCGCTCGTCGGCTACCTTATATATGCCGGAGAGCTGTCCGTCCGGGGTATCATCCTTCATGGCCATGCCCACCGAAACGCGCAGCGGGGAATCAAAGCTTCCCTTCCACTCGGCGCAGCTCTTGTCCAGCTTTGCCTTCGCCTCGGCAAAAGTGGTCCGGTCTGTACGGAGCAGAGCAAAAAACTCGTCGCCACCGGCCCGGTAGACATTGCCGTAATTGCCAAAGCTTTCCTGAATAAGTCTCCCGGCTTCCCTAATCAGTTCGTCACCGGCTGCATGGCCGAAATTATCGTTGGCCGCTTTCAGTCCGTTCAAATCCATGCTCACGCAAACCAGATTACCAGGGATGTTCTTTTCCAGTTTTTCCAGCTCTTCGTCCAGGTGTCGGCGGTTGTAAAGACCGGTGAGCGAATCCTTATAGGCAAAGTCGTAATACAGCTTTTGCTTCTGGTATCTGATGCGGATAATAACAAGGGCTGCCGCCGCGCCGCCTATCAAAAGGAGGGCCAGCAGCGACAATGACAATTTGTTGCGCTTCAGAAACTCCGTCATGCTGTAGTCATGGGCCTTTTCCAAATACTTTGCGGAGTAGTTGACGATGTTATTCTTCTGCAAAGTATTCAGCGCCTGATTAATCAGCGGCAGAATACCCTTGTGGTACCCGCTGACACCGAAGCACTTTACGGTACTGTCGGGCAGCTCTACATAGCTCAGATCTTCATAATCAACCGCGCGCAGCAGTACGCTGGCTCGAAGCCCGCTGAGTATGGCGCCGCCGGACTGGCCGGACTTTACTGCCTGCAGGCATTCCTCTACCGAATCAAGGTAAACTATTTCCCGCCCCGGGAAATATCTCCTGACATAATCTGTTTGAATTTGATTGTGCCGGTTAATGGTCAGCGGTTTTTTCTTTGCATCCTCCAGATGCCCCTGATAAACATAGTTCATTGCGGAAGATATTACCACGCTGGAGGGATACATATCGTTTTCTTCGCAGAAATTTACATTGTCAGAAATCGGGAAAATGACATCCAGCTCATGCTGATGCACTGCCTCTATCATGGCCTCGGTCGTATTGAATGCCTTGTATTCAAAGGTCACCGGGCGGTCAAGCTTCAGGTTTCCGAAACCGGCAGCCAAAGTATCTGCCATGACACCGATAGCTTTGCCGTCGGTATCAGTGCTGCAGTACGGCAAAAAATCATTCATATAGCCAACGCGGAAA
>JAZLHS010000107.1:0-16168 GCA_045616885.1 Selenomonadaceae bacterium | reverse complement strand
CGACGGCCTATATCTAGTCTTTCTTCTTTTGTGTATTTCACAGTAAGCCTCCTTGTTCACTTATAGGAAAAGGTAGAACACGCATTGTTCCTGTTATGTACAGTATAAGCAATGTGTGTATATTTTCTACCCCTTTTGTGTCAAAAATAAGCTTACCACTTCAGGTGGGTTAGTCTAATTCCGTCTTTCTTTTCGTACCCTCCACCATGCCGCGCATGGTTCCCCTCCCTGGACGTCAGGGAGGACACGCCTTTGCTGCGAAGCGAGACGGATGGGGTCATCTAACCAATCTAATGACCTTCTCCACTGGAGAAGGTGGCTCGCGAAGCGAGACGGATGAGGTTTTCCAATACGATTATACCGCCGCACCGCAAATTTTTGCAAGCAAAAAGGCGGACGCCGAAGCGTCCGCCGATAGTGTCAGTGAATCAGGATTATTCCTTCTCGCCGTTATCAATGATGCAGGCAGCAGCAGTATCACCGGTAACATTGACGCAGGTACGCATCATGTCGAGAACGCGGTCGATACCGGCTACGAGAGCAAGACCCTCAAGCGGCAGGCCTACAGACTGGAGAACCATAGCCAGCATGATGAGACCAGCGCCCGGAACACCGGCAGTACCGATGGAAGCAAGGGTACCGGTGAGGACGATCATCATCATCTGATTCATGGTGAGATGAATGCCGAATACGTTAGCAATGAAGAGAGAGCAGATACCCATGTAGATAGCAGTACCATCCATGTTGATGGTAGCACCCAGCGGCAGAACGAAGCTGGAAACTTCACGGGAAACACCCAGCTTCTCCTGAGTGTTCTTCATGTTGATGGGGAGAGCAGCAGCAGAGGAGCAGGTGGTGAAAGCAACCAGCATATGCTCGGAAGCACCGTGGAAGAACTTCATCGGGCTCATCTTTGCCAGCATGCTGACGAGACCGCTGTATACGACAGTGGTGTGGATAATGCAAGCGATAGCCATGGTGATGATTACAGAAATGAGCGGCAGGAGTACAGCCGGACCATTCTTGGCAACTACCGGAACGAGGAGGCAGAATACGCCGACCGGAGCGAAGCTCATGACGACAGCAACGACCTTGTAGCAAACCTCAGCGCAGGCATCGAAGAAACCAACGACGATTTTCTGACGCTCAGCCTCGACCTGAAGTATACCATAGCCGATGAAGAGAGCAAAAACGATAATCGGCAGAATCTGTGCCTTTACCATGGACTCAAGCGGATTGGTCGGAACCATGCCGACGAGAACCTCCATGAAGGAAGGTGCAGCCTTGACAGCCGGAGCCTTACCGGCAATAGCGAGGCCAACGCCCGGCTCGGTGATACCGGCAACAGCGAAGCCGATAACAATAGCAACAGCAGTGGTGCAGAGGTAGAAGAGAACGGTCTTGAAACCAATGCGGCCCAGCTTCTTGGTATCACCAAGGCTGGTCATACCAACAATGAGAGAAGTGAAGACAACCGGAACGATCATCATCTTGATGAGGTTGACGAAAATCTTACCGATAGGCGCAATCCATGCGTTGCAGAACGGCAGACCCTCGGTTCCGGCACCCAGACCGGCGATGACCGCCAGTATGAGGGCGAAGAGAATCTGGATAGAAAGACTCATTAGGAAAATCCCCCTTATTTAGATAGAAAAATATGATGACAATTGGATGTAGTATATCAAAAAAGCCGACTGCTCGCCACACAGTCGGCTTATGTTTTAATGTATACATCATTTATTCAATCTTTTCCGTATTTCTCTTTCCGGAAGCTCCTTGTAGTTTTGTTTAGATAGGACCGATTTGCCTGTTTCCTTTTCCAGCTGTCTCCGAGCATCGCCGGCAATCCTGCCGCCATCTTTTGCAGCCTTCTCATTTTCTGCCATGCCCTGAGCATCGCGGGTGCGAGCAATTTCTGTAGTAGAGGCTTCCCCCAGCATTGTCAGCACCAGCTCCATATCGGTCATATGGTCACGCAGGTTCTCGCCGGGTCGCATCAGCCCCTTGTACTGCTTGTATTCACTAGGATTCATTCCAAAAGTAGCCTTGCTGATTTCCGCTGTCAGGATAGCGTACTCTTTTCCTTCCTTTACGCCACGCGCTTTCCATTCATCGGTGAGACTGTCACGTATCGCCATGCCACGCTGACGAAGATTTATCCATTCCTCACTGTAGCCCTTCTCACGATACAGCTCACGCATCCGCTCACTGGCCAGCTCCGGATTTTCTATTTCTTCAAGCCTCCGAGCGCCTACGTCAGCCAGCCACAGCTTGAAGGGCTCTGCTTTAGGAGACGGTATGGACTGGATGAGACGCAACAATTCTCTAGTATTTGCTGCATCGGTCACGCGCATCCTACCATCTTGCGCTTCCATTTTCAAACCGTGACAATTTGTCACAGTTTGATTTCCCTCAGTAATCAGACGCTGCTTCAGCTTTCTCCAATAAGCAGACGGATTTGCACTATCCGTCAGTGCTCCCACGACATCAACGACGGAAAAATACCACTGCTGCTCTTCCTCATTCCAAACGGAACGAATCCTCTTTGTTTCAAATAGCTTTAGCGAGCCCATTTTCTCCCCACATTCCTTATTATAGTCGAGTCAGCACTTATACATCAGCAGGGCAAATCTGCCGGAGTAACCTTCGGCGGTTCCTTTACACCAAGCTTGCTGCACTGCTCCCAAACCCGGCTGGCCAGACAAGCTCCGGCTTCTTCCAAGAACCACAATTTCCTCGCCGCTGCTTGTCGATATATCTCCTCAATGACTGCCGTGAACTGACGCAATTCTTTTTCGTCGGCACACACCGCAGCATGATATTCATCACAGATGCGATTAAGGAGATTCATGCAGGCAGGCTTCAAGAATATGCCGTTTGCTACCAGTGACTCTCTTTGAAACTGAGCATATTTCGCCGCTCGTTTCATCGCTCGCTCACTGCCCATAGCCGAGCGTGTCTCCTGTCCTCCGTGCTGCCGGGAGTACAGAAGCACATCAGGTATAGCATCGAATCGTCCCAGCGGCGACGCGTCCATGTAGAACTTCATGTCCTGCATACCCATAGCGTTGTCACGATAGCGTAGACGGTTCTTTACAATGAAGTCACGGCGTATCATGCCGGTTCCATTGGCAAAGCCGCCCATATTCAGAAGCAGGTTTGCATGAATTGCCCCAAGGCGAGGCGGCTCATACCAGCGATTGGCCAACGCACCATCCTCAAAAATATTCACGGTACAGCCTCCGAGAATATCAATCTCCGGATGCTGCTCCAGATACGCCACCTGCAGTTCCAATCGCCAAGGTGTCATCAAATCGTCATCATCTAGGAGAGCAATATATTTTCCTCGTGCCTCGGCAATAGCCCGATTAGTGGTATAGGCAATACCACGATTGCGGTCATTCTTCAGCACCCGCAGCCGCTTATCCCTCTGTGCATATTCAGCAACCACAGCAGATGTATTATCAGTCGGGCAGTCCGCCACCAGCATCAGTTCAAAATTCTGATAGGTCTGCGTCAGTACAGACTCAATAGCTGCACCGATATATTTCTCCGCATTCCATACCGGCATTACCACAGAAACTAGAGGCATTTCATCCAGTCTATTTTCCGGCAATCGCTTGTCTATTTTTCCCCAATCGATTTCATATTCCTTATGGAATATTTCCCCTCTGTCACAGCCGCGGAAATTAATAACCGCTCGCTCTTGCATCAAGCGAATGACATCTTCCGATATTTCGTCAGGCTCCGTGCTGATGTCAGCAATCTTCACCCCATGAATATCATCAGACACACAATCTGCTGATTTCACCCATTCCTTACCCGACTCATGACGAACAACCACAGAAAGATAACCACAGCGAGCCATGTCAAGACAGGCGGCTTCTGCCACAAAGCCATCTCCACAATAGCGAATATCATCCCATGGTACAGGGTGCTGAGTGGCAACAAACCCACCGGTCACCATATCCACCGGCACCATCGGCACATTGCTCTGCCACAGACTGCGGCATTCATCTCCATCCACACCATCAGTCAAGCAATGCCGACCAGACACACCAATGACGCCAATACGCTCATCAACAGCAAAAGCTGCCAACAGCTCTTTCAAAAAATTTAGATTGACGATTTTCGTTCCTTCATCAATATATATCCGATACTTTACCTGCTTCTCCTCTTGAAACTCCCGGTAATCTCGTGCCTTCCATGACCCTTTGGTCACTGTTACATTGAAAGCATATCCTGCGGGAACAGCCAGTTCTCGAAGATAATCATACTTATCGGTACTCTCCCATTCTGATTTATCCGTGATAAGAATCTCGATTTTTTTCTCATCCTCGGGCGATACCTGCGCAATCTCTGTCCAATATTCATTCAAGCACTTCCTGCGCTGACTATCCCAATCATACAGCCAGCTATATGTCTTCTTATCTCGTTCATGGTGTATGACCCAACACTCTTCTTGCCTGGGAGCGACAATCTGATAGCCCAATCTCCGATATTCAAAGCATTGTGATATGTCGTAGTAGTGCCAGCTACCAATAATATCGTCTCTCCAAGGAACATCATATTGAGTAGCAAGAAGCAGTCCATCAACAGTCGCAACAGCCTCATAAGGAACAGTCTCCGTACCGGTCTGCTCATAAAAATTCAAGACCGTTTTGGACTGTTCATCACGAGTGCAGGTAATACCACCTTTAAGTCCATTGGAGAAGCTATCCCACCATACAGCATTGGAGCAAAGGCGATTTACACCAACCATACCGACCATGCCGATGGACTCATCACGAGAGAAAATTGATAATAAATCATTTATAAAGTTTTGATTGACAATCTCAACATCCTGATGGAGATAGACCTTAAACTTTGCATCGCTAGTGCAACGAGCCTTCTCATAACCAGTAGTCATAGACGGTGCATCGTCAACAGTCATCACCTCTACTGACATTCCATCGGGCACAACAAGCCGGCGCAATCCTGCCATACAGTAGCTTTCAAACTGCTCCTCGTCATTCACACAGGCGATAAAGCATATTTTATTGGCATCCAGTGTACGTATATCGCTCATTATTCATTCCCTATCGTCGAGCCATACTCTGCCATGATAATTTCCCGACTGGATTCTCCTACCCGCCAAACGCCGTTACTCCTCAGATGACTTTCCGCCCAAGGTTTAATGATTTCTTCCGTTATAGTTTCAATCGGTTCCATCTCCACCCATGGTTTATCCTGATTAGCCACAATGACCTCATAGCCCTTCAGTTTCATATCAAGGCACATTGCTTCTGATGCATACATATTGCCAGGATAGCGAATGTCATCCCAAGGCACATCATACTGAGTCGCAACAAACCTACCGTCAATACTGCCATACATACCTTCACGAACACCGATGATACCGACAGCTTGGTTCGTTACAAAAATTTTCAAAAGTTCGGCAATGCACCGATTATTGACAATTTTTGCATTGCCATCCAGATAGATTTTATACTTAGCATTACTTGCTTTCTGTATACTGCCAAACGACCACGCAGGGCAATCGTCTGATACAACCTCTACTGACAAATGATAGCCTGCAGGCACGGCCAGTCTTGCCAAATATCCGTATTTAGCCTGAATCTTATCTGCATTTCCCTCATGGTCACAGACCA
The DNA here is from genome assembly GCA_045616885.1 of Selenomonadaceae bacterium. Lineage (GTDB taxonomy): Bacteria > Bacillota > Negativicutes > Selenomonadales > Selenomonadaceae > RGIG250. The sequence goes on along the minus strand of JAZLHS010000107.1, from coordinate 10,517 downwards.
CAAGCAGGATCTCTTTGTCATTAAGTCTTGCAGGCGGGAGGATTTCTTCCGTGTATTCCAACATCACCCGTCGTCGATACTTGTCCCACAGTGGCAGCCAGCCGTCACGCATCTGTGCGGGGCGGTGATGAAGCGTCCAGAGTGTTTTCTGCCGCGGAACCATCACCTTATAACCAGCTCTAGTATATTCCAGGCACTGGGACACATCATAGAAATGCCAGCTATCCATAATATCCGTACGCCACGGAACATCATACTGGGTAACCATCAGGATACCATCTACCGCCTCTACATGTTCCCAATCATCATTCATCACATCTGAGAAATCAAGTTTGTTCGACATCCTCTCGGCAAAAATCTCACCTGCTCCTCCAACAAGATTTCCTTCTGTATTATCCCACCAATTACAATCAGGATGCAGACGCTCTGTCCCAATCATCCCGATTAGACCAACATTCTTATCTCTGCGAAATTCTGCCAATATGTCGGAGATAAAATTTTCATTTGTTATTTCTAAATCCTGATGAAGATAAATCTTGTATTTTGCGTCACTAGCTTGCCGCGCTTCTTCATACCCTGCGGCCATGGATTTTGCTCCACGAATCGCTAATACTTCTACCGAGACTCCTTCAGGTACAATTAATCGCTTAAGCCCTGTCAATAAATAGTTTTCAAACTGGTCTTCATCATTTACACAAGCAATGAAGCATATTTTATTTTCATCAAGTTTCCTTTCGCAAAGGCTATCCATCATTCATGCCTCTTTATTCGCAATAGTATTCCTTAATTTGTGCGCCAATTACATTCATCGTACAGTCACCTCTTAACGAGGATTTTGCATAATCAACAGTTTTTTCAATCGCTTTCTTTATGTCCCATCGTGGTTTCCATCCGATTACACTTATTATCTTTGATGAGTCCAACCTAAGGAAGTTTGCCTCATGCAGTGCTTTTGTCTGCATGCCACTCACGTCTATCCAAGCTACCTCCTCGCCCCAGCATTCACAAAAGATTTCTGCCAATTCTCCATTCGTCACACAATCACAATCAGCCGGACCAACATTATAGGCTCCGGCCAAACTTATATCCTCATATTGTTTTTCTGCAATCAGCAAATACGCTGACAACGGCTCCAGCACATGCTGATAAGGGCGAGTAGCGTATGGATTTCTTATCTCAATCGTCTTTCCGGACACTACTGCTCTAATGCAATCAGGGATTATCCTGTTCTCCGAGAAGTCCCCACCACCGATAACATTACCGGCTCTGGCAGTGGATATTGCCACCCTTCCATCACCAAAGAAGCTCTGTTGATAACTGTGTGTCACCAGCTCCGAGCAGCTCTTGCTGTTTGAATATGGATCGTATCCATCAAGCGGCTCATTTTCCCGATAGCCCCAGCACCACTCATTATTCTTATATACCTTATCGGTAGTCACATTGACGAAGGACCTCACGCTCTCAGTCTGTCGAATTGCCTCCAAAACATTTACGGTGCCCATTACATTCGTCTCATAGGTTGTAACAGGGTCACGATAGCTCTCCAGAACAAGCGGCTGCGCCGCCAGATGAAGGACAATTTCCGGACCAAACTCTTTCATTGCAGAAATCAGCTTATCTCGATCTCTTACATCGCCACGAATATCCTCTACCCCTGAAAGCATGTTACTATGTTTCAGCAGCTCTCGTCCTTCTACCGTAGGTGCCTCCAATGCGTATCCACAAACTTCTGCTCCTGCCAATAACAGCATACGACAAAGCCACATGCCCTTAAAGCCGGTATGCCCGGTAACAAAAACCCGTCGTCCCCGATAAAAATCAAGCATGTTGTTCCCTCACACACTCATGAAGCGTATCCGACATATACTTTAACTTTGGCTCAGTCATCCCGGGGTAAACTCCAATCCAGAATGTATCTCTCATAATTCTGTCGGTATTATCCAGGGTTCCAACCACACGATATCCCTCGCCGCTTTCTCTCATCTCATCAAAGCAGGGATGCTTAATAAGGTTGCCGGCAAAGAGCATTCTCGTCTGAATCCCATGCTCTTCCAAATAATTAACAACTGTATCACGGGAAATCCCATTCTCAGGCTTCACCGTCATCAGGAAGCCAAACCAGCTTGGCTCTGTATTTTCTGACGGCTCCGGCAGAATAAAGTAGTCAGCCAAATCTGACAATGCCTCCCGAAGATATTGCCAATTCTCTCGCCTTTTCTTTATAAAATCAGGCAATTTCTTCAGCTGCGCGCAACCAATAGCCGCCTGCATCTCTGTAACCTTCAAATTGTAACCGAAATGGGAGTAAACATACTTGTGATCATATCCCTTAGGTAGCTCGCCGAACTGGCCACTGAAACGGCAGCCACAGGTGTTGTCCCGCCCAGAGCTACACCAACAATCACGTCCCCAGTCACGGAAAGACTCTACCAGCTTTTTAAGCAAAGGATTGTTAGTATATACAGCCCCGCCCTCGCCCATCGTCATGTGATGCGGAGGGTAAAAACTTGATGTCCCAACATCGCCAATAGTCCCTGTGTACTTCCACTCTCCATCAATGAAGTATTTCGTCCCCAGGGCGTCACAGTTATCTTCTACCAGCCACAGGTTATGTTCCTCACAAAAAGCCTTTACTGTTTTAAGGTCAAAGGCATTGCCCATAGTGTGGGCAATCATCACAGCTTTCGTCTTATCCGAAAGTGCCTCCTCCAAACGAGTAGCATCAATCTCGTAGCTAGGAATAGTAACATCCACAAAGACAGGCACCGCTCCATATTGAATAATCGGTGCTACTGTAGTGGGGAAACCTGCAGCAACGGTAATCACCTCATCTCCACGCTTTATGCGACGGTCTCCCAGCTCTTTTGCAGTGAGTGCTGAAAATGCCAACAGATTTGCAGAAGATCCAGAGTTAGTCAGCGAACAGAAACGAACTCCTAAGAACTCAGCAAATTCTTTTTCAAACTGCTGACAAAAACGACCGGTGGTAAGCCAAAAATCTAAAGCCGCTTCCGTAAGATTTGCCAACTCTTCTTCATTAAAAATCCTTCCACCGTATCCGATTCGCCTTCCAGGTATATAGGAATCGTCTTGACCAAAACTGACTTTATAATAGTCTCGTACGGCTTTTATCGCCTTTTCCTTCAGGCTATCCTTTTTGCTTATACACATTTTCCCTCACCGTCTCAGCTGCTCCTCCAGCATTCTCCGTCCTTCCAAATAATACTCCTCAGCTTTATAGTATTCATCATAATACTTCAGTGTATCTTTTCTGGAAAATCCGGCATTTTTCTGGCTGAGTCCCCCTATCCATGAGACGATGTGTTTCATAAAGATGTTCTTCATTTCCCACCTTATCGTCTCATCGGACAATCCATATCTCTTGCAATAGTGCAACGTATCTAAATATGCTTTAATGAAAACACTACAGTACGATGTCAGCCGTCCCTCCCGATCAAGCTTTTCGTATTCATCTGGCAATAGGTTTACGGCCTCACCATTGTCACTTCTTGCTACCTCCAGATTGATCACTGCATATTTGGGCATTTTCTCCAACACACGTATTTGCTTTTCCACCTGTGAAAAATGCATATTTCTCTCACAGTCTATGTCTATATTCCGCGCTATGTCCGACCTGAATCCCAGCGCTCCAATCCATGTACACCAATAGGTTAAATCATGCAGATACTCATTCGCCCCATTTCCGGTCACTACTGTCCCTTTTCCTCCATATGGAAGTATCGATATCATACCGCAATCCTGGTTCTGTTTAACTACATCTAGGACCTTATACAACGCCCCTATCGGGTAATAATCATCATCTCCGGTTGAAAACACATAAAGCCCTCTTGCCGTGTTATATACCTTTTCAAAATTCGCAGCTCCACCAATATTCTCACTATTACGCGAATTTATTAAGTTTGAAAATCTAGCTTCATATGAAGCCACCAAATCTGCGGTTTCGTCATCTGAGTGATTATCTGAAACAAGCACCTCAAACTGAGGATCTTCGCCAATAGTATCAAATATGGCTGCCAAACATTTTCGCAAAAATATTGATCTGTTATATGTCGGTATCCCTATTGTTATTAACGGTCGCGCATCTTTTCTCCCTTCAAGCAGCGCTTCCGTTTCATTCTTGCCCGTCACCGCAACATATTTCTGCGTCCTATAGTCATACACCGCAATGATTCTAGCTGGATTTCCAGCTGCCACAGTATATGCAGGTATACTATCTGTAACAGTGCTCCCACTTAATATTTGCGCAAATCTACCTATCTTTACTCCGCAGCGCACTTCAACATTGTCTCCAACGACAGCTCCATAGTCTATAACAGTGCTTTCTTCTTTTGGATTTTCTCCTTTCGGAACCGTACCGACAGAAACGCAATTGCCGATTTTCACCTTATGACTAATATAAATTGGTTGGAGAAGTTCTCCATAGAAGTCATCACCTATGCCTACTTCATCTCCAACCTGCATCATATATTTATTACCGCTGGCATCTCTGCCGATCGTGTATCGCTCTCTGTCAAATATATCAACATTTTTTCCCAATCTTATAAAGTCTGTAGCCAACTTCAACATAGCAGCACCGTATATTGGGTATAATTCGCGTAAGATATTCTTTCGTCTTCCGTCATCCGATTTCACAAAGAAGCACATCGGTGTTTCCTGTTTCGGTACTACACAGCGCATACCATTACGCCAATATTCCATAGCGACTACTCCAGGCAGCAACTCCCCTGGTACATCAGAAATCGCAATCTTTCCCTTAACCCCCCACACCAAAGGGGACGCTACAATCATATTGCCATCTTCGGCACCACGGACTACTTTTGCTTCCCCATGTTCCCCTTCAATGGCAAAACAACCCAAAAAATCGCTGCAGGCCTCGTCTTCGACCGCTCTGGTTCCTGCCACCGAAACCATGCCCACTGACTCATCCTCAAGCGTCTCAATCATTGTATAAAAGAATCTATCATCGAGAATCAGGCAATCCGATTCGACAAAAAAATGATAGTACGCATCACTCATATTAAGTTTTTTATAATATATACCCCCTTCAAGCGGTCTATTAAGCACTTCTGCCTCAAACTGAAAGCCTGTTGGTTTCTCCGTTTTTCGCAACGCCTCTGAGCAAAGATTCAACATCTCGGGATTCGTATTAATAATATGCACCATAACATGCTTTTCGTTAACATTAATCATTTCTGTCTATCCACCCAGATATTTCTAATTACATTTTATATACGACTATTTACTGTATATTGTTACAACTTCATTGTCCTCTGAATAATACACAATTTGGTGTTCTTTTATTCCTTTTTTAACATTATCTTGTAACAGACGCCATCCATGTACAACGGCATCGACCTTAACCCCGTTTATACAATGTGGCTCATATGTATGTATACAACCATACGAAGAGGAATTGTCTGATACGCACTCATCAGCAGCCTTATCTGGTACAACGACCACGGCCGGCACGCCCTTGGTTCTTATAAGCAAAGGGCTAGCTATATACCCAGGGCATTTACTAACCAAAGGCTTGTCTGCTGAGTACGCATTGACTACTAATACCGGTTTTCCAAGTGCTGCCATCATATGTAATGTAGAAGTATCGTTCCCTATATAGCCCCTATCGCATAAATCCATTACTGCTGCCGACTGTCTGAATGAAGTAATTCCCGCCAAATTTATTGCTCGCTTATTCTTTATGCTTTTTTCTAGCACGTCTCCTTCATCCTTGTTATCCGGCCCGCCAAAGATAATAAACAACGCATTCTTATCCGTCGTATCCAATAGAGAATTAGCCATTTCTGCATATCTATCTACAGGCCAAAATTTACTAGCCCTGGTTCCTCCTATTCCTATAGCGATACAATAAAGGTTTTCTGCCAAACAAGTTTCCGCTATAACATCGGCCACTACTCGATCATCAGCCTTATACCATATTTCCGGCTTTCTATCATCCACAGGAACCCCCTTAAACTCATCAAGTATGCCCAAGAAACAATCTGCATAAGATACATCATCACCTAATGTATCAGGCACCCCTCTATCTGTCAGCAGCATTTCTGTTGCTTTTATATCCACCCCACCCCAAAAATCCGTTTTTGTGACAGCTTCTCCTATCCTTCTAACTGCTCCACTCATGTATGCCAGCAGAACCGAATGAAAATAATTGTTGAATATAAAGGCCACATCAAATCGCTTATCTAACAAATTATCCTTAACAAATTCAATGTTATATTTAAGTTGTTCTTCGAGAGGCAACACCCCTATTATCTGAGGGACTGGAATAACTTCATCAACATAAGGACAACCTAACGCCAAATTAGTGGCTCGCGGATAAATCAGCAGCGTTATTCTCGCTCTAGGATATATTCGTCTTACCTCTTTTATTGCCGGTGTTGCCTGTATAAAATCTCCCACTCCAGAATCGGTGAGAATTAAAATATTATGTGTATTCTTTTGATTACCCTTATCCCTGTATCCATTCTCGGCAAAAACCCGCTCCATATATCCGATAAATTTATCGAAATAAAAAACTTTTTCTTCTCTGAACTTTTCGCAAATACGCTCTAATGCACGACATACATTTTCTTTCTCTTCACTACCAGCCATCACCAATAAATACCTCCCGTATTCTAAATGGAGTCTATTACAAGTCAAACTTCAAGGTTTTTATTCCATCATCAAATGCAACGATTGGTCTCCAGCCCGTATCCGATTTCAATTTTTCTCCTGTGACCTGCAGAGAATATACTATATTTGCTTCCTTTCCGTAACTCAGGCACCTCGATGGTGCAACTATTTCCCGAACCAATTCCGTAAATTCCTTTAGCAGTTTATAGTCTCCGTTAGCTATATTATATATTTCCCCACTTTTGCCACGCTCAGCCAGTGCTACCAGCGCCTCTGCGCAATCACTTGAGTGTAGGTAATCCCAATACTGTGTAGCTACTGAAAACTCCTGCATAGCCAATAACAACAACTTTTCATACAAATCGCTCTGTAACCCAACAGCAGTATTTAAGAAGCATCATAATATCGTTCATAATACGGCATTAGCATCACGCAACTACATCTAGCAGGTTGTAAACAATCGTGGCTTAGTGCTCTCCACGCCCTCCGAGCACTACCACCATATTCTTTAATCTCCTATCGCCTATGTCTTTTCTGATTGCCTCCACAGAATGCATTGCGCATATTACTATAGGCCGGTCATCAATTATGTTATCGGGAGATTCAACGATTTTCCCGAGATATTCCATACCCTGTTTTTGAACATTTCCATCTACAAAATACAGTTCAAAATCTGCAATGTGGCTATTTGCCACCAAATACATTGTAAAAGCCCCCACCCCCCATAAGTACAACGACCTTACTCCATCTGACCACAAATCACTTAGTACTTCATTAAAATTCTTCAACATAACTTCTCTCGAACGAAAATATTTCTTTATCTTTTCCGCCGTGACGCCATCAAATTTCAGAACATCATGTTTGACCCCAGTTGAGCTTATTTTACGATATACCGCCAATAGCTCTGTTCTTCTCAGCTCTTTTTTCACCACAGGCTCAAACCCAGAAAAAATCATCATATTATCTAATGACACAGAGGAAAAATAATTTATATGCTCATGATTAAAAATATCAGGTACATCGTTTTCATTCTCGTCTATGTGATCAAATCCAGGAACAGATATCAATAAATATCCACCATTTCTTAAGTATTTTCCTACCACTCTCAATGCTTCTCGAGGATTATATAAATGCTCAAATACATCGATTACCGTTATCAGATTAAACCTCTCAGCAAAATCTGACTTATATTCATATATGCTCCCCTCACTGACATTTTCGATTTCCTTCTTAAGTGCATTTACACTATCTTTTGACGGATCTATTCCCGCAAGGTTTTTAAGCCCTTGATTCTTAAATGCTCTAAGCAACTTCCCACTGCCAAATCCCATATCACAAACTGCGCCACTTGTTCCAATCAAATCTACGCACGCTGCGATAATACCAGATATCAACTCCATCGCCGATTCGTTATTTATAGGATTTCCAGCATACGAATTGTTATTCTCGTAGTAATAGTCATAATCCAACCCATTACTTCTCGACGAGGAAAAACAACACCCACAAGAATCACAGCTTACAATCTTTATATTTCCATCAAGACCAAAAGATTTTGGCAGTCTCATTGTCAAAGATGCCAATGCATCTGCCCTCCCCCCACAAACGGGACAACCTCTTAGACTCACAATTCCGACCTCATTCCTTACATCACACACTCGCCCAACCACACACAGCGCTTTTAGATATCACTTCAGATAGAATACTACTACACTGTACAACCAACAGATTATAAAATTATGACGTATTAGCTTCAAGATTATTGGTATCAAATACAAATCAACGGCACCACAATAGACAAAGACTGTCATCTGCCCAACCTGCTGCCACATTGGCGAATTTCTCACATCACAATGCGCTCATATCTTATTCATTATTACATTTGATATTCGCTCTACATCTTTTAACGGCAAATCAGCGTACATAGGGAGCGTAAGCACTCGATTACTTATATGCAATGCCACAGGTGTTTCTTTTACATCAAACTGGTTTCGATAACATTCAAACATATTTGTCAGCGGATAAAAATATTTTCTAGAATACACACCATTCTCAGCCAGTTTATCTGCGATCTCATTACGCGTGGCACCAAAATTCATTTCATCCACAATGATTGGAAAATATGCATAGTTGCTTTCTACATCGTCCTGTATCGGGTTCAACTGGATTCCCGGTACATCCCCTAGATATTCTCTATAGAGTTGCGCTATAGCTTTCCTCTTTTCAATTTCATCTCCCAAGTGCCGCAGATTACACAGTCCCATCGCCGCACAGAATTCATTCATTTTGGCATTGGCACCGATTGCCTCTACACATTCCGGCCCATGAATACCAAAATTTTTCAAGTTATAAAGTTTCTCCCCCAAAGACTCATCTTTAAAACAAGCAGCTCCTCCTTCTATAGTGTTAAAGACTTTTGTTGCATGAAAACTGAAGCAGGATACATCTCCATATCCAGCCACGCTTTGCCCCTTATACTTCACGCCAAAGGCATGAGCTGCATCGTAGATGACTTTCAATCCGTATTTTTGGGCAATCCGATCTATTTCCTCTACATTACAGACATTCCCATATACATGCACCGGCATAATAGCACAAGTATGGTCGGTTATCAGCGATTCAAGTTTTGTAACATCTATAGTAAAGTCTATTGGGTTTATATCACAAAAAACCGGCTTCAACCCATTGCGTACAATTGCATGTGTAGTAGATGCAAAAGTAAAAGGGGTAGTTATAACCTCACCAGACAAATTAAGTGCCTGTAATGACAATTCCAGCGCCATATGACCATTGGTAAATAAATCCAATCTTTCTACGCCCAAACAATTACACAGTTCCCGCCGAAATGATTCATGCTTTATTCCCATATTGGTCAACCAATGTGAGTCCCATATATCCGATATTTCCTTGACATACTCTTCTAATGCAGGCAGAAAAGACCGTGTCACTAAAATATTATCCATAGTAATCACCAATTAATTACAATTTCATTTATCCAGCCGTTCATGCAACCTTTTTTCAAATGCCAACAGCTTTTTGCTTCTTTCTTTTAGCCGTACGCATTGATATCCCATATAAAAACCCCACGGCTTCGTATCTTTCGCAATCAGTGTCATTGCTCCAAACGAACACCCTTCTCCGATATGTACCCCCGGTAAAACTGTTGAGCCCGTTCCTATATCAGCATATTTTCCGACAATAACTGTTTTCTCTATGATATTTACAAACTCTTCCGGAACCGTAGGGTTTGTCATATAGTCTCCAGAATAATCATCCGTTACAGCATATATAGCACATCTTGAGGAAACCCCCGAATAATCTTCAAAAAAAATCCCTGCCTTGCCACCAAATATCGAATTATGTGTAGCGATATGCACATAATTCCCAATTATAATTTTTCCACTCAATACCGAAAAATCATCTATTCTGACATTATTACCTATTTTCATGTTTTCAGGACTGTAAATACTAGTTTTCTTACTAATCAACACATTGTTCCCACATTCCTGAAAACCCAATTCTTTTAATTCTTCTTCCGTATAAAAACTATTTCCCATAATTTTCCTCAGCCTTAAAATCTACTAATTCCACTAAGCCAACATCTTTATGATACAGAAAGCAAACATTCCCTTTTAAAGCAACTGCATAACTTATTTTATTCACTACCAACCAACCATCTTTTTTATATTTTTCTATCGCTCCATCTAAATCACTGCATTCGTAACAGATATGGTATGGACAACAACCATTTTTCTTCAGGAATTGGGCAATCGCTGTGTTATCTGTTAACTCTTCCAATAACTCTACTCTTCCGTTCACCCCCTTCATAAAAAGAATGTTCAGATGTCTTGATTCATCAGCTACAATCT